>CANQVC010000017.1 GCA_947627195.1 uncultured Bacilli bacterium
TTTTGTGCCTATCGTCCAAAAATTTTGTGCCTCATTCTAGTTTTTGGGCACAAAACCACAAAATTTTTTGAAGAGCCAAAATTAATTACAAAACCTGCTAAGCCTATTAAAACTTTATATAATGGTTTAGTTACATATTTCATATAAAAAAGTGTAAGAACGGAAGTTATACCTGAAATAAAGCCCCCAATAGCCCCACCAACAAGAGGAATAATAGAAACTAATGTACGATTATTACCCCATACTAAACTAAATATAAAAATAAAAACTACTATAACTATTTCATACCATTTATTTTTTTGAGCTACTTGAATTCCATTGGTAAAATCATTATTAAAAAATAATTGTGCACCAAATAAAACATTACCTTTTAATTTCACAGGAATATCTTGTTCTGGAGTATGATAAATATATTCTAATTTATTTACTCTTTCTAATTCTTGATTATTAATAAAAATTCTTCTTTTGTTTGAGAAGAAAGGTTCTTCATAACATATATTACCATATGGTGTATTATAAGCATAAGTTTTCATTTAAATACCTACTTTCTTATATTATTATAATTAGATTTTACAATATAATATTATAAATGTCAATATAATATTGATATATAATAAGATTAATTTTTATTATAATTTTTTAATCTTCTAAAAAATGTCGATTTACTTATATTAAGTGTTTTTATTACTTCTTCTATTGATATTTTATTATCTTTATAATCTGTTATTATTATATAAAAAATTTATAATAAATTTTAGTATAAATGAAAAAAGCATAAATTAATATGCTTTCTAAGACATTATAAAATAATATTTGAATAATCAATTATATCTAATATGCCCAAATCAAACAAAGAAATAACAAGGCATGAAAAATAGTAATAATATTTATTTAATTCATTATATTTTTCTTCATATTCAAAAATAATGTTATTATTATTTTTCATATTTATATCAAGTTGTTCAAGTGTGAAATTAGTATTAGTTATAATTCTATATCGATTTAGAAACACCTGTGCAGCATGAATTAATTTATTTTCATCAACTTTACTAAATGAATATTTTTTAGACTTTGTATATCTTTTAATATCAACTATTTTACTATCATTAAAATCCTCATAACAAGATATTAAAAAGCTTTCAATCGATGGATAACTAAGCAATAATAGTCCAGGCATTTCATATCCATTATCTCTAGAATTGTAATACTTATTTATAAGTTCTTTAACTTTTATTTTAGAATTCGAATATTGATCTCTATCCCATATATAATAAACTGCTGAATTAGAAATGTCGATTTTAAATTGACCACTTATTTTATTAAAAATATTTTTTATATACTCATTTTCATCAACAAATTTTATTGCCGAATTATTTGCATTGATTAAAAAAATTGTTGAATTGCGATTATCTGGCAAATGATATTTACTTAAATCTGTTTTTTGACTTTTACAAACTACTGTTGTAAATGAAAATATCTCATTAAATATATTCCTAAATAAACGAAATTCATCTTTTTTTCCTTCTAGGATGAAAACAACCTCACCAATTGATTTTCTTTTATTGATAACTATTTTTTCCATATTTCGTTCTAGTCCCAAACACTCCACCTAAATACATTTTTTCATAATTTTGTGTTTCCCTAGGTGATTCATCAGAAGCTCTAACAACAGTTGAGCCATTTTCATCATGAAATTCAACATTATAAATCTGATCTGGTCTTATAATTGTTGACTTCATTACACTTGTTAAATGGGTAACAAAAAATGCTTGAGACATATCCATATTTTCCATCAAAAATTTAACAATAAACTCTCCTAATTCATTAGAAAAGCCACTACTAAATTCATCAAACAAAATCATTCCATTATTTGAAACAGCATGTTTTAATATTGGTAAAATCCTTACTAATGTTTGATTGCCTTCAGACTCAAATTCATATGGGATCCAACAGTTAAGAGATCCTTTTCTAAGAAAAATAATCCTACCATCATTAAAATAAATTGAATTTGAGCTTTTTATCTCTTCAAATTTGATTTGAGTTGGGAAATTATTTTCTTTTAAGATATTATTTATAAAATTAATATTCTCATTTTTTTCAAAAAAATCAATGTGTATTTTTTCATTATAATTATACACAATTGATTGTTTATCATATGCGTTAAAATATGCTGAATTTTCTAAAAATGACATCCAATCTCTCAATACTTTACTATTAGAAAACTTATTCGCAAAGTAATATTTTTTTAAAAACAAAGTGGATTCGTTATAATCTTTTTCATCATAATTAATTTCTTCATTTCTAAGTTTAATACTAGCCTTATTCAAATCTCTTTTCAATATAACTTCATTATTTAAAATTAAAATTTCTTCTAATATTTTATTAGATTTATCAAAAGAAAATGAATAAACAATATTTTCTTTATCAATCAAAAATTCATATTTTAACTTAGCTTCATTACAATCACTAAACATACAAATATAGTTTGATAAAGAAATATTAGTATCAACAAATAACATGGTAAGTAATAAATTAATAGATTTTATTATTGTTGTTTTTCCTACACCATTGCTACCAAAAAACAAACAGCCTCTAACAATCCCATTAGAAACATTATTTTTAACACAACCTTTAAATTTTGTTGCTTCAAAATCAATTACAGTTTCATTCTTAAATGTTTTAAAATTCTTCAATGTAAGCTTTTTTAACATATTAATCCTCCTGCTATTTTATTTTATTAATATAAAACATATTTTATACATTAAAAAGTAATTTTTTTACGTTTTAAAATACAAATGTAAATTTTTTACAATTGTATTTTATCACACTTTGAATTACATGTAAAGAACTATTTTTAGAATTTAAGCTATGATTAGGGCAATCACAAAGTCATAATCCCATTAAACTATAAATTTTGTAAAAAAAAGAATCTAATAATATCTATAACGCAGTGTAAAACGGTTCAAAGAAAAATTTTGTGCTCATCGTCCAAAAATTTTGTGCCTCATTCTAGTTTTTGGGCACAAAACCACAAAATTTTTTTGAAGAGCCTATTTCAAGACATCATGTTTTATAAAACCATTTATAACTACATATAGAAAATTCATAGTTATTTGTCTTAAGTGCCACTTTAAATTAAATCGTATATTTTAAATTAATTATTTTTATTATAATTTTCTTTTTTTATTATATCTAATAAATCATTAAAATTAATCCAATAATTTGAATCACTATCAAAATCATGATATTCAATTCCCATATATAAGTAAAATTGTGTCCCCTTTTTTACAACAATCCCACCTCTTACTTTTGGTAAATTTCCGCGATTAACATTTATATTTGTTAAATAATTCTTCAATGCGTTTGCTTTGATTGTTGTATCATCTACTCTATATCCAATTGGTTTAGTGTCAAATATACCCACACTTCCATCTTTAAATTTAACAATAAAATCTGGTTGAAATGTATTCATTCCATTGTTATATTCAATTCCAAAATTAATCCTCATAAGTTCAGCACCATTTTCCCAATACCATTCAACTTCTTCTTGTTTATCTAAATAATGCAAAAAATCTTTTTCTAACTTATTATCTACTAAATTATTCTTATTTTTTAAAACATACAATGGTTGGTATAATGATTTTAAACATGGCAATTCCACATGTGTATCAATTGAATAAGGTCTTACTTCTTCAATTTTAAAATCATAATTATCCCCTTTTTTATATGCTTCTTTTGAAATCATTTCTCTAAATTTTCTTGTTGAATTGGATATTATTTCTGAAAAAATATCTTTATTATTAACAACAATTTTCATAATTGATGAAATTCTTTCATTTCTTGGAAAAACATTATAAAATAAATTAAATGCGTCGATAATCGCTGATGTAATAGGAGATTTAGATCTTACATAAGCTAATCCATTTAAATTTTCTTTAATTATTAAATTATATTGCATAACAACATCATTGTCTGACATTAGCACAGCTGCTTGATTACCATATATTAATTTTTCAATATTTGCAGCTTCAATTCCTATATTAGTTTCAGCCAATATTTCATCTTTAATTTTAATTTCTAAATTTAAGCCTCTTTGTTCTAATTTTAATTGATTATATATTGCATAATTATTTTTATCATCTTCAGTTAAGTTAAAATAATTCATGAATTCATTTATATAAAACTTACTAAATCTAGAATCAGCAGAATTATAATCACCTTGTCTTGATCGATAAAAAGATATTAAATGTGTCTGTTCCCATACATAAGTTTTATTGTATTCTTCTTTCATTTTGGAGAATTCAGTTTTAATTCTATTAGGATTATAAGTATCTGCTTTGGTCTCAAAACTCCAAATATTAGTAAATATATAAGCATTATCTAATAAATAATTTTCATAAGATTTAGCTTCTGCCGTTCTTAATATTCTTCCAATAGTTTGAGTTTCGAATGTTTCAGATTTACCTTCTCTAAATTTAACTAATATATGTGCCCTAGGGCAATCCCAACCTGTAGCAACGGCTGTTTTAAAAACTAAGAATTCTGTTATATCATTATTATTTTTGATATTTTTTTTATCAAAATTATTTTTATCATCACACCAAAATTTTAGTTTTCCATTATCTTCATTAATACCTCTATCAAATAAAAAATCTTTAATAACTTTTTTCTTGGCTTCACCTTCATCAACATTAGGTATTTGAATCAAAACTAATGGATTAATGTTAATATTTAGATTTTTATATTCATTTAGTATTTCTAATCGTTTTTTATATCCTTTTTCTAAAATAAGTATTTCACTATCTTTTTCTTGAAGGTTTTTATCATTATTTGTAATTCCTTCATTCACAATAACATCACATTTAATCATTCCTTCATCTATAACTTTTTGTGAATCTATTTCAACATCAATATGATTATTAAGTGGTGTAGCCGACATTTCTAATACGATATTAGGATTAATAATAGTATTTATAAATTCTTTTATTCTAGTTTTTTGTGATGCACCAATGTGTGATTCATCAACAACTAAAATAATTTTTATTCCATCTTTTTTTGTTTCATCAATAACATCAATGAAATTCATTCCTTCTTGATCTTTCATTAAGTTATTTGCCCATTTACCTGTTTCTTTATCTTTTTGTATTAATTTTTCCCAATTAATAAAAACAATTTCTTTATCTTTAATATACTTTCTTGATCCAAAGAAATTATCCTCCAATAATGAGCAAACAGGATTTCCACCTAAATATGTTTTGACAGCATCATAAGATTGCTTATGTAATTCACCTTTTCCTGGACACACCCATAAAATGCAAAATTTTTGATTGTTATTTTCACATGCTAACTCTTCAAATAAAGATGCAGCCATGAATGTTTTTCCAGACCCTGTTGGTGCTTTAAAAACAATTTCTTTCTTTGATTTTAATTGTAATGAAAGTTGGATATAATCTTTTAATTCGTCAACTGCTTCTCTTTGATAATTTTTAAGTAAATATATCATTTTCATTCACCTCTTTTAATCCCTTCAACAATTTCTTTGTAAATTTCATATATTTTTGAAGGAATTGGTTTTACTATTATTGGCTCATCTTTAAATAAGTTTTCATCAATATTATTATCAATTGAATAAACATAAACTATTTTATCACCTTTGGTACTTATTACTCTATCTTTAAATTCATTAAATTTTTTTTCGTTGTAAACATCATTATAAATAAATAAATGTCTATTACCATCGTTAAAATGTGAGGAATAATCATTTCTTTCAACTTCGTTAAAAATATTTTCTGCAATGCACAAAAGCGCATCAACTTTTTCAACTAAAATATATTGGGCTTGTAAACTATTTGGATTATCAGCAATGAAACTAGTTTTAAAATAATAAAGATTTGACGGAATACCATCACTATATTTACTTCCATCAGGACGTATTCCAGTAATAACTGTTTTTAATCTTGGATAAGTAACATCAGTACAAATGTTATTTTCGTTATTGGTACATAAAATAAACCTTCTATGTCCACCATCTTCTTTATTCAGTTCTAGTACTGCTTGTCCTGTTGTTCCTGAACCAGCAAAAAAATCCAAAACTGAAGAATTATTATTAGGATGCAAACTTAAAATTCGTTTTATTAATCCAACAGGTTTTGGATAATCGAAATTTACATTTTTGCTTGTTGTTTGTTTCAAAGTTTCTGTGCCTAATTCTGTATTAACGTTTTGATAATCCCATATGGTAGGGGCAAGTTGAGTACTTTTATTTTCAATATATTTTCGCTCATAAACATTATACATACCTTTATTATTTTTTCTAACGTATAGACTAGATTTTTCCCTTAGAAATTTTTCTTTCCCCCAACGCCATCTACCATCAGATCCATCAGAAAGAAATGGTAAAATTTCTATATCGTCTATAGCACTTCTATCTAAATTTAGTTCATTAAATTGTGGATTAAAATAGATTGGATACCATAAATTCGGAACATCAACTTTTCTGGCTGCAGCCCCTCTTTTTCTAAGTTCCCATTCTTCATATGCATTTCCTTCATTATCAACATTTTTGAATTTTCTCTTTATAGTTTCTTCATCAATTCTAAATCCATTTATAACGCAATTTCTAGTTTTTCTATAAACAATCAAATAATCATGAACTTGTGCAAAATATGAGCTTGATTGTCGACCTCTAGGATTAGCTCTGACCATGATATTTGCTAAAAAATTTTTTTCTCCAAATATAGAATCCATTAACAATTTTATATTGGCCTGTTCATTGTCATCAATACTAATAAAAATAATAGCATCATTTTTCATTAAATCTTTAGCCAATAAAAGTCTTTTGTTCATCATGTTTAGCCATTTAGAATGTCTATATCCATCATCTAAATCTACAAATCTATCATTATAACTAAAATCTTTATTTCCAGTATTGTAAGGTGGATCAATATAAATAATATCAATTGATTCTTTTGCTATTGTATTCAATGACATTAATGAATGATAATTATCGCCTTCAATTAAAATATTATTATCTGTGCCCAAAACAATTTTTTTACTTTCATCTTGTTCTAAGATAGGAATATTCTTTTCACAGTCTAATACCACTTTTTCCTTAGTATTTTCTTTATCCCACACTAATCCATATTTTTTTAATGATTTTAGTTCTGTTTCTAATTCATTAATTCTTTTTATTAAATCTTCAACTTTATACTCATTTAACATTTTAACATACTCCTAATAAGTTGTTAAAGGTACAGATTAATAAACTCTATTTAATTCAGTTATAATTTGATAAAAAAACTTTAATAGCTACAAAAAAAGAGATTTAATTTGTATTTATTATCAATTTATGTTAAAATATTTATATAAAAACTAGTTGCTAAAGGTGTACCTTTACAAACCATTTTCTAAAATCATCCATTTTTGGATGATTTTTTGTTATAATAAACATATTTATGGAGGACTAATATATGAACTATGGATATGTAAGAGTTTCATCTGCAACACAAAATATTACTAGACAAATGGAAGAAATGTATAAATTAGGATTAAATGATGATTTTATATATATTGACAAACAAAGTGGAAAAGACTTTAATAGAGAAAATTATCAATTATTAAAAAGTAAATTAAAAAAAGGCGACCTATTAATTATAAAATCAATAGATCGCCTTGGTAGAAATTATGATATGATTATAAATGAATGGAGTGAAATAACAAAAATAATTGAATCAAATATTTTTGTTATTGATTTTCCTTTATTAGATACTAGAGTAGAAAATAAAAATCTTGTTGGTAAATTCATTAGTGATATTGTATTACAAGTATTAAGTTTTGTTGCTCAAAATGAAAGAGAAAACATTAAAATTAGACAAGCTGAAGGAATTAGAATTGCGAAAGCTAATGGTGTTCACATGGGAAGACCTAAATATAAATTACCAAATAACTTTGAAGAAATTGTACATAAATTCCACAATAAAGAAATAACAAATATTAATGCAGCTAAATTATTAAATATGACTAGGGGTACATTTTTAAAATATGCGAAAATGTATAAATAATTAATTATTATTTATTAACATCATATCTTTTATCGTACTATCTTTTTCAACAGTATTTAATATTTCAATTTCTTTTAAAGTAAATCCTTGTGATTCTAATGCTTTTAAATCATTAGTATGATTAGAACAAATTGAATTATATAATTTCTTTAAATAATCAAACTCATTATTATTACTAAATGCTAATGAAGTTTTAATAATATTTTTTAATTCACCTGGACTTAATATAGGATTCATTAAATTAATGATTTTTTTAAATAATCTAATATTTTTACCAGCGTATTTGAATTTTAGTAAAAATTGATTTAAATATGATTCTGATATTTCAACAAGATCTTCTTTAGTGTAACGATCAAAATCAATAATTGCATCAAACCTTCTGATAAGAGCTTTATCAAAATATTTGAATAAATTAGTTGTTGCAACTAAAACTATTCTATCATCTAAATTATCAAATTCTTTTAATAATGTTGATGTTGCTCTTCCCATTTCTCTAATGTCATTATTATTTGTCCTATCTAATGCAATTGCATCAATTTCATCAAATAAAACAATAATATTTTCTGGATATTTATATTTCTTTAATTCATTAAATAAAGATGTAATATTTTTTTGTGTTTGACCTAATTTACTGTCAATAACTGTTGAAAAATTAACACTGAATAAATCTCTTTTTAAGATTCTAGCTAGTTGTTTACATGCTTCTGTTTTACCAGTACCAGGAGCACCTCGAAATAGAAACTTATTAATACCAACATTATGTCCTATAGCATTTACAACTCCCATAAAATCATTAAAAATTACTTCAGGCAATTTTAAACTATTATTATTAATATTTTCTTTAATAAAGAAAGTTGAATAATCATCATTTAAATTAGGAATAAAATTTTCAGGAGTTGCTACTAAACTCATGATATAATGAGCTAAAACACTATCTCCATTACTATCAAACTCTAATGCTATTTCATTCACTTCTTGACGAAAGCCAATTTCATTTTTTTCAGTATGATATTTAATTAAATTAATTATACTTTTCTTTTTCATTTTATTTACTCCTAATATAATTATAATATTAAAAATATAGATATTGATGTGTAAAATATAACAATAATATGGAAAAGTTGAAACATCTACAATTGGAATTATATCATAAATTTAATAAAATACAAGTGTTTTTATCATTTTATTTTCACATTCAAAATAAAAGAGTTGACCATATATAATCAACTCTTATTATACTATTATTAAGATAAAGCTCTCCATTCACCACTATAGAATATAATAGTTCTTGCAGCTCTAGTTGGATTATCAACTTCATCTCCGTTTAATACTCTACCTATACCCATACTAGAATTACAGAACCAATTTTTACCAACATTTAAGATTTCTAAACAATTTAATTTAGTACATCCACTAAATGTATTAGCTAATATTCTTGATATTTCTTTTGGTAATGTAATTGATACTAAATTAGTTGCATTAATGAAACATTCACTGATAATTAATTTAGTGCCATCATTTACTTTAATTGTATCACTAATTTCATCATTATTAGCAGCTATTAAATATGAATCTAAATATAATAATCCATTAGTCCAATTTGTCTTTTCTTGATAGTATCCACAATTTAAGAAAGCATCTTTGCCAATGAATATTAAATTATCAGGTAATTTAATATCTTTTAAAGATGTACAATCTTTAAATGCTTCTGCACCAATACTTGTAACTGTTGATGGAATTATGACACTTGATATATTAGTTCCACGGAATGTTCCTGATGGAATTGATGTAACACCTTCTGGGATATTAATTCTTTCTTCAGCATCATCAATATGGAATTCATCAGCATAATGTAATGGATTAGAATATTCATTTAAGAAATGAATATTAAACCATTCTGACATTTTACCTTTATATTCAACACGATTTAATGATGTACAATTTTTAAATACATTGTAATCAATATATAATAATGATGATGGTAAAATAAGTTCTTTTAAATTAGTGCAATCAATGAATGCTGAATCACTAATTGAAACAGTACCATCTAATATTTCATATTTTTCTTTTAATGTTTTAGCATCAGCTTTTATTAAATGGTTATTTAAATATAAAACACCATCTACCCAATGATCTTTATTATTCATAAATGCTGTATCATAAAAAGCATTTGTACCAATTACATCAACATTTTCTTTTAAATCAATATTATTTAAAGATGTACATCCATAAAATGCTGCATAATCAATTGTTAATAAAGAAACAGGGAAATCAAATGAAACTAAGCTCTTACATCCTTGGAATGATGTCATACCAATAATTTTTAGATTAGATTCATCATTTTCAAATTTAACTTCTTGTAATTTCTCACAGAATAAGAAAGCATTTATTTCAATTTCTTCAACACTACTAGCAATAGTTAATTTTTCAATTTTACTATTTCTAAAAGCATATGAACCAATTGCTTTTACAGGATAACCATTATGCATACTTGGAATAATGATTTCTTTACATGTCATTTCACTATTCTTACCAACTTTATAATGTCCACCTTCTTGAATATATACTAATCCATCTTCATGACAATCATCACAATAATTATTAGTAGTATATTTATGTTTATCAGTTTCAATATGATTTTCATCATGTTGACATATTCTTATATGTTCAGTATCATCTTTCTTTTGCCATTCACCCCATAAATGAGTTAAAGCAGGTATTTCTTCTGTGTATTGATATTCACAATCTAAACATGTATAAGTTTTTAAACCATTTTCAAGACAAGTAGGTTCATTAACTTCTATTTTGTATTGATGGGAATTAGTTTCTTCATGAGTTGAATCATTCTCACAAGTTTTCTTGTGAGTTTGTTCATCAACCATTTCCCATTTACCCCATTTATGTCCTAATGATTTAGCACCTTCACGTGTAAATGAAATATGACAATCTTTACAAGATGTTGTTATTTCTTCACTTTCAAAACAATTTCCCGCTTCAACAGTTTCTACCATAACACAATCTTTAGTTTCTGTATGAGTTTTATCACGTTTACATACATGAGTATGAGTATGTTTGGTATTATCTTCTGGAGTTGAATCACCATCATAAACCCATTCATCATAATCATGTCCTAATGCTGGAATGGTATTTCTTCTTTCTTCATGTTGACATGTTAAACATGTTAATAAATCATAACCATCATCTTCACATGTTGGAAGAATTGTTTGAGTTTCAAAACTACAAACATCTTCTTCTTGATGTTCAGGATTATTCTCACAAATTCTAATATGTTTTTGTTTTGTTGCATCATAATGCCAAGTAGACCATTTATGATCTGTTGGGTTTGTTAATGTGTCTTCATGAACACCACCACATTCTTCACAAACATTTCTTGTGAATCCACCTGTTGTACATGTAGGTTCAATTACTTCATCTACAACAAATTTACAAGGTTGTTTATCTACTTCTTCACATCTCTTACAAATTCTTGTATGATAATGAGTATGTTCATCTTGTTCTGTTTCGCCACCTTCAGTAACAAATACCCAAGTAACATCTTGATAATTATGTCCTAATGCATCAATACCATCTTCAGTATAAGTAAATTCACATGTTTCACATACATGTGTTAATATTTCTTTTGTTGTACATGTTGCATCTTCAACGGAAGTTGTGAATTGACAAAGTACACTTTCTTTATGATTTTCATCATTCTTGCATACATGAGTATGATAATGAATACCATCTATTACTTCATGTGTCCAATTTCCATAATCATGATGAAGAGCTGGAATAGTTCCATCTTCTAATTTTGTATGGCATGATGTACATTCTTTATGTTTTATGCCATCTTCTTCACAAGTAGCTTCTTTGTCAGTAATCCATTCACTAGCTACATGTTTTTTCATTTCAATTGTTATATCTTCAATAATTTCATTTCCATTTTGGTCATTAAATAATTTGTGACATGTTACACATTCATAATAGGCAATATTACCTTCTTTTTGACATGTTGAATCAACTTTATCATGGAATTTCATATTATGTGATGATACAGGTATTGTAACTTCGGTTACTTCTTCAGCACCTTTATCATCTAAAAATAATTTGTGACAATCTAAACATTCATAATATTTAATATTACCTTCTTTTTGACATGTTGCATCAACTTTATCATGAAGTTTCATATTATGTGATAATACAGGTATTGTAACTTCGGTTACTTCTTCAGCACCTTTATCATCTAAAAATAATTTATGACAATCTTGACATTCATAATATTTAATGTTACCCTCATTAATACATGTTGCATCATTTTCATCATGAAGTTTCATATTATGTGATGTAATAGGTATTGTAACTTCTGTTACTTCTTCAGTACCTTTATCATCTAAAAATAATTTATGACAATCTAAACATTCATAATATGCAATGTTACCCTCTTTTTGACATGTTGCATCATTTTTGTCATGGAATTCCATGTTATGAACATGTTCTTTTTGACATCCCACTAAGCAAAATAAACTAAATAATAATACTAATAAAAAGCTTTTTTTAATAATTTTTGTCATGTTAAATCTCCCTTATCTTTAATTTATAATAATAAAAAGCTTTAAAAAATATAAAAATATAAAAACAAAATTGTTTTTATATTTAATATTTTGTTATACTATACCACGATTTAAATTTTCTTGCAAGAAAAATGCAATAAAAAATCATTTTATATCATTAATTTATTAATAATCTATTTCATTATCTTCAATTACAATGACATTTACTTTATTACTATATGCAGTACATGCATCAATTGCAATCATTTCTTTAGTAATAAATGGTTCAAAATTAGCTTTAGGTCCATATTCACTATATTTATCAGGATCTAAATTATGCCATAAGGCACTACAATGCCAATGACCACATACAATTGTTTTGTCTTTTTCAAATATTTTTTTATTGTACATTTCTACTGGATTAGCCCATCTAGCTTTTTCAAATCTTTTTTCTGATGCATAACGCCATTCTTCATCATATTTATAATAATCTTCATCAATAGGAATCCATCCATGAACAAATATGTAATGTTCTGTTTCATAATAATTCATACATAAATCTAAGATTTCTTGTAATCTTGATTGTTTCGCAATTTTTTGATAATCAAATTTATCAAATAACAAATCACTATTTAAGAAATGAAATGTTTCTTCTGTCCCATTTAATTGATCAATATATATTTCATGATTTCTATTAATTAAATTTTGGATTAAATCTTCATGATTACCTCGAATTAAGATAAATTTATCTTTATGATCTAAAATATAATCAATGATATTTTGTGGTTGATGTCCTCTATCAAACATATCCCCACATATAATAACTTTATGATTTTTATTATTTAATTTAAATCCTTTTTTCTTAAGAGCTTTAATCCATTCTGTATAAAACCCATGAATATCAGAACAAACAAAATATTTCATAATCTATTCCTTTCTTATAACAAAATATCTAAAAGATTATTTCCTATCTTTTTTTAAGAATCGATTTATCATTAGAAGATAACCAAGCACCAATAATCATTAAAATTAAAGCAATATAATATGTATACAACGGAATATCTTTAAATATTATTAAAGATAATATTGTACCAATAAAAGGAGCAATGGCATAATATGCACTAGTCCTAGCAGCACCTAATATTCTTTGGGCATAAACATAGAAAAAGATACTTAAACCATATGAGACAAAGCCAATTAATAATA
This sequence comes from uncultured Bacilli bacterium, assembly GCA_947627195.1. Lineage (GTDB taxonomy): Bacteria > Bacillota_I > Bacilli_A > ML615J-28 > CAG-698 > CAKOMG01. The sequence goes on from CANQVC010000017.1 coordinate 13,817, forward strand.
TAACAAATATTACCCATATAATTGTTATTCTTTCGCCAATTATAAATCCTATAATAAGAGAACCTAAGCCTGAAAAAATACCTTTTAATAAAACTATTTGTAATGGATCTTTTGATGATATTTTCTTAGTACAATTATTTTCAAACCCCCAACATATACAAGCAATAATAATAAATAATGAACCAAAAGAAAATTTAAAACTTGATATATCTTCAAAAGATAATAATAAACAAGATAATGTTATAAATATAATACCAATCCATAATCTTAAAGATATTTTTTCTTTAAATATAACTAATGCTATAATAGCTGTACAAACAATTTCAAAATTGTTTAAGAGGGAAGCATTGGCAGCTGTTGTCATATTTAAGCCAAATAATAAACATATTGGAGCTATAATATCAAGAATAATCATTGATATTACATAAGGTAATTCTTTTTTTGATAATTTAGATTCTTTATTATTTTTATTTACTTTACGAAATAAAGCAATAAAACCCATACCTATACCAGCACCAATATATAAAAATCCTGCCATAAGTGTAGGTGACATATAATTAAGTAAAATCTTAGATAAAGGAGAATTAATAGCATATAGTATAGCTGCCAATATGGCAAATGATATTCCTTTAACTTTATACATTTATATTCTCCTCATATAAAATAATAATAATAATAATATTATTATTATTATTATTAATATTGTTATGTTTATTATAGCATATTTCATTTTAAAAGACTAGAAAAACGTATAATATCATCTAGACTTTTAAAGTTTTTTAACAAAAAAAGCTATTGTAGCCTTTACATTCTTTCTAAATTTCTAGGTAGTACGAAAAGACTGCATTTATTAATAGACTAAGTACTTTTCTTTAAGTCAAAATTATATTGTTAAAAAAAAATTTTATCAAAATGAATCGTGACAGAATGTGTATAAAAATATCTTTACATATACTCTTTTTAAGGCATTATCAAGAATTTCCAATTAAAATGTACTTTTTATGAAATTATGTAATTACATCATAACAAAAAAACTATTTCATATCATGTTAAGATAGATATGAAATAGCAGCTAGATTTTATAGTGTAGTTAAATTTATTAAATTATTTTAAAAATTAGATATGTTTTATTTATTATTTTTTTTGAAAGAAAACAAAAAATTTCTAATAACAATTTAACTATATTACAAAATAATTAATTTAACTAACTAATGAAAGTCTTATAACATGAATTTGATTGATTGGTTCCTCAAGATTCATTCGGGAAAATTGAAGGCAAAACATTGTACCATCTACTAAATTCCATTGAAACCAAATAGCACCTGAGCCAAATTCTTCTTGTGGTTTCCCAATTAGTTCAACAACTTCATCAAAAGTCATTCCATATACAATCATGTTTTTAACATCTTCAAATGTTAAGTCATAAGTTAAATTAGGATCACATCTTTCTGTAACACAATGTCCAAAAACTCCATATAAATTTTCGATTGTTTTTTCTTCAGTAACAAGCTTATTTTCTTTTTCATTATCTTTATTCTCTTCTTTTTCTAATTCATTAGATTCATTTTTAGAGTCAGAAATGTTTTCTTCGGTATTTTCATCAACTATTGTTTCTTCTATATTATCTTTATTAGAAACTTTATAAACAATACCTAATAAAGCAACACATGTTAGAATAACAACACCAAAAAATATTAACTTTTTCATGTTTAGTTTTTCCTCCTTTCATGCTTATGAAACAACAATTCTTGAAACAACATATGTTTCATTATCATATGCATAATGAACTATTAATGTTCTATCATTATTTAGATAATATTGATGAATAATTACACCACTTCCAAATAAATATCCAAGCGTTCCCAAATTAAATGAAACTTCATCAATTGTCATACCAACTTTAATTGATTCAACTAAATGTGCAGAAATAGTAGGAACTGAATCAATACCTAAAATAGATTCATTTTTATAATAATCGATGTTTGATATAGGTGTAGTTGAACTAGCCATATTATTCCAAGGAGTAAGCATATAAAAGCCTAAAAAAACATCATAAGCTCCTCTATTACAAGTTGGTAGTGTATATAGGATTATTATTTTACCCAACTCAATAAACAATAAAGCAAAAATAATTCTTCTAAACTACTCTATTGTATATTTACTTTTATCATTCCTATATATTTATTATAAAACATTTCAATAAAATATGCAACTGTTTTATTAATTTTTTCTGATTATTTTATGATATATTTAAAATAGTTATCTTTTAAATGCTTTAATAAATTTATGTTAGCCTTGAAAAGTTCGAATCTTATTAATTCATAGAATTGTTGAAAATGGAGCCGTTAAAATGAAACATTTTGTCCTAAATGATTATCTTTAAAAAGTTCAATAAAATTGCTATTTTTATATAAAAAACATTAAAAAAAGCCCTAAAACTATCATATTTTAGAGCACATTTGGCTATAAAGCCTATTATTCTTCCTAAATGTCTAGGTGGTACGAAAAGGCTGCATTCATTAATAGACCAAGTGCTTTTCTTTAAGCCAAAATTATATTGTCATAAAATCAACTTACTAAAGTGAATCGAAATAGTTAGTAAAATTTATAATTGTTTTTATGATTCTTTTCACATCACAAACTATTAATAATACAATATAAACATATTTTTAAAAGAATTGTTAAATTGATAATTTATTTTTATTTCTATAAAAATGCGTCCAACTTTCTTGAGTATGTTCAATTATTTCATAAAAGTAATAATACAATAGGGAGATATACGTTCACTCTGATCCATAAAATGATTAAAAATGCAATATTGTACATGAAATTATAATTTTAAATAGTGCAATGAATTAATCATGTTTATATAAAAATAAACCCAAACTGCTAAACTTTTTGTCTAACAATTTGAGTTCACTTTCGCTAAGGGTGTTGCTGATAAATTCATACTATGTTTTTTAATTTTACTTGATTACTTATGTTTATATGGTTTATTTTAAAAACTAACAAAGTGTTATCATATTATTTCTTCTTCTATTTCATATCCTCCCTTTAATACAATTACTATACTATTTTTCATTACTTTAATATATGAAACTATTCTTCTAATCATATCATCATTATAAGTAAGCAAATAATGATTATCATCCATTAAAAATTCCTTAATTTTTTCTATTTCAATATTAATTTCTTTTTTTTCTTTTGACTTTTCTCTCTCAATTTCTAATTCATCTCTCAATGAAACGATTTGTAATGTTAAATTTTTAATTTCTTCATCATATCTTTTTTTATCGCCTTTAGTGTTTATTCTCATAGAAATAGTATCATCTCTTAATTTGTTTAGTTCATTAATTTGATTTTCTATTGCATATACATTTAAAAAACAATCATCTTTAGATATTTCATAAGATAAATTATTTGTTATCATACTTACAATTTCTTCTTTTTCGTCTATAACTTTATTTATACTTCTAATAATAATTTGTTTTAATTCTTCATCTTCAATACTAATTGAATGTTTACATATTTTTGCACCATATTTAATTCTGTTTAGACAACGCCATACTATTTTCTTTTTATTATTTCTTGTCCAACTTTTTCTTCTATAGCAACTACCACATTCACCACAAACTAATAAATCTGTTAATGCATATTTTCCACTATACTTGCTTTTTTTAGTTAATCCATTCATTATTGTTTTCTTTTTTGTACATCTTTTAGCTATTTCAAGTTGTACTGCTTTAAATATACTTTTATCAATAATTGGCTTATGACTATTTTTTATTAAATATTTTGCCATTTCTCCATGATTAATTTTTTTCTTTTTTGAAATACAATTTTCCGTATATGTTTTTTGTAAAAGCATCTCTCCACAATATCTTTCATTTGTTAATATTCGTAATATTACAGATTTACTCCATATTTCTTTTCCTCTTGTTGTGGAATAATGATTTGATTCTAAATATTCTTTTATTTGATCTACACTTTTACCATCTAAATACATTTGATATATTTTTCTAATTATTTCTGCTTCTTTTTCAACTATTTCTGGTTCGCCATTTGCACCTTTTTTATAACCTAAAATATTATATCTAAAAGCATATGTCCCTGCTTTCATTCTTTGTTGAATTCCCCATCTAACATTAGCACTTATATTTTCACTTTCTGCTTGAGCTAAAACACTATAAAACCCTATAAACATTTCACTATCTATATTAAGCGTATTTATATTTTGTTCTTCAAAGAAAATGCCTATTCCTTTAGCTTTTAATTTTCTAACATATTTTAAACTATCAACCGTATTTCTAGCAAATCTTGCAACTGATTTTGTTAAAATTAAATCGATTTTACCCTTTTCACAATCTTTAATCATTTTTAAAAAATTAACTCTACTTTTTGCTTGAGTACCACTAATACCTTCATCTGCATAAATATTAACAAATTGCCAACTGGGATTTTTATAAATCAAGTCTGTATAGTACTTAACTTGGGCTTTATAAGATTCTATTTGATCCTCTGTATCAGTTGATACTCTACAATAAGCTGCTACCCGTAAAATTTTATAACTATTTTTTTCAATTGATAACATTGGATTGGCTTCTATTTTAGTTACTATCTTTCTTGATTCTATCTCCATTTCAATATTCTCCTATCATTATTTCTATTTTTATATCATTTAAAAAAATAATTTCTACCACACCTGTTTTATTAATTTTAATTTTTTTAATTACCTTTCTAATATATTCATTATTAATATCTTGAATGTTTTTTATCTTTTTTATATTTTCAATGATATATTTTGTTTCACCATTTAAATATGTTTTATAGCTTCGGAATCTTTTACTAGCCATTTCCATAATTATTTTTTTAGTTGTATTAAAATTTTCTATTTCGTTTTCCAACAACTTTTTAATATCATTTTTGTATTTCATTTCAGCTAGTAATATTTCTTTATTTTTATCTATATCGTTTTTTTCATTAATTTCATTTCTATTTAAAAATTCAATAGATGCAAAATAAATTGATTTAATAAGGTCATCTAAATATATATTTTTTTCACATTTACATCTGTTTTTACACTTTAATTCTCTTTTCCCATATGAAGTTTTTACTAGATTATATGTTCCACCACAGAAGCTACAATTAATTATTCGCTTTATATTTTTTTCTAAACTACTACAAACGATGTTTTTACAACCTTTACTTATTTTTAACTGATTTGCATTAGTAAAATCATCAATATTTATAATCTTAGGATAGTTATTTAAACCAATATATTTTTTTTCTTCAATAATTCGATTGATTTTGTTCTTATTCCACGTTGCTTGATTTTGGCTAAACGATATATGTCTTTCATTTAATTTATTTGATATTTCTTTTAAAGACTGTCCGTTTATATAATTTTTAAATATTTCTTTTACAACTTCAGCTTCCTGTGAATGAATTGTAATTGTGCCATTTTGAATATAATATCCATATATTATATTTCTATACATTCTACTATTCACCAACTTCCATATTTAAATTTAAATCTCCTATTAAACGAAATGTTAATGTTCTGTCGGTTTCAACAAATATTTTATCAACCATTCTGTTGAATAACTCTAAATTGAATTCAATCATATAATTTTCTTCTTCAACTATTTTTTTTAATTCTTTTAGCTGTTCTACAATTAATTCATCTTTATCTTCTCTAATTAATTTTTTTCTTCCGCTTTTTAAAAAATCTAAACTTTTGCTTGCTTTATTCATTTTTTCAACATAAGATACTTCATCAATTAATGAAAGATTGTATAATTCATTATAGGATTCAATCATTTCACTAAGCGAAAAAATCTCTTCATCAATTTCACTTATCTCTTTGTTTGTTTCATTTTCTTTATTTTTCAAAATCATAAGAAATGAGATAGTATCATCTATAATAAATTTTTTGATATCTTTTAACTTATTAAACATTTGAATAAAACATTTTTTAATAGAAAAAGTTGAAAATGGGATAGCATTGCAATCTGTAATAAAATTTCTTTTTTTAGAACACACCCAATATACATCATCTTTTCTTTCGATAGAGCGATAACGTTGATGACAATTTCTACATTCAATTTTATTTGTAAAACAAAAATATTTTTTTTCCGTACCATGAAAAAATTTTTCTCTTTTTGCCTTTCTTATTTGCTGAGCTAAATTATAAATTTCTTTTTCGATAATAGGTTCATGATTATTTTCATAATAATACATAGGAAGTTCGCCTTTATTTAATCTTTTTTTTAATGGTAAACTATTAGGAGTATATGTTTTTTGATTAAGAGAATCACCTATATATTTTTCGTTATTTAAAATATATCTAATTTGTTCAATTCGAAAATCTAATTGATTTTCTTTTTTTAAAATACTTGCAATTTTATATGTCCCCATTCCATTTATATATAATTCAAATATTTTTTTAACAATTTTTGCTTCTTCTTCATTAATTACTAATTCGTTCTTGTCTAAACGATATCCATATGGTGCATTTTTTAATTTATAAGTTCCATCAGCCATTTTCATTCTAATTGAAGTTGCCATTCTTCTAGATGCTCCCAACACTTCATCTTGAGCAAATGCACTTTTAATGTATAGAATCATCTCTGAATTCATATTTTTTGTATCAATATTATCATTTTCAAAAAATACACTAACACCACAAGAGGATAAAGTTCTAATAGTTTCTATACATTCCAATGAATTTCTAGCAAAACGTGTAACACTTTTTACAAGTATTCGATCAATCTTTTTATTCATACAATCTTTTATTAATCTTTTAAAATCTTCTCTTTTTTCTATTGAAGCTCCACTAATTCCTTCATCTGCATAAATATCAACTAAAATCATTTCTTGACTATGATTTTTAATATATTCATTATAATAATTAATTTGCGCAAAAAAAGAGTTTGCTTGATCATTTGAATCTGTACTTACTCTACAATATGGAGCAACTCTTATTTTTTTATTTTCATCTTCCATTGATGAAATTACGATTACTTCTTTTTTTGTATTATTCATATTTTCCTCTTTTACTCAATATTAATTACTCTACAGCCTAGGCTATTAGCATTCCTAATGTTTAATTTTTTTGCTATTTCCTGTGTAATTAATTTTTCATTGCATAATTGTTTTATTATTGATACACTTAAAAAATAAATAATTTCATTTCTAATATTTTTGTCTACGCTTATATATTTTCCTCCTTTTTTAAGTGATAGATAAAGCGTAGAATAATAGCATAGCTATCTTAACGCTTCCATCTATCGATGTATTCATTATTGATAACTATGCTTTTTTCACTAGTTATTAATTTTATTTTAACATATTATTTTTTGTTTGTTTCATAAATTTCTTTTAATCTTTGATATCCTGTATATATTAAGTCTACCTTTTTAAGATTATATTTTTTTAAGAATTCGTTAATTTCATTTGCGTCTTCTTTAGGAAGAGTAGTATTAAATTGTAATTTACTATTTTTGATCTCTTCCTTATGTTTTTCATTATATTTTCTCCAAGCTCTTTGTTGTGCTGTTTCTTCTTGTCTTTTCATTTTTTACTCCTATCTATCTATTATACTAATCATAAGTGTTACAATACTTAAAATACAATAAAATATTATTGAAAATATCATTAAGTTTATCTTTCCTAAAAAACCCATAATTTTGACTGTTTTCATTTTGTTACTCCTCATTAATTTTAATTTCATTTTTTAAATTATTGATTATAGTTTTTATCTCTTTATCTATAAGCTCTATAACTCGAAAATATAAATTTATTTCACTTGGTGAAGTAAATTCATTTTCCATTCGTTCTCTTATTAAACATAATTCTTCTAAATCATCTATTCCATCAATTATTTTTACTATTTTCATGTTTATGACCTTACCTTTAATTTTTTAATCTGAATATACTAATTCATTTAAAATTCTATTTTCAATAATCATTTTTACTTCATTTTCTCTCAATAAATCTGTAACATAATTCCCTGTCTTTCGATATTCTTTTTTAGTTGATAGATTGTTATACATCGTTGAATACATTTTATCAGCCTCAAAATCAATATTATGAAGATATTCAATTAATGAATTACCAAGCGCTATATATTTACCATAATTGTGATTTTCTAGATATTCTTTTGCAAGAATTCCATATTTACCAAATACTTCTTTTTTGATTTTACTTCCTTTTTGATAGCCAATTATTTCCTCCTTACTAAACAGTGTTTTTTCTTTTTTTAATTCTTTAGAATTTTGCATTCTGTTCCTCCTATCAACTTAAGTCACTAATATTATATCGCACTAGTACGATATTGTCAAGTATTTTGTCTTATTTTTTAACTAATTAAAAAAGCTACTCCTCTTACTAAATATGGTATCGCTACAATAATAACAAAAATTATAACCAATCCTATTATATAGTTTACTAACATTTTTTTAGCCTTTGCTTTATCTTCATTTTTATGAGCAATAATAATTGCTATTCCCATAGCAATACTCCAAATTCCACATGTTGCCAGTAAAATCCATATAATATAAGGAATATAAGTATTTGTTATATTTATGACATAATTAGCTACTTTTTCATATTGATTACCTATTTTTTCTACATAAATATCACCGCACAATGAACATTGATATGTTCTTTCAATAACTCCATCTTCATTTTTTTCTTCTATTAATTCATAATTATGCGAAAGAATAGGAATAATTTGATTATATGAATCACTACATTTATCGCAGACAAATAGCCTTTCGCCAGTCGCTTCACAAGTTGCTTCATTTACTATTTTACTTATGTAACTATGTCCATAAGGTAAAATTTCATTTTCTAAAAACTCATAATTACATATACTACACACATGAAATGTTCCTCCACTTTCAGTGCAAGTAGGTTCTTTTTCTTTTTCTTTAAAGCTGTGTCCGATAGCTTCTGTTACTTCGTCAATATAATTATCTTCACATCTTACACACTTATAAAGAGTATAACCTCTATCCATACATGTAGGCAAAACTACTTTTTTATCATATGAATGTCCTAAAGCATTAGTATAATAATCTTTGTAACTATTTTTACATACTTCACATTCATAATAGGTAAAGCCTTTTTCTAAACAACTTGCTTCAACAATTGTTTCATTATAACTATGTTGAACTAGGTCTGTTACATTTGTTCTTAATTTTGCACCACACGTTATACATTCATTTAATGTATATCCCATTTCTATACAACTTGGTTTAATAATATTTACGACTTTATATTTATGAGATATTGTAAAATCGTAATTCCTAGTTTTAAAATATGAATTAATTACAACCACATGATATGTATTTTCTTCACGAATAATTGCTCCACTATAATAAACTACTCCATTAATCCTAACGTCATAGTCCATATCAGTCCAACTTAATTTATAATAATTTGAGTTTTCAAAATATTCAATATTGATTTCTGGAAACGGAAACTCTAATTCAATCCATACTTCGTCACTTTTATTTTGATATTTATCAACTGCATAAAATCGATAAATTCCTTCATCCATTTGAGTTGTAACATTGAATATTATGTCTGATGAATTATGAAATATAGAATCATTAGGTCCTTTGTAGTATAAAGTAAATTTACTCGCATCACTAGCGCTAACTGAAAAATCATTACTTGTAGATGATCCAAATGAAGCCCCATTACTAATCAATATTGGAGCCTCATTATCTAATGTCACTGAATATGTTATTGATTTATTTCCAGCAACATCATAACAATAAATCATATAAGTTCCATTTTCTGTATATCTATCTACTTTAGTTATTAAACTATAAGTATCAGATGATGGTGTTTTTAAAAATATACTGCTAACAGTACTTCCAGTACCATCAAAAGAAAATGTAATATATTTCGCATTTGTAAATCCATTATTTAAAACAACATCAGTTTCACCATATATTTTAATAAGTGGTGCTTTACTATCTAAATATACTTCTCTTTCAGCAGAATAATTTCCAGCTTTATCAATTGTTCTAAATGAATATGTTCCATTAGTGCTATTAGCTTCTATCAATTCACCATTGTATATCTCCCAGCCTGAATTAGGTTTCTTACATTCTAAGCGTTCAATTCCACTTTCATTATCTGTTCCTTTATATCTAAAACTATAATTTACAATACTTCCTGACATTCCATTTCCACTAGAATTATATAACATACCCGTTGGAATTTTATCATCATAATTTACATAATATGTACTACTTTTGTTTTGTGCTTTATCAATTGCATAAAATTCATATAATCCTATTTTCCCTTTTTGAATTGTTATGGGATTATCTACTTTCTCATATGAACTTGAATCAGGAGATTTCATATATAGATCAACTCCATTATTTCCATTATCACTTGCACTAACAATAAAACTTGTATTTTTATAATAATCTGTTTTATTTGTAGAAGCACCCATAATAATTGGCTTTGTACTATCTATTATGAATGAATATGAAATATTATATGTTGTAGTACTTTGTGTATAATTTGGATATGATGACATATAATCACCTGAGTGCCATTCTAAATTAATATAATATGCTCCATCACTTAATGTGCCATTAAATAGGCAAGTTGGTTGACTTGCTGTATTGCTACTTGTTACAACTGTCCCATTTATATTACGTATAGAATACGAATTAATTGTTGAGCCTCCTCGAATAGTATAATCCGTCTCAACAAATATAGAAACACTATTAAAATTAAAAATACTGCCAGATGCAGCTTCAACAGTTGATTCCTTTGACAATGGTTTTTTTAAAGTTATTTTTAGTGTCTTGGGATAATAACTTCCTGCTTCAAGTACACTATCACTTCCATTTGTAATTGTAGGTGATGGCATTCCATATCCTATAAATGATTTTGTATAATCTACTTTCAAAAGATAATTTGTTGGTGTTGCAGCTTTTACAAAATTTTTCTCAGATGTAAATATTAAGCCAAAAGTCAAACTTACAACAACAATTGCCACAACTATTTTAATGATTTTTTTCATTTTCTCTCTCCTTTCATTTATTGGTCTTCAAATAATCTTTTTACACTTTCCAACGTTACTATTTTTATCATATTTCTTAACTCTGTTGAACCAATGAAAAATGTTTCTCCTGTAGCTGCTGATATAATCATTCTTTGTTCTTCATCGTTGAAACTTTCGCCCGCTTTATAAACATCAAGTACATCTTTCATATCTGGTGCAGATAATTTAAATATAAAAGTATATTGACTATTCTTTAAAATTGTAGAGGTTTTATTTCTTAGTTCTTCATTCCCATTCCAGTCTGCTATATTTTGTGTTGCTGGTATAAATGCACCATTATATTTTCTTATTCTTTTATTCATTGAATAAAAAAAGTCGAGCGCTATTGGAAACTTACTATCAATGAACAAATGTGCCTCATCACATACAATCATTGTCCTTAAATTACTACCATTTCTATTCAATTCTCTTGCATTAATTATTTCCTGTTCAATAAATCGAAAGACTAATAACATTTGAGCATTTGCAACTACATTATTTTTGTTTGCAAATAAAGATTGAAAATTGAAATCTATTAAATTAGCATTTACTTCCAATGTCGATGGAGCATTCCAAATATCTGAATATCTTCCATTCACAAATTTTTCTAAATAAAGTTCTGCCGTTCTTAAATCTTTTAATGACAAATTATCTAAAGACGATTTATCTTTATTTTTAAGAACATTTAATAAATCACTAAAAATAGGATAGTCATTTGCTGATAAAGAACTGCAATCCGTTTTCTCTGTAATACCTTTTAATGCATATGCTTCAACCGCTAAATTATTAATCAATTCTATAACATCACTACTTGCTCCTACCATTACAATTTTAAAGAATGATTCGAGCATTTTAAGATGTGTATTAAACGTAATAACAGAATCAGCTATAGATCCATCTTCTGATAAAATTTTATAAATATGAAATGGATTAATTCTTCCTTCTTTTGCGTTTCCTACATCAATAATATTTCCATAAAGATTTTTGGTTAGATGAATATATTCCGCTTCTGGATCTAAAATAATTACTCTAGTATCATTTGCCCATTCATTGCTTATTAAGCTTTTAAGAAAAAATGATTTTCCACTTCCACTTTTACCTATTATCATAGCATTTGAGTTTTGATAAAGATTACCCCTTTTCCACAAATTAAAAATAAAGGGATAATGATTATTTTTGTTTTCCCCAAGCATAATACCTCCATCATCCATTACAAATGTTTTAACAAAAGGAAAAACTGCTGCAAGAGTAGAGCTATTAATTCCTCTTTCATAATTAATCAAATTTTTCTCTGGATTAATGCTTGATATTTTAAAGCCATCAATTTGTAAACCATATAATGTTGAAATTTTAAAATTTTTAGACATGATTTCTCTTTTAACTTTTTTCTTATAATTAATGTCATTTAAATAGTTATATGTGGTAATTGTAAAACTAACATCAAATAAGTTTTCATTTTCAGCTTGTAACCTATCTAGCAAAGTATTCATTGATTCACGATGTATTTGTGCTTTGTTTTCTTCACTTGCCTTTTCACTTATTATTTCCTTTGTTTCCATTTCTGATATACACTTATCTATTCTTTTAATTGCTTTATATTTATCAACTGGTTTAATTCTCATAACAACTTTTGTATTGGGAATATTAAATATTTCACTGCCCCAAGCATTTTTAGCTCTTAATGGATAATCACTTATTATCATTGTTGAAGCTTCAATATTATCTATCATATATTTATTTGCATTAAAAGTCACTTCATTAGGTTCTATCCAATTCACCAATTCATTTTCTGGGATATTTTTTATTTCTCTTTCATCAAAATTTCTTGAATTAGAATATTTTAAAAATATAGCAACTTCATTCTGATTTAAAATTTTACTATCTATTCCACATCTTGTCATTCTACTTGCTATATTAATTGTTACATTATCTAAATCAAGTTCGTTTTTACCATAAATAACAAAATAAAAATCAGATAAATATTTTTTTCTAACATTATTTAATTTATCAATTCTATCTATTCTTTCCTGCAAAATTTCAGCTTTGATTTTTTGAATTTCTTTTTTCTCATCTTCTTTAATATTATTTAACCTTTCAAATAATTCTTTAGAATAAATATCTAGATTTACTGGTCGATCTATTTTTACTATATCTAAAAATTGAGTTGCATCTAATTCTTTTAAGGCATTCTCAAAATAATCAATATCTAGATTTTGTTCATTAATATCTTCTATTCCAAAGTTTTTCTGCCCTATTTTTATAACTCTTCCAAAATAACCATTTTGATATTCAATTGTTCCACTTGTTTTTATATTTTTTAATGAAACAATTCTATTAATATTTTCTTTTGGCTTTTGACTATTTTTTTTAAATTTCTTTTTTGAAAAAAGAAATTTAATGTTTTCAAATATATATGAATAAAATATACCATCACTCGTTGGCATAAACATAACTATTGATAAAAATAACAGAAAAATTGCAAAACCCCATTTGTTTTGAGTTATTAAAATAAAAATAAGCATAAATACTATTAGCGCAACAATAACATCAATAATGCTATACGATTTCCATACAGTGTTTTTTACTTTGATTTTTTTAGGTATTATTCTCATATCTAACTTTCTTCTCCTTCACTAGTTTCACCATCTTCATTATCTAGTGTTTCCTTATATTTATTGCTATCATCATTTTCTTTCTTTTCATTATTTCCTTTTCTATGAGTAACGTTTCTAACACCTTTTATTAATTTCGAAGCGACTCCAATTGTCATTGCACTTGCAATTCTTGTACCATAAAAAGCACTTCGCAAAAATGTACCACCTGCATGCATATCATCTGCTTGTCCAAACATTTTTGCAAATAATGCTTGTCCACTAGGAATAACTAATGCTCCTCCTATTATCATAAAAATTAAAAATATCGAATTTGCGAAATTCGATGCCCCAACAACACGCATTTTTGAAATCATTGGGAAAATCAAAACAAAAATATTAACTGAAAAAATTGTTCCATATGATAATAAAATCTTTGTAATAAAACTTTCACGCCATACTTTAAATCTTGCACCATCATCTAATGCTATTGTAGACATAGAAAAAGGTAAACTAATATATAAAAGCATTATTTCATATACTCTTTTTGCTAAATTAACTATTGCAACAACTAAAGCTATCATTAAACCAATTGATGCAATCATTGCAGGTAAATACATAAAGCTATTGGGATTTACCATTCCATTGCATTTCCACCCCGTTGGCCATATTCCAAATAATGCTTTGTTATAATCACCAAATATTTCTCTAACAGATAGTGACGAAACATTTACCTCATTTATACTATATCCATTTAGCCACTCACCTACACAAGCATTGAATACAGCATTTGATAATTTTGTTGTATTTCCTATTTCAAATATTTTAGAAACCAAAACTAAAATAGAATTTGATATTAATATTCCCAAAATAACTACTGCAAGCATAGCCATTGTTCCAAGTAATGATAGAAAAAATTTACCTAATATTGAAGACAGATTTCTATTACTTGCAATAAAATTTTTTATTATTGCACAAATTGTAAATATACAGGTCAAACCTATTGCCAAAATAAAAACACACCAAAATATAGTTCCAACAGTACTATCAGATGCTAAAAATTCAATAATATTAACTTCCTTACCCTGATATGTAACGTTTGTTACTCCTGCAATTGCACTAAAAATTTCCATAATTCCATCTATTAATTTTAAAAACCAAATAAATATCAGTAAAATTAATTCTTGAAAAAAAATTAACATTTATATTCCTCTTTCTTTAATAATGCCACTAGGAAAGATTATTTCTTAGTAGCTTTTATCATTTTCCCTTATTTAGGCGCCTATACCAACCCAGCTTGCTAAACCTTTGATTAATAATGGAGCTCCCATAGCTACAACAAAAATAATCACTATTCCAATAATTAAATTTTTAATCATATCACGTGCATTAATCTTTTCCTCATTACGATGTGCTATTGCGATTTTAATACCTACATATGCACCCCATACAACTACAACTGCAGCAAGTGCCATTACAATATAAATCCAAAAACTATTCATCAATTCATTTAATTTAGTTATAATCCCTTGTAGAGATTCATTTAAAGTTGCTTCTGCTAAAAATTTCATTTATTTAATTCCTTTCTTTTTTATTTTCTTTTTTTTATTTTTATAAATATAATAATTCCACTAATTCCAAGGCCTAATAATACAATTGTCAAAATAATAGGCACAATTACCTTTACTTTATTATCGTTTTTATTAGTACTAGGTAATACTTCTTGTTTATCTTTTTCATTATCATTTGCATTTTCTTTATCACTTGGCGAGACATTTTCAATATCTTGATCTAAATCTTTATCGTTATCTACTGGTACATCTTGAATTGGTTCATCTTCTTTTGGAGGTGATACTTCTTCACCAGAATAATTACTATTTTCAATAACAAAACTAGTTATAATTACACCTTTTTTATTTAATATAGTTATTTGACAATTGTCTTGCAATATTGAAAAATCCACATAACCATATTGATTTATTTCCAAAATTATACTTTTATCATTAATTGTTGTAGCAATAAGTTCTAATTCATTATTATTCACATTACCACATTCACATCTATTACTAATAAATAAAAGCTTTCTTATTTCGTCTAATTCTGTATAAAGCATATAATCGTGAATATGTTCTACTACTTGTGGTGGATCATTATAACTATTATCTTGACTTGTTGAAAAATTTGATAAATAACTATAATCACATCTATTACAAACGTGTTTAATACACCCTATCGTTCCATTATCCGAATTAATTAATACGTCAAAAAATTCATGTCCTAATGGTTTAATATAATCCGTAACATATCTATCGTTACATACACTACATAAATGTTCCGTAAAACCATATGATGAACATGTAGCACTTATTTTATTTTCAGTATAGCTATGACCAAGTGGCATCGTATATTTACCCTGATAACTATAATCACACGCTTCACAACGATAAGTTGTAAATCCACCCTCTAAACAATTAGGCTTCTTTTCATCCTCGTTAAATGTATGTCCTAATTTACTAATATAATTATCGTTATATGAATAACCACAAGCATCACACAAATGATGCGTATATCCATCCGTTTCGCATGTTACTTCTTTTATTTCATCTATATAATGATGTCCTAAGGCTTCACTAAATTCATCTGTATATTCATATCCACAAGTTGTACAAAAATATGTTGTATAACCTTTATGAGTACATGTGGGCTTTACAACTACTGATTTGTACGTGTGATTTCTTTTTTTACTTGTAATTTCTTTGTAATTAAAACCACACATCCGACATGTATAACTAATATAAGATCCATCTTCACAACTCACATCAATAACTTTTTCTTCAAAATCATGATTTAATCGCTCTATGTAATTATCCTTATAAGTTTCATTACAATAAACACAAGTATAGATTGTATATCCATCACTTGAACAAGTTGCACTTATTTCTTTTTGCTCATATAAATGTTTACAATCTTCATTTTCTTTAGCATAAATATTTGTTTTTAAATATCCTAAAAAAATTGATATAATAAAAACACTAACAATTATGCCATAAATAAAATATTTTTTTATTTTTCTCAATATATTCCTCCTTTGTTTAAATTATTTAGTTGCTAAATTTTGCAATTCCATTAATTCTGGCATTGCAATTTTTGATATGTATTCAGCTAGATCTTCTATTTTTTGGGCAATGGTTAAATCGTATTTATCTATTAATTCATATAAAATTATTATTTTATCTTCAAAACGTGTTTCAATTAATTTTTCACGATCTTTCTTTTCAAGCATTGTTGATAAAAATTCAATTCTTTTATTAACATCATCTATAATTTCATCCCATTTTTTATCAAGTTCTTTTAACTTATTAATATCATACTCCTCATTAATCACGTTATCTTCATCTAATTTATTAATTTCATCGATTATTTTATCGTATGTACTTACTCCATCCTTATTTATAATATCAAAGACATAATTTTCTTTTTCGAATAATCTTGCTTCTCTTTTAGACGTGTTTTTTTTATCTTCACTAAAATAAAAATGTTTTAATTCATAACTAGGAGTAAAAACTGCCCAAATTGGTTCATATCCTCTTACTGAAACTATTGCATTTCCTTTCTCATTGCCATTTAGTCTTTCAAGCATACCCATTGTAATAAGCGGTTGATTACTTGCCCCTGTATTACTTGATGCCGATGTTGTAATACTTGTATTAACTGAAAAGTTCTTAATTTTTTTGTTACCACATAATTCACTAAATTCTTTTCGTGTTTCATTATCATCACTACCAATGAATATTTTTACATTCCTATTCGCTCCGTAGGGATAGAAAAACGACGCAATCATTTCTGACTGCGCCGTTCTGCGTTTTTCTTATTATATCAGTTAAAAACAGTTATCTCATTGAAAATTCAATCGTCATCATTAGGCAAGTGCCATCCGTGTTCACGATGAATGCTCGGTGCTTGCGGTTCTTCGTTTTCCCAAGCCCTTTTACTCATTTCTCTGTCAAATCTGCCCAACGTTGTATGACATTCTTCTCGATAATCATCATCAAAATTCGGATTGCAAAAATCCTGACGAACCTTTTCTCGTTCAGCACTTAATTCCTCATCAGTCGCATTGCTAATCCACTTATCTTTATACTTCATTTATTTCCTCCATAGAACTTTACTTGGATTCGTTATCGGATTTGTGCTTTAAGGCTTCATATCCATCTCGGATAAAATCAACCTTTGTCATCCCATTTTCTTTAAGAAAAGCGTTTATTTCGTCAAAAAGTTCTCTCGGTATCATCGTTTGAAAATTCCCGCACTTCGCCTTACGCTTTTCCTTATTCTTTTCCTCATACTTACGATTCGCACGACGTTGCGGTGTATCTTCTTTTCTTGTTACCATAATCGCCTCCTACAAGCGAAATATTACATAGAGCAAATTCTCTATTGATTATACCATAAATGATAATTTAGCGCAAATGCTTCGGTTGCTTTACGAGCAATGGTTTTATCGGTTTGAGTTCCCAAATGAGCAAAATTTACCGTATAATCGAGCAAACGGAGAATTGGAATGGAACGATAAACTGAAAAGACGTATTCCCAAAGGATGGAAAGTTCAGACAATGCTTTCTAACGAGTTGTTTTCAGTTATTTCAAGTGGTATAGACCGCTTTTCGACTAAAAAATATTATGCTACGGCAGATATTATCGGTACTTCGATTGGCGAGGGAAGCGATATTGAATATGAAACAAGAGAAAGCCGCGCTAATATGCAACCTGTCATCAATTCGATTTGGTTTGCAAAAATGAAAAACAGCATTAAGCATTTGTTCCTAAACAAAGAGATGAGTTCTTTTGTCGATAACTCTATTCTTTCGACAGGCTTCTATGGGTTAAAGTGCAACGAAATCTCTTTTGAATATATCGCTTCCGTTGTTTCTGCACCTATATTTGAAATCACAAAAGATAGATTATCTCACGGAGCAACACAACAAGGAATTGGCGATGATGATATGGCAAATATAACTCTTTTAATTCCCGATGACACAATTCTTCGTAAGTATCACGAAGCAACAAAAGGTTTTTTTGCTAAGATATCAAACAATATTTTGGAAAATAAGCGGCTAATTGCTATCAGAAACTTTTTACTTCCGCTTCTAATGAACGGTCAAGCAGCCATTGCCGAGTAATTCGCTAAATTATCATTTATACAATTGTTGCGTTCAATTTTTTTCGTCAACAGCGATAAAATCTTTACAATCTTCTTTTGCTCCAAAATATGTGGAATTGAGCTGGCTATGTAAATTCAATAATTCTTGCCTCATCTCGCTTCTCAATGTAGCATCCAAATTTGAA
>CANQVC010000018.1 GCA_947627195.1 uncultured Bacilli bacterium
AATTAAAAAAATATCAAATAGGTGGTATCATTTTGAAAAATGAGAAACTGGTACCATTTTGAAAAAGTATTAACAAAAAAATGAAAAACATTTGACTATCTTTTTCATTTGTAGTATAATGGAAAGGTAATCAAATTAATTTTGATTGCCCCAAGTGGGTAATTTATTATATGGAGGTTTTAGAAATGCAATTCTTATCTGTGTTTCTAGCTGTTCCAACTGTTGTATTTGTTATATGTTTGATTGCTGGAGTCATTTTATCTCTATTTGTAGGCTTTATAGTTGCCAATTTTTTAATAAAACGTAAACTAAATAAAGCTGGTATGACTGCTGAAAAGATTATAGAAGATGCTAATCAAAAAGCTGAAGAAATTCATAAAGAAAAATTATCTGAATGTAAAGAAGAAGTTCTTCAAATAAAAGATGAAGCAAATCGTGAAATAAATGATCGTAAAAAAGCTGTTCAGGAAATGGAAAATAAAGTCAATCAACGTGAAGATCGATTAGATAAACGTGAAGAAGGATTAAATGCTAAAGAACAAAAAATTGATGCTAAAGAACGTACAATTGATGATAAAGAACGTAAAATTGATGACAGAAAAGCAGAAATTGAAAAACTATACAATCGAGCAGATGAAATAGTTCAGGAGCAAGAAAAAAAGTTAGTCGAGATTTCCGAGCTTAATAAAGAAAAAGCACGAGAAATTGTGTTAAATCGTGTTGAAGAAGACATGTCAAAAGAAATAGCTGTATACATTAAAGATCAAGAAGAAAAAGCTAAAGAAGAAGTTAAAAGAAAATCACAATGTTTGCTTGCTAATGCTATCCAACAATATGCAAATGATGCAATTAATGAAAAAACTGTTTCGGTAGTAGCTTTACCAAATGATGAAATGAAAGGTCGTATTATTGGTAGAGAAGGAAGAAACATTCGTTCGATTGAAGCCGCAACAGGAGTTGATATTATTATTGATGATACTCCTGAAGCAGTAGTATTATCTTGTTTTGATCCGATTCGTCGTGAAATTGCTAGACGAACAATGGAAACATTAGTACAAGATGGTCGTATTCAACCACCTCGTATTGAGGAACTTGTTAGTAAATATAAAAGAGAATTAGATGTTGAATTAAAAGAAGCTGGAGAAAAAGCTGTATTTGATACAGGAATTGGTAAAATCCATCCTGATTTAGTAAAGTTAATAGGTCGATTAAAATATCGTACAAGTTATGGACAAAATGTCTTAAATCATTCAATTGAAGTTGCTTTCCTTGCTGGAAAGTTAGCAGCAGAGATTGGGGAAAATGAAATGATTGCTAGACGTGCAGGATTACTTCATGATATTGGTAAAGCAGTAGATGCTGAAGTAGAAGGTAGCCATGTTGATATAGGTCTTGACCTTGCTAATCGTTATCGTGAAAAACCTGAAGTTATTGATGCTATTGGTAGCCATCATGGCGATAGAGAAGCTACAACACTAATTGCTCATTTAGTTGCTGCTGCTGATACTTTATCAGCTGCAAGACCAGGGGCAAGAAGTGAATCTTTAGATAATTATATTAAACGTCTAACACAATTAGAAGAAATATGTAATGAGTTTAAAGGTGTTGAAAAATCTTATGCATTACAAGCTGGTAGAGAAATTCGTGTTCTTGTTAAACCAGATGAAATAAGTGATGCTGAAGCATTTAAATTAGCCCGTGATATGCGTCTTAAAATTGAAAATGATGTGCAATATCCTGGAACAATTAAAGTTGTTGTAATTCGTGAAACAAGAGTCCAAGAAGTTGCAAAATAAAATAGTATAAATATAATTGAACTAGTGAATATTATTGGTAATACCAAATATTTGGTAAAATCAATTAGTATTAACTAGTTCTTTTTTATTTGCAAAAGCCAATAAAATAAGATTGACAAAAGAATTTTTTGTATGTATAATAAAACTAGGTGAAAATTATGAATATATTAATTGTTGGTGATGTCTATTCTAAATTAGGTCGAGAAAGTTTAGAAGAAAATCTTAAAAAAATAAAAAGTGAAAAAACAATTCATTTTTTGATTGTTAATGGCGAAAATATTTCTCATGGTAAAGGCATAAACGAAAATCATTATAAATGGTTAATGCAACTTGGGGTAAATGTTGTAACATTAGGAAATCATTCATATCAAAATAAACAAATATTCAATTATATTGATAATGTTAATAATTTAGTTCGTCCTTATAATTATCCCCTAGATAGTCCAGGTAAAGGATATACAACTATAAATTATAATGGAACATTGATTACCGTATTTCAAATGATTGGTACAGTTTTTATGGATGAAAATAATTTATCACCATTTTCTATGACCGAAAAATTGTTAGAAGAAGTTAAAAGTGATATTTATATTTGTGATTTTCATGGTGAAGCAACAAGTGAAAAAATTGCTTTTGGTCATTATTTTGATGGTAGAATTCAAATTATTTTTGGTACCCATACTCATGTAGCAACAGCTGATGCAAGAATATTAGAACATGGTACAGCTTATATTACTGATGTAGGTATGACAGGACCACTTGATGGAGTAATAGGTACAAAAAAAGAAATTATTATAAATCGTATGGTAAATGGCTGTAAAGAACG
This sequence comes from uncultured Bacilli bacterium, assembly GCA_947627195.1. Taxonomy (GTDB): domain Bacteria; phylum Bacillota_I; class Bacilli_A; order ML615J-28; family CAG-698; genus CAKOMG01. The sequence continues at coordinate 2,623 of CANQVC010000018.1, forward strand.
ATTTGAACCACAAGACACAGGAAAAAAACAATTCAATGCAATTTTAGTTGAAATTGATGATAAATCGCATAAAGTGACACATATTGACACAATCAATAATATATAATACTTCTTGTGAAATGAAGGCATAAAAATAAGTGATGTAACATATATTTTTATGACCAATATGTACAGGAGGAAAAAAATATGGATGTATTAAAAGTTTCATCAAAATCAAAACCAAATTCAGTAGCAGGTGCCCTTGCCAATGCCTTCAAGGATAAGCAAGGCGTGGAAATTCAAGCTATTGGTGCTGGAGCATTGAATCAAGCAATTAAAGCCATTGCCATTGCGCGAGGATATGTTGCACCAACTGGTAAAGATTTAATTTGTGTTCCTGCTTTTAGTGACATTGAGATTGATGGTGAAGAAAGAACTGCCATCAAATTAATCATTGAAAGTAGAAAATAAAAGGTCTATTTAAAAACTACTGATGAAATAGGTCTTATTAAAGGGATGAATTCTATATTGGATTCATCCCTTTTCTTAATCAGTTTTATATCTTAATATTTTAAGATTAAATATTAGTTTAAAATTATAAATCATATATGTTAATTGTTATAATTCAAATATTAATAATTCACCTCTTAAAAACTCTAATAATAAAAAAATCATAAGCAAGATATTTGACAAGTTGATAAATCAGTAAAATTCTTAATAATACCAATATTAGTAGATTATAAAGAAAAAAAGTGATTATATTTGTACTTATTTAAATACAAATGTTTTAAACATTTTGTGCATCAAAATGCAAAAAAATAAAAAAAACAAAAGTTTTTGCACTTTAGTGCACAAAGTATTAACTTTTTTAAAAATGGTAGTATAATAAAATCAATGTGGAGGTACTTAATGATGAATCCGAATCACACTTTAAAAAAAAGGGATTACTACTTAAATAAGTTGATATGTTTTAAAGATACTGAACCTATTAAAGTTATAACTGGAATAAGAAGATGTGGAAAATCAAGTCTTATGAAACTTATGATACAGTACTTAAAAGAAATAGGTATAGAAGATGACCAAATTATTGAAATGAATTTTGAGTCATATGAATTTCAAAAAATGAACACGGATAATATTTATTCTTATGTTAAAGAAAGAATTGTTAATGGCAAAAAAATGTATCTTTTCTTTGATGAATTGCAACGTATAAATTCATGGGAAATTGTTATAAATAGTTTTAGAGTTGATTTTAATTGTGATATTTATGTAACTGGATCTAATGCCTATTTATTATCTTCTGATTATTCAACATATTTATCTGGTAGATGCGTTGAAATTAAAATGTTACCTTTATCATTTAAAGAGTTTCTTGATTTTAATAATTTTGAGATAAAAGAAAATTCTTTGAAAATGAAATATGCAAAAGCAAAAGATGGTGAACCACACACTCTCGAAGAATTGTTTAATATTTATATGCAATTTGGTGGAATGCCAGGAATTGTTGATGTCGGTTTAGAACAAGATAAAGCATTTACTATTCTTGATGGAATATTTTCTACTGTTGTTTTAAGAGATATTATAGAGCGTGAAAAGCGTCGAGGACAAAAAAGAATAACTGATGCTTTCTTATTAAGAAAAATAATTATTTATTTAGCCTACAATATAGGTAGCAATATTTCAATTTCTAATATAGGTAATGTACTTAATAATGAAGGTCTTTTTGAAGATGCTAATAAAGGTAGACCAAGCAATCATACTGTTTATGCATATATTGATGCTTTGCTTGAAAGCTATTTTTATTATGAAATCAAACGCTTTGATATTAGAGGAAAAGAATATTTAAAAACTCTTAGCAAGTATTATATTGTTGATATTGGCTTACGTAATTATTTATTTGGTTTAAGAGATCGCGATAGAGGACACGTTATAGAAAACATAGTTTATCTTGAACTTAAAAGACGTGGATATGATGTAGCAATTGGAAAAATAGATAATAATGAAATAGATTTTATTGCCACAAAAACAACTGATAAAATCTATATCCAAGTAACTGAGAGTATGAATAGTGAAGAAGTAAGAAATAGAGAACTTGCACCACTTAGAAAAATTCCTGACAATTATGAAAAAATAGTATTATCAATGGATAAAGACTTAAATAATGTTTATGATGGGATTAAATCAATTAATTTAATTGATTGGTTACTTTCATAAAAAAGATAAATTTTAGGGGGCTGTGAAAAAAACTAACTTTTAAAAAGTAGGGCTTCACAGTCTTTTTTATTCAAAAAGCAAAAAACGCTCGGGGAATCTAACCCAGAAACGTTTTGATTGTAGAATAATTATGGTTCGCAATATTTTACATAAATTATTATAAATTGTTTTTATATTTCCCTCAACTATAATAGCTGAGGAATCAATAAAACGCTTATGCTTTGCAAAATTGTTTCTTTAATTTAAATGATATATTAATGATATATTAAAGAAATATAAAATAAATAATAATATAAAAGTAAAATAAGGCTGTGAAAACCTGAATCAGAGTTTTTTCACAGCCCCTTTTTTATTAATAAAATTCTTAATAATACCAAAATAAATAGTGATTTAATCTATATTTTTATTTTTATATATCAATTTTAAGAATTATGTGTTATTATATTAGTATAAATTTATATATACAAAGGTGAAATAAATGACAAACGAACAAATACATCAAGAAGTTTTAAAAGTAATGAAAAATCCTAATTGGCAATTAACTATTGATCTTCCTAAATTAGATCCTATACCAGAAAAAGTTTATCATTCACGAATTTATAAAAAAATTCATGATTATGATTCATCATGGTTTGATACAATTGATCAACATGGATGGGCATATTTATCAATTTTAGATTTTGAACATACTTATTATAGTGAATCAAGAGATGAATATGTTTATGTTATTGAACATCGCAGTTCATTTACGCAAGAATACATTCGTCGCTTTAAAAATCGTGGTGGTGATATTTTCTTTGGTGTTTATCATAAACAAATTAATGATTATGTAAAAGAATATTCTAATGAATATTTACACAATGCTAATATATATTATTTACAACTTATTTGTAATATTGTGAAAGGTGGATATTCTAAGAAACAACAAATGAATGATAAAAAAGAATTTAAGAAGAAATTTTTTAATAAAACAAAATAGGGACATAAATCCCTATTTTATTATAAACAATATATCAAATTGCAATTGAAATATATTGAAAAAAATGGTAAAATATGAGATGTTATGGAGATAAGATATGAATCCTTTTTATGAAAAGTTTAATAATCAAGATATAGATGAATCTATTTTTAAAATAAGTCAAAAGAAAATGACTTTTGAAGATAGTTTTTGGCATCTTGCATGCATGGCATTATATTATAAAAATAATAATAATGATTTTTTAGAAAAAAGATGTTTATCGAAAGCATGTGATTTAAATTATATTTATAATGCTTATTTATATTTTGATAAATGTGAAGTTTTACCTAAAACTTATCAACAATATATTAAACCTTTTGAACATTCAATGAAAAATGATCAATTAGAATTAATGATTAAAGAACAAAACAAAAAATCACGAAAATTTGATGGCTTAGGATTCGGTTTATATAGTTTATTTACTTTACTTATGTTACCATTAACTCTTTTATTTGTCTTTGTTTTTAAAATGGAAACAACTCTTTCAGCTTTTCTTTCTTTAGGAATTGTTTGTGTTGGTCAATTTGTCTTTACTAATTATCGTCGTCGTAAAAAACAAAGAAATGAAATGATGCAAGAAAATAATATTCCTAGAGAATTAAAACAAATTTTTCAACAATTACAAAAATATGAACAAATATTTCAAGAACAAAATTATGTTTATTTACTTCATTCATCAAAAGAAGAAGAAAAAAATATTATTCAATGTATAAAAGAACATAAAATATATCAACCACCTAAAAAAGAAAAAAAGAAAAAAGGATAAAGAAAACTAATTTGTATAACAAATAAATTTTTGTTGTAAAATAGATATATATTTTATATAATGTTGTGAAGAAAGAGTGAGTATTATGATCTATTTAACCCTCCCAACAATTGAAACAAAACGCCTTATTTTAAGGGAAACACAAGTAAGTGATTATAAAGATATGTTTGAATATGCTTCGCTTCCTAATGTTGGACCTGTTGCGGGATGGCAACCTCATCTTAATCAACGAATGACTAAAGATGTCTTGCAATATTTTCATGACAAAAAAAGATTAGGTCAATTAGGAACATATGCTATTGTATTAAAAGAAAATAATAAAATGATTGGAACTGTTGAGCTACATTCTTATACTCCTAATTTTAAAGCTGAATTAGGTTATACAGTTAGTCCATACTATTGGGGAAAAGGAATTGCTGTTGAAGCATCTAAAGTTGCTATCGAAGTTGGCTTTGAATATTTAGGTCTTAAAAGAATTGAATGCACAACATATGTTGATAATTTTCAATCACAAAGAGTGTGTGAAAAATTAGGATTAACATTTGAAGGTATTAGGAAAAAAGGATATCAATTATATGATGGAACATTTCATGATATAAGATGTTATGCAATAACAGATGATGAATATTTTTCCAAAGAATATCAAAAAAAATATATGAATAACTTATAATAATAAAAAGGAGAAAAAAATATGGCATGTAATCATAATTGTCAAGATTGTAATGAAAAATGTGATGAAAGAGATTTAAGAGAAAAACCTCATCATATGAGTAGTGTTAAAAAAATTATTGGCATTGTAAGTGGTAAAGGTGGCGTAGGTAAAAGTTTAGTAACTGGCTTATTAGCTTCTAAATTACATCAAAAAGGTTATCAAACAGGAATTTTAGATGCAGACATTACAGGTCCATCAATTCCTAAAATGTTTGGCATTCACGAAAAAGCTCAAGGAACAGATGAAGGTCTTTTACCAAATTCATCAAAAACTGGTATTAAAATTATGTCTAGTAATTTATTATTGAAAGATGAAACAGATCCAGTTGTATGGCGTGGTCCAGTAATTGCTGGTTTAGTCAAACAATTTTGGACTGATGTTATTTGGCAAGATATAGATTTTTTATTTGTTGATATGCCTCCAGGAACAGGTGATGTTCCACTAACAGTTTTTCAAAGTATTGGTGTTGATGGTATTATTATTGTTACTAGTCCACAAGAATTAGTAGGAATGATCGTGGAAAAAGCGGTAAAGATGGCTTCAATGATGCATATTGAAGTATTAGGAATTGTTGAAAATATGAGTTATGTTGAATGTCCTGATTGTCATAAAAAGATTAATGTTTTTGGTGACAGTAAAGTTGAAGAAATTGCGAAAAAATATAATTTAAAAGTTCTTGCTAAACTGCCAATTGATTCCACATTAGCTACTTTATGTGATGATGGTAATATTGAAACAACTACTGTTAATTATCTTGATGAAGCCTGTGAATATTTAGAAAGCTTACCTGTTCATGTTTTAAATGTGGCTATTCCTGTTAAAGATAGTATTGTGTTAGAACAATTTACTGATGCTGATTTATTCTATGTTTATCAAATTGTTAAAGGAATGGTTATTAGTGGTGTTAAAGTTATTATTAAAAATAAAGATCCTAAAGAAATTGTTAACACCTTACGTAATCATCAAGTACATGTCATTTTATGTAATAAAATTGAAGCTACTATCTCAACATTATGTGAAGAAAATGGTATGCAAGTAATTGATAATAAAGTTGGTAGTGCTTTAGATGTATTATATAAATATTTAGGTAATTTTATCGAAGATAAAGAATGTCATTGTGAAGATTGTGAAGATTGTGATGAATGTCATGATGCTAATTGTCATCATTATCATAATTAAATTAATCATCAAATAAAATTATAAAAATGTAAATTTTCGTTGCAAATATAGTAATTTAGTGATACAATATTATTGTAGAATCATTAAAATCCTTTCTAGATGATTTAAATTGTTTTAACAAAAAGTTAAAGCCAAGAAAAGTGTGATTAGTTGACAATGTCTATTCACACTTTTTTTGTTGGCAAAATTTATTTTATATTTGAAATCGTATTCGTATTGCTTGTTAATATTGAATATGATAAACTATAAAAAAATAGGAGGAGTTATGCGTAGAACAATCATAACAGTATTAGGAAAAGATAAAGTAGGAATTATTGCGAAAGTCTGTACTTTTTTAGCGACCAATAATATTAATATTTTAGATATATCACAAACCATTATTCAAGGATTTTTTAATATGATGATGATTGTTGATATAAATGAATCTTCCAAAGAATTTCAAGATATAAGCAATGAATTAGAACAAATTGGTATTGAACTTGGATGTAAAATTCAAATGCAAAGAGAAGAAATATTTGATAAAATGCATCGTATATAAAGAGGCTATAAATGATTAATATTAAAGAAGTAATTGAAACAAATACAATGATTCAAGAAATGAATCTAGATGTTAGAACTATTACATTAGGTATTAACCTTTTAGATTGTATGAGTGATGATATTACCAAATTATGTGATAATATTTATCATAAAATTGTAATGACTGCTAAAGACTTAGTTAAAGTTGGTAATGAAATAGAAAGAGAATATGGAATACCAATTGTTAATAAACGTATTTCTGTTACCCCAATTGGTCTAATTGGTGCAAGTAGTTGTAAAACAATTGATGATTTTGTTTGTATTGCTAAAACATTAGATTTAGCTGCAAATAAAGTTGGTGTAAATTTTATTGGTGGTTTTTCGGCGATTGTTTCTAAAGGAATGACTAAATGTGAAGAATTATTAATTAGATCACTACCAATTGCTTTAAAAGAAACAAAATGTGTTTGTGCATCAGTTAATGTTGGATCAACAAAAACAGGTATTGATATGGATGCCATAAAATTATTAGGAGAAATCATTCATCAAACAGCTGAAGAAACAAAAGATTTTGATTCTATTGGTTGTGCAAAATTAGTTGTATTTTGTAATGCTCCTGATGATAATCCTTTTATGGCAGGTGCCTTCCATGGTATTAGTGAACCAGATAGTGTCATTAATGTAGGGGTAAGTGGACCTGGTGTTGTGAAAAGAGCATTAGAAGAAGTAAAAGATGCTGATTTTGAAGTATTATGTGAAACAATTAAAAAGACAGCATTTAAAATAACTAGAGTTGGTCAATTAGTTGCTAAAGAAGCTTCCAAAAGATTAAACATTCCTTTTGGAATAATTGATTTATCTTTAGCCCCAACGCCAACTGTTGGCGATAGCATAGCAGAAATATTTGAAACAATGGGCTTAGAAAAAGCAGGAGCACCAGGCACAACAGCCGCATTAGCGTTATTAAATGATCAAGTAAAAAAAGGTGGGGTAATGGCATCTTCATATGTTGGTGGTTTAAGTGGTGCCTTTATTCCTGTTAGTGAAGATCAAGGAATGATTGATGCTGTTAATCTTCAAGCATTAACATTAGAAAAATTAGAAGCAATGACATGTGTTTGTTCTGTTGGTTTAGATATGATAGCTATCCCTGGTGATACAAAACCAAGTACAATATCAGGAATAATTGCTGATGAAATGGCTATTGGCATGATAAATCAAAAAACAACAGCTGTTAGATTAATTCCTGTAATTGGTAAAAAAGTTGGTGATGTTGCCGAGTTTGGTGGTCTATTAGGGCACGCACCAATTATGTCTGTTAATAAATTTTCATGTGAGTCGTTTATTAAAAGAGGAGGAAGAATTCCTGCTCCTATTCATAGTTTTAAAAATTAATTAAAAAAAAGAACCTAGCATTAAGCTAAGTCCTTATAGTGTACCTATCTTTACCTTTTTATTCTATAATTTTGAAGCACTTCATTATTATAGCTATAAGGAGGCAAATGGCTAAATAAAAATAACTCATTCAAATTATTCTTATCATTAACCAATAAAGTCTTAATTTTTATACGTATAGTATAATTTTTATACGTTGTATAATTTTTATACGTTGTATAATTTTATACGTTGTATAAATTTATTTACTTTATTATTGGTACAATAATATTATATGCATGACTAATTATTTTATACAAAAAATTTTAAAAAAATAAGAACCTAGTAATTCGCTAGGTTCTTATTAAATACCTTTTTACCATAATGTAAGAATTTCCATAACTTTGAAGTACTTCATTGTTATAGTTAGAAAGGGAGGTAAAATGGCACTAATATAATTTCTAATATAAATTTTTTATTTATATTGTTGATTATATCAGTCAATAATATTATATGTATTTAAAATTTTTTTATGCATAAAATTTATCATATCAAAAAGTCTTATTCACAATTTTTTTATTTTATGGTATACTATTATATGTAAAGGATGGAAAATATCTCATGAATAAAGATTATAGTAAATATTTTGAACCTTCTTTAAAAGATGCAAGAAAAAGAATTGAAAAAGAAACTGAAAATATTTCCTTCACTTTAGAAGAAAAATATATTGGTATTGGTATAGGATTAACATATCTTATCAAAACATATGGTTGTCAAGGGAATTTAGCTGATAGTGAAAAAATAGCAGGTATATTAGATTTATTAGGATTTCAAGAAATAGATGATGAAAGTAAAGCTGATGTTTTAATATTTAATACTTGTTGCATAAGAGCTAATGCGGAAAATAGAATATATGGTGAATTAGGTCGATTAAAAGGTTTAAAAAAAGAGCGACCTGAAATGTTAATTTGTTTATGTGGCTGTATGCCCCAAGAAGAAGTTACCATTGAACTTTTAAAAAACAAATATAAACAAGTAGATATTATATTTGGTACCCATAATATTCATATGCTTCCTTCTTATATATATGAAGCTTATCAAACAAGAAAAAGAATATTAGAAGTATATAGCATGGAAGGAAATATTGTTGAAGGGGTACCAATTAAAAGAGCTCATGAAAAAAAAGCTTGGGTTGATATAATGTATGGTTGTGATGAATTTTGTACATATTGTATTGTCCCATATACTCGAGGAAAAGAAAGAAGTAGACTTCCTAAAGATATTATAAATGAAACTATCCAATTAGTAAAAGATGGTTATATAGAAATAACTCTTTTAGGACAAAATGTTAATGCTTATCAAGTTAAAGTAGAAAATGGTAATTATACATTTGCTAATTTATTAGAAGACCTTGCTAAAACTGGTATTCAAAGAATTCGTTATACAACAAGCCATCCTAAAGATTTAGATAAAGCTACTATGGATGTCATGGCAAAATATCCTAATATTATGCCACATTTACATCTTCCAGTTCAATCAGGTAGTAACCAAATATTAAAGAAAATGAATCGCAAATATACCAAAGAACAATATTTAGAAAAAGTAAATTATTTAAAATCATTAATTCCTGATTTAGCATTAACTACTGATATAATTGTTGGTTTTCCTGGGGAAACTGATGATGATTTTAAAGAAACTTTAGATTTAGTCGAAAAAGCCCAATTTGAAGGAGCATATACTTTCATTTATTCTCCACGTGAAGGAACACCTGCTGCTAAATTTACTAATCAAGTAGATCCTATAATTAGTAAAGAAAGATTATTATTATTAAATAAATATATTAATGATGGTTTTGCTAGAGGAAATAAACGTTTTGAAGGAGAAACTGTTGAAGTACTTGTTGAAGGATTTAGTGCCAAAAATCCCCAATTGCTTACAGGATATACAAAACATAATAAATTAGTTAATTTTGTAGGAAGTAAAGAATTAATTGGTAATTTAGTAAATGTTAAAATAGAAAAAGCATATACATGGCATTTAAAAGGAAAAATAATATAAAACATAAAAGGTAACTATCATTTTAGTTACTTTTTTTGTTCTATTTTATTATTTTTATCATATATTAATATTGGCATTATATTCCCCTTGTATTGCATAAGCCTAGTAGCAAGTGAACTAGTTTTTGAATATATTGTTACTGAGGAGGGATTAAAATGAATGAGATTCGTGAAATTGTCACTAAAGCAGTCGTGGCAAAAGGCAGAAAAACAATTAGATTAAAAGATATTGTTTCTCCTGGAAATGAGACTTTTAGTATTTTAGGATGTTGGGTTATTAATCATGAATTCAATGCAGATTTAGATGATAACATAGTATGTATAGATGGATCATTAGAAGTAAATATATGGTATGCATGTGATGATAATAGTCGTACAGAAATAGCAAGAAAAGTAATTGAATATAATGATAGTATAAAAACAAGACAAATTGTGAAAGATGTTACTGGTTCAAAAGATGTCATTGCAAGAGTAACTCAACAACCAAGTTGTACTAATGCTAGTATTGTTGATGATGGTATAGAAGTAGAAATAGTTTTAGAAATAGTTGCTGAAGTAATTGGCGAAACTAAAATACTTGTTACAACATTAACGAATATCGATACAATTAGTGATGATGATTTTGAAAATGAAATTAATGAAAATTTCATTAATGAGAATAATGTTTTAAATTAATAAATATATTATAATATAAAACTATAAGAAGGGAATAATAAAATGAAATATCATATCGTTAGTGATCAAGAAACTTTACAAAAAATAGCTTTTTTATATGATTTAACGGAAGAAGAAATAAAAAAGGAAAATAAACATATTCGTTTATGGAATAGATTAGTTCCAGGAACAAAATTAAAAATTCCTGTCATAAGTGAAGCAATGAATCAAGATTTAAATGATATCGAACCATTTATAGAAGATTATTATCCTAAATTAAAAATAGATTTTGAAGATACTATAATAAAAGATCAAGAAGAAATACCAATTGAAGATATAAAAATAACGGAAATAAAAGAAGAGAAAGAAGAAGTTTCTAAAAAAGAAGAAGAACCATTAAAAAATGAAGAAATTCCTGAATTAGTTAAAATGAAAGAATATGAAAAAAAATATAATAAAGTAAAACAAAATCTTCGTCCTATTTATTATTCAAGACAAGTTATGCCTTATCCATATAATTATCGTCCAATTATATATGTATATCCGAATATGTTTCGTTAATTAATATTAAAACGAACTTAATTAAAACAGCGAATACGCTGTTTTTTAATTATTAATTGTTGTATTTTATTGAAAAAAATGATAAAATAATATTATAATAAAACTTTAAAATTGTGAGGTATTTATTAAATGAAAAAAATTTTATTAGTTTTTCTTTTTTTCTTCATTATAATTTTATCAGGATGTAATAAAGAAACATTTACTGTTACATTTGATGGTAATGGTGGTAATTATGTTGAAGGAAAATTAACCCAAACAGTAAAAAAAGGTGCAAAAGCAAAAGCTCCTGTTTTTGAATTAGAAGGATATACATTATCATGGGATAAAAATATCTCATCAATCAAAAGTGATTTAGAAGTTCATGCTGTATGGCTAAAAAATGGTTTTGGTTTAATTGATTCCTTTATTGAATATAATACAACTTTACAAGAAAATGTTTATACAATACATACTCCATCTGATTATGATCTTATAAACATAACTGATTATGAAAAAATAGATAAGGGTGTATCGGTTACATATTATTATGATAAAGATGAAACCCAAATTGTTTCATTTGATGATGTCTCTTTAAAAAGTGGTGACAATATTTTTTATGCGAAAATATCTAATAAAGAAAAAGAAGTTACACAAATTTTAAACATTCATCGTCGTTTAAAATTGATTGTTAATTTTGTCACATTAACAAACCAAACAGTTCATAATCAAGAAGTAGAAGAAGATGGATTTGCATTTGAACCTGATGTAGAATTATCTAGAGAAGGATATAAATTTGCTGGATGGGATTTTGATTTCACTAAACCAATTACAACATATACTAGGATATATGCTAAATGGATTGGCAATAGTTATGAAGTTAGTCTTGATGCTAATGGTGGTGAAATTGAAGAAACAAAGGCAACAGTTACATGTGGTGAAAAAGCCGATTTACCAACTCCTTATAAAGAAGGATATGATTTCTTAGGTTGGTCATATGAAAATAATTTAGTAGATGTTAATAGTTGGAATATTGCTCATGATGTTACCTTAGTTGCTATGTGGGATAGAAGTGAAATGACATTTGAAATTGATTATGTCATTGTAGGGGCAACTGGTGAAAATTTAGATTATGTTTATAGTAACAAAAAAGAATTGGTTTTAAAGAAACCATATAAAAGTGGATATGAATTTTTAGGTTGGTATTATGATTCAGAATGTCAAGGAGAACGTGTAGAAGTAATTCCCAAAGGCACTGAAGGTAATCTTCGTTTATATTCAAAATGGCAACCATATGTTTTAAAAGGTAAAAAAGTTTCATTCTTAGGAGATAGTATTAGTACTTTCTATAAAGAAGGAAATGAAGTAAATAGTTATTATCATGGAGCTAATCAATATTATTATCCGATATATTCGCCAACTGTAAAAGATGTTAATCAAACATGGTGGAAAATATTTTTAGATACAACTGAAACAGTTTTAGTTACTAATGAATCATATAGTGGTTCAATGGTTTATGGATCAGGTGATACTGTTGGTACAAGTTTAAAAAGAATTAATAATTTAAAAAATGATGATATTGGTATTCCTGATTTAATATTAATATATTTAGGCACTAATGATTTTATATATAGTGATTCTGCGAACTTAAAAATAAGTGAACAACAATTTACTGATGCCTATCGCTTAATGTTACAAAGAATATGTGATTTATATCCAATGGCTGATGTATTTGTTGCAACATTACCATATGAAAAATATTCTGCATCACAACATACATCACATAATAGTGTTGAAGAAATTCAAGCTAAAAGAGATAAATTTAATGAAATTATTCGTGCTGTTGCCAAAGAAAAATTCTGTCATATCATGGATTTTTCAGTATGCATAACATATGAAACAAGAAATGAATATTTAGGCGATAGTGTTCATCCAAATGTTGATGGAATGAAAGTAATTGCGAAAAAAGCAATTGAAGAAGTTAAATCTTATTTAGGTGTTTAATAAATTAATAATGAAATAAAAATCCTAACCTTAATAGATTAGGATTTTATTTTAAAATAATTTTACCAATAATAGGTCTTTTAGATTTTTTAATAGCATTTTGTGGACAAACTTCCGCACAACACCAACAACGAATACATTGTTTATTTTTTAAATGGGGAAATTCCCCTTTTTTTATCTGCATAGCTTTTGGTGGACATATTTTATTACATTCCCCACAACGAATACATTTTTCTTTATCTATTTTCGGATGTTCTAATAAAATATTACGCATAAATTTCTTTTTTAATAAACGTAAACCAAAACTAGATAGAGAATTTTTTGGTGGAATAAATGTTGTATTAAAAGAAGAAATATCATCACCAACAATATCAATATCATCTAAGTTACCAATACCATATTTTCTTTCATTAGCAATAACATTAATAAATTGTTTTTTATAATCTAAATGAACAACTTCACAAGCAACTCTATCAAGGCTAATAGCATCATATGAAGTTAGGATAACATTACTATTTTTTGGACTTCCCCCAGTACTAGGACCATCTTTTTCTAATCCAGTTATACCATCACAAATATGAACAATTAATTTATTTTGCATAACATTTAAAAATGCACCATATAAATCATTAATAGCTTCCCCAAATACTAAAGGAGTATTAGCTCTAACATGCCATCCTGATTTATTTAATCCATAAATTAAGCCAAATAAATTCTTTTCAGCACACGTTAAATAAGTTAAGGTGTGTGTTTTTAATTTAGGTAGATTAATAAACACATCTTGGTCTATCATATCTTTAGATACATCAAAGGAATGATATATTTTAGCTTGAAGATTTTCAATATTTATTGTTTTACTACCATCAAATATTGTAACATTTTCTTCCTGAATAATATCATATATCCCACATTTTTTTAAAGTATGAATAATATCTCTCGTTGCAGGGTTATCACCAATCATAATATGATTTGTTTTTTCTTTAATGATTCTAATAACTGCTTTCACAAACATAGGATGAGTAGTAATTGCTAGTTCAGAAGCAAAAGGACCAACACAATTTAATTTTATAAATACTTTAGAATTTTCATTTATTTTATTTAATGCGCCAATTTCTGCCAAAGAATATTTTATTTTTTTTTGCATATCTTCTAAATTATAGTTAAAACACTTTTGTAATACAACCTTCATCATATATCTCCTTATAAACAAATTATACTACAAAAAAGTCCTAAAGGCAAATAAAGAAAAAAATAAAAAAATTTTTATCTCCCCCTTTTTACAAATTTTACTATGAAAAAAATATATAGTAGTAGTACTTCTTAAAAATAAAAGGAAGCAAGATAAAAAAGGAGATGAATATGTAGATGAAGCAGAAGATGAGAATAAAATAAAAAAGATAAATATTATTATTAGTCGTTTTTTTAGATAGATTATATAAATCTAGATGTTGGCAAAAAAGTTCAAAAATTTATTTAAATGAAAGGTTAGGAAAATGAAAAAATATAATAATATACTAATTGATGAAAATCAACCCATTACTAATCCTAAAACTTATTTCGTTAAAATATATAATCAAAGTCATGAAATTATTGGTTCTGTTCATAAAGGCATAATTTATGATTTAGAAAAAAATCCCTGGGGAAAAATTTCTGATATCGAAACAGACAAAGTAAGAGAAGTATTTAAAGATGACAAAGTAATTGCGAAAGTATATGATCGTTCAATGTTATTAATGGAACAAGATCCAACTTCACCAAATGATATGGATGCCTTTGTTTATGTTGGTACAATTGAAAGATTACAACTATTTTGGTTTTGGATTATTGGTGGTATTTTATTTTTTATTATTATTTTATTGATTATTTTATTATGTACATTACCACCCAAATGTGATAATGAAATTCCTTTATCAATTACTATACAAGATACAATAAAAGATCAATATTGGCATGAAACAGAAGAAAACAAACTATCTTTTTTTAATACAGAATATCTTTATCCAGGTATTAATGGTACATATCAATTATCAATAAAAAATACAAGTAAAGTAGATATTAAATATATATTATCATTACGGGAAGAAAATGAACAAAATTTACCAATTCATTTTCAAATTAAAATTAATGATACATTCTTTTTAGGAAATGAAAAGAATTATAAATCATTAGCTGAATATGAACAAATAGAATTAAGTTTAAGAAAAAATGAAACAATTACGATTACATTTATGTATTGTTGGGAAGAAGATGATGAAATTGATATATTATATGCTAATCAAAATAGTATATATCAAATTTATTTATCCATTCTATATCAAACAAAATAATTAAGGAGGATAAAATGCGTAATAAAGTTTTAAAATTTGGATTAATAATTTTTATATTTTTTATGTTTGGATTAATTACAATGCAAACTTATGCTAAATATATGAAAAAAGTAAGTGGATATGATCAAGCAAAGGTGGCATCATTTATAAATGATGTATCATGTTTAGGACAAAGTATTACTCAAGATACTAATTTATCTTTGTTTGATGAAAAAATTGCCCCAGGAAGTAAAGGAGAATTTAGTATTTTAATAACTGATCAAAGTGATGTATTAGTTGATGTTAATTTATTAATGACATTAGAAAATGAAAATGGCATACCTCTTTCTTTTTCTTTTCAAGATCAAGAATATACAGATATGACAAAATTATCAAATGATATTAATGTATTAGTTAATCAAACATTTTCCAATATATCATCTAAAACAGATGATAAAAAACAATCAATTGATATTGTTATAAAATGGGAATGGCCTTTTTATATAAGTGATGAACAAGATATAAAAGATACATTATTAGCTAGTAAAGATGCAATAGTTACATTAAATATTGAATGTACTTTTATACAAAAAAAATAAAAAGGGAAATTAGTTAGAAAATGAGTCAATTAAATCCATTTCAAATTCTTTTCCCTAACAAAAATGAACATGTATTAACTAGAGAAGAAGAAAAAATTAAGGTTTTATTTCTTTATATAGGACAACAAGCAATAAATGCATGT
Source organism: uncultured Bacilli bacterium (assembly GCA_947627195.1). Taxonomy (GTDB): domain Bacteria; phylum Bacillota_I; class Bacilli_A; order ML615J-28; family CAG-698; genus CAKOMG01. The sequence goes on from CANQVC010000018.1 coordinate 18,684, forward strand.
TTAAATAAAAAAGATATTTATTTTATAATTAAAGTAAAAGAAAATGAAATTAAATTAACATATGGATATATAAATAATATAAATAAAAAGAATATAATTATTGAAAATATGCAAGATTATCGTAATTTTATTGATATCTTAAAAAAAGAAGAAAAAATATCATTATCATATCTTCCTAATTTTTTTTCAATTAAAGAATTAGAAGAAGCATATGATAATTCTTGTAATATAAATTCTTATAAATTTCTTATTTATCGAAATCAACAAAAAGAAGGTGAAATTATGAATGAAAGTGAAGAAATTATTTCTCAGGAGTTATCATATAATGATAAAACAGTAAAAACTAAAACAAAAAAGAAAATAAGAAAGAAGAAAAGATATTTCTTTATTTGTTTTATTTTATGTTTATTTATGATGATAACTTGGACATCTATTAGAATAATTGCGAAAAGCATAAATAAATTTTCCATGTATTCTTCATCGCAAAATATGAAATTTTTTACTGAATTATCTTTGGATGAAAAGTCATTTGATTTAAGAAATCTTAAAGATGATAAAGTAATAGAATTAGAAATATCAAATTATCATGACAAAGAAAAAAGTGAAGTTAAATGTTCTTATAACATTATATTAACATCATCTAATAATATTCCATTATTTATCACAATTTCCTCAAATAATGAAACAAAATCTTATTTGTTTAATGGAAATAGCAATCAAGAAAGGATAATACTTTCTTCAAATATATTTGATACGACCAGCGAAAGTCATTTTTATACAATTACTTTTTCTTTTCCTCATGAATTAAAAAATGAATTATTTCATTATGTTGATGAAATAGATTATTTATCATTAAGTATTGAATCAACACAAATACAATCAGAAAGTAATTAATTGAAAGGAATGCTTATGAAAAAGAAAATCCCATATATTATTACATTAGTTTTATTTATTACATTAAGTACATTACTAGGTGTATCAATTTATGCAAAATATAAACAAGAACAACATAAAAATACGGAATTATCATTTGAAAAAAGTTATTTAAATATATGTAATCCACAAGAAAAACAATTTGTATTAGATGAAAATCAATCTTTCTTTATTGAAATTTCTAATACATTATATGGTAATATTACATCATTTGATTTAATATATAACATTAAAGTTGTTGATAAAGTTAATGATGTTGAATATATTTTACTTGATAAAGAAAATGAAGAACTAAAATCATTAGATACACCTAATATGAATGTATATGAAGATATTATCTTACCTAATGAAAATATTAAATTAAATGATAATCATAATATAACTATTACATTAACATCTCATTCAGGTTATGAACAATTTATTGAATCATCAATTGATGTTAAAGTATTAAAAAATAAAAATGAAAGTATTAATATTAAAATAATTGATAACATTGATAATTATGCTGTTTTATTACAAATAACTATTCCTGATTTATATCGTAAAAAAGATGTATTATTTCATATAACATATCCGTTATCATTAAAATACAAAGCAAATGATAATAAAATAAGTTTAAAAAATGAAATAGATATTATATATCAAAGAGGTGGTGTATATAATATTGTTTTTATTAAAGACAATGTAAATAATTTATATACATTAGAACAATTTAAATTGAGGTGGTAAGATGAATAAACAAATTAAGATTAAATATTTAATAACATTATTAATATTATTAATATTGTTAATATTGTTACCATTTACTAATCATAATGTATATGCTTTAAACAATGAAGATGATGTTTCATTATGGAATCAAAATATTGATACTAAATGGTATCAAGAAGCAAAAAAAGAATATCATATAAAAACAGCTGAACAATTTGCTTCATTACATACTTTTTTAATAAAAGATAATCCTTTATATGATGATTTTTATGGTAAAACAATTTACATCGATACTAACATTGATTTAGCTAATTATCCATTTAGTCCAATTGGTAGTATTAACAATCCATTTAATGGAACAATTAATGGATTAAATCATACAATATCAGGATTATTTTTAAAAAGTAGTGATGAAGTTAATGGTTTATTTCCATATTTAAAAGGTACAATTGAAAATATTAATATTACCAACTATGTTGGTAATACTAACTTTGTTGGTAATACTAACTTTGTTAGTAATGATGACTACATTGGTAATATTTTTGGTATATTAGTTGGTATTAATGAAGGTTATATTAATAATTGTACAGTTGAATCAATTGAAATAGATATGAATGAACCAATTAATTCATCATTAATTTTTGGTTTTATTTGTGGGAAAAATAAAGGAACTATTTCATCATCATCTACTAATAATTTTGAACCAATTACAATCAATGGTTTAAATGTAGGTGGATTAGTAGGTATAAATGAAGGTAAAATAAAAGATTCAATTAATCAAATATCAATTAATAGTCAAAATGGTTACATAGGAGGAATTACTAGTAAAACAACTTCTTCATCAATTATAACTGATTGTATAAACAAAGGAAATATTACAAGCGATGGTTCATATATTGGTGGTATTGTTGGTATATCAGAAGGAGGTATCATTTCATATTCTTCTAATTCAGCATCAATTATTGCAAATGGCTCATATATTGGTGGTATTGCTGGTGAAATAATTAATACTAATATTTCTTCTTGTTTTAATGAAGGACTAATTATTACTAATAATGAAAACAGTCATGTTATTGGTGGAATAGTTGGCAAAATGGATATATCAAATATTAATCTTTGTACAAACAAGGCAAATATTAATGTCCATGATAATGAAATAAAAGAATATAAAGGTCATGAAATTGGTGGATTAATTGGCTATATGGTTAATGGTGAAGTATCTAATTGTTATCAATTAAATGTTAATATTGAAGGAATTGAAAACATCGGTGGTATTATTGGTGTAGTAGATCAAGGAAAAATAGAATATGTTTATAATATTGGACAAACAATATCATTAATGGAAAATAGTAATGGATCTTTAATTTCTAAAATAAATAATGAAATTAATTATAATTATTTATTTTCAACATCTTTAGATAATATTGGAACATATGTTTTAGAAGATGCCATTTGTAAAGAAGTTTTCTTATTATTTACTAATCCCTCAAATCAATATCAAAAAGAATGGTTAATCGAAGATAATAATTTAATATTAAAAAATAAGCAAAATATTAATAATTATTTTTCTTCGTGGATTGATGTTGCATTATATTTAGAAAGAGGAAAAGTTTTAAGAAATATAAATGTTGATGAAATATATAAACAAATTACTAAAACAAATTATTACAAAATTACTAAAGAAGAAGAACTTGCTTGGTTTATGTATAAAATCAATAATGATCCATTATTACAAAATATAACATTAGAAATCAATAATGATTTAAATATGAATGGGGATAATTATCAATCATTTAATCATAAAAAATATACTGATGATAATCCAATGCCTTGGTATCCATTAGCAGATAAAGCAAGTTTTGCATTCGAGGGAAGAATAAATGGTAAAAACCATAAAATAAGTAATATATACTTAAATAAAAAAGGACCTTATAATAGTTTTATTGGTTATACTTCAGAAAAAGCAATAATTGAAAATCTTAATATTTCTGGAAATATTGATGGAGGAATATATACAGGTATCTTAGTTGGATATAATTGGGGTAATATAAAAAATTGTCATGTTTATTCTTCCTCAATTAAAGCAACAACAGCATATATTGGGGGATTGTGTGGATATAACGAAGGTATTATTACATCTTCATCAGTATCATCAATTAATATTGATAATGGTGGATATCATGTTGGGGGTCTTGTTGGTTATAATACAGGAATGATTTGTAATTGTCATACTGAAAATGGAACAATTAATGGCTCCTATTATATTGGTGGTATATGTGGGGTTAATTTAAATGAAATTAAAAATTGTTTTAATAAATTAAATATTAACACTCGTGATCATGGTAGTTTTTATGGAACTGGCGGAATTGTTGGCATGAATCAATTAGGTAATGTAAACAATTCTTATAATGAAGGAACTATTCAAGGAACAAATAATGTTTCAGGAATTGTAGGTTATGCTAGAAGTGGTAATATTTATGAGTGTAGTAATCATGGAAAAATAAGTGGAACAAATAATGTTTCAGGAATTGTAGGTTATGGCAATTGTTATATTAGATCTTGTTATAACAATCAAACAATTCAAGGAAGCACATCAATTGGTGGAATTGCAGGATATATTAATGGAACTATTGAAAATTGTTATCACAATGGTAAAATAGAAAGTGAATTGATTAATAATGAAGTTGGTGGAATTGTTGGAAAAATGGAAAATGGTTCAATCAAATCATCATATTCTGTCATTAATAATAATTTACAAATAGGTGGCATTGCTGGATATATTAATGGAACAATGGAAAATTGTTATACGTTATTAGACAATGAAGAAATAATAAATAAAGATAATTTATTATATTTATCATCTAATAATATTAATTATATTTCTTCATCATATTTATCATTAGAAGAAATGATTTATTCGAATGAACAATTTGCTTTAAATAGCTATTTAGATAATGAATCGTGGACATTTATTCCATCTTTACAAGATGACGTAACAGAAGCAATTTATTTACCAATTCTTTCTTCATTTTATTATAGTGATGATTTTATAATAAGAAAACACGCTATGGAAAGCATCATCTTTAATATTAATATTGGCATGGTAGGAATAAAAAGTAGTATTACTAATCAATTTTTATATCAAAATGAAATATTTAATGATCAAACAATTGAATTAAATGAATCTAGAGAAATTTTAATTAAATATGATATATATAGTTATTATTTGCCATCATCTTTTCTTTCTTTTTCATTATCTAATGAACAATCATATATTGAAGGAACATCAATATTAATTCTTATAATAGAAGAAGATGGTTCAATACAATATTTAGAAAAAGAATTAAGTGGTACTAGTGTATTATTTACATTAGATAAAATGTGTAAAATATCAGAAAATAATTATATTACAATAATGGCATATATACTATATCCCAAGACTATTTTAAAAAATAATGGACAAGATCAAATTTTATTAAGTATTAATTGGGAAGATAAATGTGAAGAAATTCCTTATAATCCATGTGTAATAAATTATGAAAATAATACATCTTTATCATTTGATTATAATTTAAAAATATGTAATAATGGTTTAATAATAAATATTATACAAAATAATGATTATCATAATAAAAAAGATATATTTTATATAAGTCTTTTTGATAATAATTTTAATTTGTCTTTTTCTTCATCTGATTTAGATATATATATTGCTGATATAGCATGTGGTGAATATACATTATCAATTAAATTATATAATGTTGATGAAGAAGTTCAATATGCCTTAGGTGGAATATATATTGAAGAAAAAACTGAAGAAATAACAATAAAAGGTGATGAAAATATTAAAAATCTTCTTGATTTATCATCAAATGAAGAAGATAATTTAATAATGCAAATAAATAAAAATCAAAAAAGAGTTTTTCAAGAAGGAGAAGATATTCAAGTAATATTTGATAAAATATCAGATGTTAATATAACTTATGAAATATATCAAAAACAAAATAATGAATATCAAATAATTAAAGAAAAGGAAAAGATAGAATTACCATCATCATATATATTTTCTTATCCTTATATAGATAATGAAAATAAATTAACAAAAGGAACATATCGCTTTGTTTTTTCAATTGATGGTTACGATATGTATGTTTTATATAATATTATCATAATATGAACAAAGTTCACAATATGAACAAAGTTCACAATATGGACTTCGTCCATAATGGATATAAAAAAATAAGAGTCGATTTGTATCGGCTCTTATTGCTTTATTACTTATATGTGGCGATAATATACAGGGTATGGCGGATATGGATAATATTGGATTGGTTGTTGATATTGGTATTGATATTGAATAGGTACTTGTTGTTGAGCTTTATTGTTTCCCGCAACAAACCAAAATGGGGCAGAAATAGCAGCACCAGCTATAAATGGAACTAAAAATCCTCCAAAACGATCATTTGTATCAGGGATTGTCGGTTTAGGAGGCAAACAATTTTCATTGCGCCAAACTTGTCTTGGATAAATATCTTTAAACACAGCTTTGTTCATTTAAATTTCTCCTTTCTATACTAACTTATGTTTAAATAATTTATTTTGTGACAACAATTATAATTCAAAATTAGTAAATAAATATTCTTCTAATGTTAACTTTGAAGTCATGATTTCTCTTGCCATAGTTCTTCCTACATAACGAAAATGCCATGGTTCATAATAATATCCTGTTATATTTTCTTTGCCTTCAGGATAACGAAGAATAAAACCAAATTCATAACAATGTTTTATTAATATTTCATATTCTTTTGTGTATTTGAAATTAGTTGTTAAACCATGCTCTAATGTTGATAAATCTAAAGAAAGACCAGTTTGATGTTCAGAGAATCCAGGTAATGCACAATAATTATTATCTTTTGAATTATTGAAAATTTCTTCTTGGCGATAATAATCACGATAACCAGAAAATACATAAAGATTTGTTAATTCTAAGGCATCAATCATTTCTAAATATGCAAGTAAAACTTGTTTTTGAATACAAATATTCTTTTTAGTACAAAGAATTGGGTAATCATTAAAAGATACAAGTGTTGGGACATCTTCAGGATTTAAATAAAATTGTTTATTTACTAATATTAAATAAGAAGAAGATAATAAAGCAGGATGGGTACTCGACAAATAAAAATGATTAATCGTTTCTAAATAACTATAATTATTTTCCATTCTCATTTCTTCTAAACTAAAGAAATCATATAAAACAAATCTCTTATATATTTTATATGGTTCAATATCTTTTTCTAATAAATTATTTTCTTGAAGAAATGTTTCTTCTTCACTAATAATATTTTCTTGACATGAACAAAGTGTTATCATAACAAATATTAATAAAAATATCTTAATTATTTTTTTCATATTTATAGTATTTGAAAAAAAAGAAAATTAATGTATGAATTTTAATCATTTTGTGTTACAATGATATATAAGAGGTATTATATGAAGAAAATATTTTTAATTGATGGTAATAGTTTAATGTTTCGTTCTTATTATGCAACTGCATATACAGGGAACTTAATGAAAAATAAACAAGGCCTTTATACTAATGCTTTATTTGGCTTTTGTAATATGCTTTCTAAAATCTTAGAAGAAGATATGGATGCAATATTTGTGGCTTTTGATGCAGGAAAACAAACATTTAGACATCAATCATATCAAGATTATAAAGGCGGAAGAAAACCGATGCCTGATGAATTTAGAGTACAAATTCCATATATAAAACAATATTTAGATATTTTAAACATTCGTCATGAAGAAATGTTATTATATGAGGCTGATGATTTATTAGCAACTGTTGCCACATTAGGTAAAAATAATGGATATGATGATATTCGTATAATTACAGGTGATAAAGATTTATTACAAATGGTTAATGGACCAATCAGGGTTTTCCTTACTAAAAAAGGTGTTGGAGAATTAGAAGAATATAATGAAGAAAACTTCAAAGATAAAATGGGATTTTATCCTAATCAAATTCCTGACTACAAAGGATTAGTTGGCGATAGTAGTGATAACCTTCCAGGTATAAAAGGTATTGGTGAAAAAACAGCTTGTAAATTATTAGATGATTTTAAAACATTAGAAAATATTGTTAATAATGCTAGTATTTTAAAAGGTAAAACGCAAATACTTATTCAAGAAGGAGCATCAATTGGTTTAAAATGTAAATTACTTGCCACATTAAAAAAAGATATTGATTTATCATTTACATTAAATGATACATTAAGAAAAGAACCTTCATATGATAAATTAGTTGTTTTCTTAAAAGAAATGGAATTTTATAGTTTATTAAAAAGAATGGATAAAATACATGTTGAAGAAAATAAAAATGAAAAAAAGGATTTAGAATTTTCATATGAAATAGCAACATTAAATTATGATTTCACAAATTTTAATGAAACTGTTATTGTTCCCGAATTATTTACTAACAATGAATATAATGCTTCCTTTTTAGGTTTAGGTGTTATTTCAAATACATCATATGTTTTTGTTCCATTAGAAGTAATATTAAAAAATGAAAGTTTTATTAATTTATTAAAAAGTGATAAACCGAAAATAACTTATGATTTAAAGAAATTATATGTTGCATTAAAACGATACAACATTAATATTAATAATATAATATTTGATGGTTTATTAGCCGTTTATTTAATACAGCCAGCATATGCTAGTGATGATATGAAACGCTCATTTGAACATTTTCTTGAAACTGATTTAAATTATGAAGAAAATATTTATGGAGCTAATTCAAAAATTAAAATTCCTTCAATAGATATTTATAGTCGTTATGCCGTTGCTAAAGCTATTACACTCTTTAAAATTAAAGATGTTTTGATAAAAAAACTTGCTCAACAAAATCAAACTTTTATTTTTCAAAAAGAAATGGAATTAAGTTATGTATTAGGTGATATGGAATTAGATGGCTTAAAAGTTGATCGTTTAAAATTATCATCTGTACAAAAAGAATTAGAAATGAAAGAAGCCGAAATTGCTACTAAAATATATAATTTAGCTGGGGAAGAATTTAATATTAATTCAGTAAAAAAATTAGGAGAAATATTATTTGATAAGTTGAAATTACCATCAGGAAAGAAAAATAAAACAGGATATAGTACTAGTTCTGATGTTTTAGAAAAATTAGCTCCAACATATGAAATTGCGAAATGTATTTTAGATTATCGTGCTATTAGTAAATTGATGAGTACATATGTATTAGGATTGTATGATGTCATGGATGAAAATGATTTTGTTCATCCAATATATAAACAAGCATTAACATTAACAGGACGATTATCTAGTGTTGAACCTAATATTCAAAATATCCCAATTAGAACAGAAGAAGGACAAGTGATTCGTGAAGCATTTGTTTCTAGATTTAATAATGGATGTATTTTAAGTTGTGATTATTCACAAATTGAATTACGTGTTTTAGCTCACCTTTCTAATGATGAAAAAATGGTTGAGTCATTTTTGAGTGGCGAAGATTTTCATAAACAAACAGCAAGTTGGTTATATGATGTATCTTTAGATAATGTTACAAAAGATATGCGTCGTACAGCAAAAGCTATTAATTTTGGGATTGTTTATGGCATGAGTGCCTGGGGATTAAGTGAAAGTGTTGGTATAACTCCTCATGATGCTGCCAATTATATTGATAAATATTTTCAAACCCATATAGGTATTCGTAAATTTCTTGATGAAACAATTGAGAATGCGAAAAAGAATGGTTATACCGAAACGATGTTTCATCGTATTCGTTATATTCCTGAATTACAAAGTACTAACCATAATTTATATGGATTTGGTGAACGTACTGCCATGAATTCACCAATTCAAGGAAGTGCTGCAGACATTATTAAATTAGCAATGGTAGAAGTTAAAAAGCAAATGAAAGGCATGAAAAGTATTTTAATTGCCCAAGTTCATGATGAATTAGTATTTGATGTTTATCCAGGCGAATTAGATAATTTAAGATCTTTAGTTGTGAAAGTCATGGAAGAAATTGTATCATTGCGTGTTCCATTACTAGTTGGTTGTTCTAGTGGTGAAAATTGGTTAAAATCATAGGAGGATGTTATGCCTGAACTTCCTGAAGTGGAAACTGTTAGAAGAACTTTATCATCTTTAATAATAGGTAAAAAAATAACTTCTATTATTGTTTCTTATAAAAAAATAATTGTTAATACGGATGATAAAACTTTCATCACTTCATTAACAAATCAAACATTTCGAAATATTAGTCGTAGAGGCAAATATTTAATAATATATTTAGATGATTTTGTTTTAATTAGTCATTTAAGAATGGAAGGTAAATATTTTTATATCAATAATACAAATCCTGAAGAAAGAACTAAACATGATCATATTATATTTATTTTTGATGATGCTGAATTACGTTATAATGATACAAGAAAATTTGGGAGAATGTATTTATATAAGTTAAGTGATGTGCAAAATAATTTAAATAATATTGAACCTTTATCATCATTAGGATATGAACCTTTTGATAAAGAATGTACTGCCGATTATCTTTATCAAATATTTAAACATAAAAATATTCCCATTAAAGGAGTATTATTAGATCAACATATTATGGCTGGACTTGGTAATATTTATGTCGATGAAGTATTATTTTTATCAAAAATACATCCTGAATTAAAAGCATCTAAATTAAGTTTAAAACAAATTCAAAATATTATTGATAATTCAATTATTGTTTTAAATAAAGCTATTGATTTGGGTGGAACAACTATTCGTAGTTTTCAAAGTAGTTATCATGTAACAGGAAGATTTCAAAACGAATTACTTGTTCATGAACAAAAAGAATGTCCAATATGTCATGAACAATTAATTAAAAAATATGTTGTTGGTCGAGGAACATATTATTGTGAAAAGTGTCAAAAAAAGGATTCTTGACAAATCTTAAAATATGAGTTAATATAGAGAGGAAAGAAAATGATTATTGGAATTACTGGTGGAATAGCATCAGGTAAAAGTTTAATATCAAATTATCTTGAAAGTATTGGATATACAGTCATTGATTGTGATAAAATAAGTCATCAAGCATATCAAGATAAATTAATTCAAGAAAAATTAATTTCTATTTTTCATACATGTAATCGTCAAGAAATTGCCAATAAAGTTTATAATGAACGAAATCTTTTTCCATCACTTGAGGCAATTATTCATCCTTATGTTCGTTTAAATGTAACCAAATTAATCAAACAACATGAAAATGAAAAAATTGTATTTGTTGATGCTCCTGTTTTAATTGAAGCAGGCTTTCAAGATTTGGTCGATAAAATTTTATTAATTCATACAGAAGATTCTATTCGTATTCAAAGATTAATTGAAAGAGATGGTATTAGTTTAGAATATGCTAAAAAGAAAATGCAATCACAAATGCCTTATGAAGAAAAGAGGAAATATGCTGATTACATTATTGAAAATAATAATTCTCAAGAAGAAACAATTATTGAATTAAATCATTTATTAAAATCAATTATATAATAGATATAATAGATGTAATAGATTAGAAAGGAGTATTTCCATGAAACTTAGATATTATTTCCAAAAAAATTTTGAAACAAGAGATCATCATGAATTAGAACAATTACGTACTAGATATTATTCATGTCGTAAAGAAGAAGCTATGGATGCCGTACAAGAAGTTGCTAGAGATTTGAAATGCAAAATTCAATATGTTGATAATCAACGTTTTGAAGTTGGTTTTGAAAATTCTTCTTTTTATTGTACAGCTACAATTTCTTCAACATCATTTAGGGAAACTGGTGTCGATTTTAATATATTAACTTATAATATTTTACCAACTGGTAAAGGAATAAAAGTAATTGTTGATGTATATAAACGTTTAGGCAAAAAAATTGAAGAAAAACGATGAGGAATAAATATGCCTGATTTAATGTATGATACTTTTATAATATTACATCAAAGAACTTTAAATAGTGAAGATATTAATGCATTAATATCTTGTTATTTACCATTAATGGGTATGGATAGCTATGTTCTTTATAATATTTTTTCTACTCTTGAAGAAAATAAAGAATATTCATTTAAAAAAATACTTGATTTGCTTCATATGTCTAGTATGAAACAATTGACTTCATCCCAAGAAAAATTAGAAGGACTAGGTTTATTACAAGTTTTCAATAATCAAGAAAAAGGTTATGCCTATCATATGAATAGTCCTTACTCTATAGAACAATTTTTAAACGAAGAAGTGTTGTATAGTTTATTAGAATCACAAATTGGTAAAATAGAAATTGAAAAGATGAAATCATCTTGTCAACATAACTTAAAAGGATATAATGAAATAACTAAGAAATTTGATGAAGTTTATGAAATAAGTACTGAAACACAAAAGTCAGTAATAAAAGATTTGATTAATCCTTCAATCTCTTTTGAGAATCATCAATTCAATTATGTTTTATTTAAAATGTTATTTGATTCATCTTTCTTAGACGAAAAGGTTCTTGAAGAGAAAGATTTTAAAGAAACAATTTTAAAAGTAAGTTATGTTTACAAATTAGATGAAGAAGAAATGAAAGATGTTGTTGTGAAAACAATTAATGTTGATCAAAGATTTGATTATCCATCATTATCTAAAAATGCGAAAATAGCTTTTCAAAAGAAATATAAAACAACAACACCAAGAATTACAACCCAAAAAGATGATCAATATATTGCAAGTATCCACGATGATCAACTGATTGCTTTATGTAATTCACTCGAAAGTATGTCACCGACTGATGTATTACAAGAATTATCAGGAATGAAACCAAGTGATGCTGAAGTAAAATTATTTGCTGATTTAATTAATAATACTCATTTAAGTATTAGTGTTATTAATTTAATGATTTTAATTGTTAATGAAGAAAAAGATGGTGAACTACCTAATTATGCTTATTTTGAAAAAATTGCCAATACATGGGCAAGAGCTAAATTAAAAACGCCACTTGATGTAATTCATTATTTAGAAAAGAAAAAGCAAAAAGAAGTTAGTCCAAAAACTAATAAAAAAGTTGGACCTGTTCCTGAATGGTATGAAGAATACAAAAAAAGTTTAACAAATAGTTCTAATGATGAACAAAAATCAATTAGTGAACAAAATAAAGAGACACTAAATGAAATGAAAAAAATAGCAAAAAATTTATTTGAGGATTAATATGGATTTTTTAAAAGAAGCTCTAAAAGATAAAGAAGTACAAGAATTTACTAAAAATCTTAGTAAAGAAGAAATAGAATTAAATGTTCTTCTTTTGTATCAACAAGCAAAACAAAATAAAATTTGTCAAGCATGTCAAGGTAAAGATGTTTGTAAAAGTGATGTTGAATACATGAAAAGTACTTTAGAAAAAACAAATAATTTAATTAATCGTGTATATGATACATGTCCATATAAAGAAATAATTAATGATGGAACATTAGATATTATGTTTTTCCCCCAAACTACTTTAGAAGAAGAAGTATATGTCAGTGAAGCAAGAGATGCTATTTTTCATGAAATACAACGAGTAAAAGAAGGTTCAACAAAAGGAATATATTTACATGGATCTTTTGGTACAGGTAAAACTTATTTAATGATGTCACTAGCTAAATATCTTTCAAGAAAGGGTAAGAAAGTTATTTTTGCATATTACCCTGAACTTGTTAGAAAAGTTAAATCATCAATAGGTGATGGAACTTTAGAAAGAATGATATCAAACATGAAAACAATTGATGTATTAATGTTAGATGATGTTGGAGGAGAAATGAATACAGCATTTATTCGTGATGAATTTTTAGGTCCAATATTACAACATCGAATGGTTAATCATTTATTAACATGTATGACATCAAATTATGATATTAATTTATTACAAGAACACTTTAGTGGAACTAAAGATGAAAGTAATCCATTAAAAGCAAGTCGATTAATGGAAAGAATATTATTTATGATGAATGTTGTCTTCTTAAAAGATCAAAATTATCGTCGATAAATTATAATAATTAAATTTTAAAGGACTAATGATATCAATATTACCGATATTAATTAGCCTTTTTTTTACTTAAATAAATATAAATACTATTTTAAAATTATAAAAAGCATATTGACACATAAAAAGAATAGTGATATAACCCGAGTTTGACAGTTATTGTGCTACAAAAATTAATTTATGCAGAAATCATTAAAAAAACACCTAAAT
>CANQVC010000019.1 GCA_947627195.1 uncultured Bacilli bacterium
GAACAAGCAAAGCCAAGTCAACCAGTTCAAAATAATAAACCAGTTGAACAAGCAAAAGCTAATCAACCAGCACAAAATAATAAACCAGTTGAACAAGTAAAACCAGTTCAACCAGCACAAAATGCTAAGCCAGTTGAACAAGCAAAACCTAGTCAACCAGCACAAAATGCTAAACCAGTTGAACAAGCAAAGCCTAATCAACAAAATAATAACAATAGAAGATCTGAACCTGCTAAGTTAACACAAACTGTATTAACACCTGCAGATGCTGCTAAAGCTGCTGCTGAAGCTGCCAAAGCTGCCGCTGATGCTGCCAAAGCCGCTGCCTTAACAGCTGAAAGAACTTTAGAAAGCTCTAATAATTCTAACAAGAAATAAGAGTTAGTATTAATAATGTCAGTATCATTTATATGATATTGACATTATTTTTTATTTCCCTTTTTATTAAAAATTTGATATAATATTATACAAGGAGGATTTTGATAATGATAATTGATTCTCATATTCATTTAAATGATCCTATATATGAAAATATCTTAGATGAAGTAATTAATGATGCAATTAAGAATAGTGTCATAAAAATGTTTGTAGTTGGATATGATAAAGAAAGTAGCATTAAAGCAATTGAAATAGCTAATAAATATCCCTTTATATATGCAATTATAGGATTACATCCTAGTGAAGTAGAAAAAGAAACAGATACTAATTTATCTTGGTTATTAGAATTATTAAAACATCCTAAAGTAATAGCTATAGGTGAAATAGGAATAGATCTTCATTATGATAAAGATAAACAAGATTTGCAAATAAACTATTTCAAAAAACAAATAGAAATAGCTAATAAATTTAATAAACCAATATCAATTCACAGTCGTGATGCATGTGAATTAACTTATCAAATATTAAAAGAAAATCCATCTAAAGGAGTTATTCATTGTTATAGTTATAGCTTAGAAATGGCAAAGAAATTTATTGATTTAAATTATTTATTAGGTATTGGTGGTGTATTAACATTTACTAATACAAAACTAAAAGAAATAGTTAAATCAATTGATTTGAAATATTTAATTACAGAAACTGATGCCCCATATTTAACACCTGTTCCATTTAGAGGAAAATTAAATAGACCAGAATATATTAAATATGTAGTTCAAGAAATAGCAAATTTAAAGCATATATCAACTGATGAAGTTGAATTACAAATTGAAAAAAATATTATGAATTTATTTGGAGTGTAAATATGAAAAATATTAAAAAAATCTTTTTTGTTATTTTATTAATGATTGTTTTATTAAATGTTTCTGGATGTTCATCCACAAAAACAAATAATGAAATTTATAATAAAACATATGATGTTTCCATAAATATTCAAGAATTTGAAGAATTAGTTGAAGCAGCAATTGAAAAAGCATCACCTGCTATTATAAGTGTTGGTGCATATGTTGGAACAACATTTTCTTCAAGATTAGATAGTACTGGTAGTGGAGTTATTTATCAAGGCAAAGCAATTTTAAATAATGGAACAGAAATTGATATTGAAGAATCTAAAACTCATAATGATATTAATTATTATCAATATAATGCCATAACAAATTATCATGTCATTGAAGGAACTAATATTGTTAAAGCATATTTCGGCAATGATAAAGATGAAGTAAAAGTAGATGTTATTAAAACTAATAAATCTCTAGATTTAACAATCCTTTCTTTTAAAACATCATTTTTTATTAAACCATTAGAATTTGCTGATAGTGATAATGTGAAAAGAGGATCATTTGTTATAGCTATTGGTAGTCCTGAAGGATACGAATTTCATGGAACAGCTACATTAGGTATTGTATCATATGCTAATCGTTATGTTTTAGAAGATGATGGTGTTAAAAGATTATATATGCAAACTGATACAGCTATTAATCCTGGAAATAGTGGTGGAGCATTAATTAATTTACAAGGAGAAGTAATAGGCATAAATACAATGAAATTTGTTGATGACGAAATAGAAAACATGGGATTTGCTATTCCTAGTAATGTTGTAAAAAATTTCATTTATAGTTTTTAAAAAAGGACAATATTTTCGTTGTCCTTTTTAGTTTGTATATATATACCAAGGAATATTATTAATATCAAAATATAAATTTTTTTGATATTCATTATTTTTACCTTTAGTACCAGATATAGGATTTAATCTAATTGGTATAACTGAACTAGGAGTATCATACCAACCACTACCTTTATCTTTCATATAATATTCCATAGCCTCAGCCCACATATATTTAATAAATCTCGTTTCAATATTATTTATTAAAGTATTATCATCATAACCACACCATATACCCAAAACAATATCTTTATTAAAGCCAATCATCCAATTATCAGTATCAGTAGAACCACTTTTGGCCGCATATTTATGCTTTAACATCGTTACAATAGTTGCACCAGTAACATTAGTTTGAATAGCTAAATGATTATCAAATACATTTGTCATTGTTTCCGATAATATATAAGATGATTCTTTGGAAAAATCTTGTTTAAAATTATGATTAGCTTTATATAATATATTACCATGATGATCTTCAATTCTTTCAATATAAATTGGTTTAACATCTTTACCTAAACTAGCAATTTTCGCATATCCATTAACTAATTCATTTAAATGTACTTCACTAGTACCAAGAGCTAAAGATGGATTATTATTAATAGGAGTAGTAAAACCAAAATCAATTAAAGTATTATAAAGAGTAGAAGTACCTAAAAATAAATGAGTTTTTATAGCATAAATATTATCTGATGTAGCTAATGCATATGCCATAGAAACATCTTGATTAGGATACAAATCATGATAATTATTTGGTGAATATTCTAATCCATCAATATAAAAAGAAGTTTTACCACTATAAAAAGTAGTTGCAGGAGTAAAACCATTTTCTAATGCTGCATAATACAAAAATGGTTTAATTGTTGATCCTGGTTGCCTTTTCGCATTTATTGCTCGATTAAATGTTGAAAGTTCATAATTTTTACCACCAATTAAGGAAATAACATTACCATTACTAGGATTCATAGCAAACATCGCAATTTGTAATTTATCATTATCAGGACAATATTTATCAATCAATTTCATAAAATAACTAGTAAAATCTAAATTAATAGAAGTATATACTTTTAAAGGTTCATTAGAATTTATTGATAATTTATTTAATTGTTCAAGTATAACATCTTGATAATATGGAGCCATATTATTGTCTGTTTTATTTATTTTACCATAATATTTTATTTGTTCATTTAAAGCATTTATCTTCTCATTTTCACTAATTTTACCATCATTATATAGTTCATTAATAATCAAATTTTTCCTACTTAAATTGTTTTTTGGATTTCTAATTGGTGAATAATATATTGGTCCTTTTGGTATTGCCGCTAGTGTTGCAGCCTCAGCTAATGTGACATTATTACAATCTTTATTAAAATAAAAATGACAAGCATCACTTATCCCATATATACCATGATCAAAATAAATAGTATTTAAATATCCTTCTAATATTTCATCTTTAGTATATTTTGTTTCTAAATTCATGGCAATTAAAATTTCTTCTATTTTTCTTTTATATGTTTTTTTACTTGATAAAAATAATGTTCTAGCATATTGTTGTGTAATAGTAGAAGCTCCTTGTTCTAATGATTTCTTTTTTAAATTAGTAAATAAAGCTTTTCCCATTCTTAGAACATCAATTCCTTTATGACTATAAAACTTTTTATCTTCAATAGAAATAAAGCAATCAATTATTTTTTGATCTATTTCATCAATTGAAACATATGATTGTTTCTTTTGATTATTCAATGATAAATATAAATTACCATTTTGATCATATATATCAATATTTCTAATTTTTGGAATTTCATAATTTAATTTATGTGAGTAATATATAAAAATTGTTGATACAACAATTACTAAAACAAACATTAATATAAATATATATTTTGATATAGTTAAGATTAATTTAGACAACGTCAAGTTAGACAACGTCAAATTAGACTTTGTCAAATTTGATTTTACAAATTTTGGCTTTATCATTTTATCACCTTACTTTATATTTATTTTTTCCGAAAATTTTAAAAATATAATAGAAAAAATTAATGAAAACGAATCAATAAATATATAAATAAGTTGTAAAAGATGAATATTTATGTTAGAATATTTTAGAGAATATAAATAAAAATAATAAATTAAGGAGTTAAATATGGGATTAACAGCAGGAATTGTAGGTTTACCAAATGTTGGAAAATCAACATTATTTAATGCAATTACAAAATCAAATGTTTTGAGTGCAAATTATCCATTTGCCACAATCGAACCTAATGTTGGAGTTGTTGAAGTAAAAGATGAAAGATTAGATAAAATCGTTGAAATAGTTCAGCCACGTAATGTCGTTTATACAACATTTTCCTTTACTGATATAGCAGGTTTAGTAAAAGGGGCTAGTCATGGCGAAGGATTAGGAAATCAATTTTTATCACACATTAGAGAAGTAGATGCCATATGTCAAGTTGTTCGTTGTTTTGATAACAAAGATATTATTCATGT
The DNA here is from genome assembly GCA_947627195.1 of uncultured Bacilli bacterium. Classification (GTDB taxonomy): domain Bacteria; phylum Bacillota_I; class Bacilli_A; order ML615J-28; family CAG-698; genus CAKOMG01. The sequence goes on from CANQVC010000019.1 coordinate 4,583, forward strand.
CAATGGTGTTGTTAACCCAATAGATGATATTGAAACAATCAATTTAGAATTAGCTTATGCTGATATGGAAGTAATCGAAAAAAGATTACCTAAAATTGAAAAGAAAGCTCAATTTAAAACAGATCATGAATCTGTTGTTGAATATGATGCTTTAATGAAAATTAAAAAAGTACTAGAAGAAGGTAAAATGGCAAAAGATGCTATTCTAACTGATGAAGAAAAACTAATGGTTAAAAACTTTTGCTTTTTAACATTAAAACCAATGATATATGTATTAAATATCAGTGAAGATGAAGTAGGATCAGATAAAGAAAATCATTATGTTCAAGAAGTAGAACAATATGCCAAAAAACAAAATATTAAAACAGTTGTTGTTAGTGCTAAAATTGAAGAAGAATTAAGTCAATTAGATGATGAAGAAAAACAAATGTTTTTAGAAGAGCTTGGCATGAAAGAAAGTGGGTTAGATACTTTAATTAAAGAATCATATCAATTATTAGGCTTACAAACTTTCTTTACAGCTGGAGAAAAAGAATGCCGAGCATGGACATTCAAAAAAGGAATGAAAGCCCCTGAATGTGCTGGTGTTATTCATACTGATTTTGAAAAAGGATTTATTAAAGCTGAAGTTGTTTCATATGAAGATTTCATCCAATATAAATCAATGACAAAAGTAAAAGAAGCAGGTAAAATGCGTCTTGAAGGAAAAGATTATGTTTTCCAAGATGGTGATATTACTGTCTTTCGCTTTAATGTCGGAAAGTAGGAAAAAATGAAAACATGGATTTTATGTGTCGGTGATGAAGTATTACAAGGTAAAGTTCTTAATACTAATGCTCAAACAATTTCATCATCATTAGATAAAATAGGTGTTGATACTAGTAAAGTAATAACTATTGGTGATAATAGAAATGATATTAAAGAAGTTACTAAATCATTTCTAAGAAGCAATGAACAAATAATGATTACAACAGGAGGATTAGGTCCAACACATGATGATTTCACTAAAGAAGTAATAAGTGAAACATTAGAAATACCTTTAGTTATTAATGATCAAGCTAAACAAGATATGTATAATTATTTTGGTGAAGAAAAAAAAGATAGTAATTTAAAACAAATATATTATCCTAAAGGATCTATTATAATAACAAATACAATTGGTACAGCTGATGGATTTATATTAGAAGTTGAAAATGAATTTGGTTTTCCTAAAATAATTATTTGTTTAGTAGGAGTACCATTTGAAATGGAAAAAATGTTAGAAGATTCAGTAATACCTTATCTAATTTCCAAAGGAAATGTAAAATTAGTTCAAGAATATATTGCAATGGGTAATGGTGAATCATATTTTGAAAATATTTTATTACCAATAGTTAATAAATATCAAAATGTAAATCTTGCTCCATATTGTTCTTTAGGTAAAATTCGTTATCAAATAACTTCATCAAAACAATATGAAAAAGAATTTAATGATTGTAAAAAAGAATTTGAAAAAGTAATGGAACAATATATTGTATCTAAAACTAATCAAGAAATAGAAGAAGTAATTGTTGAAAAGCTTCAAGAAAAAAATTATACAATTAGTTTTGCTGAAAGTTGTACTGGAGGTTTACTTTCTTCAACAATCGTTAATGTAAGTGGAGCAAGTGATGTATTAAAAGAAAGTATTGTTACATATAGTGAACAATCTAAACAAAAAAGATTACATGTAAAAAAAGAAACAATAGATAAATATACCGTTGTAAGTATCGAAGTTGTTAAAGAAATGGTACAAGGATTAAAAGAAATGACAAATAGCAATGTATCAATTGCTGTTAGTGGATATGCTGGACCATCAGGTGATAAAGGAAGAATATGTTATGCTATTGATATTAATGGTAAAATATTTGCTGAAGAAAAAAGATTTCAAGGAAATCGTAACATTATTCGTTTAAGAACAGTAAGATGGATTTTATATAAATTATATGTATTATTGAAAGAAGGAAAATGAAATGGAAAACAATCAAGTAGAAAATAATCAAGAAATAAAATTAGATGAAAATAAATTAGATAATAAAAATAATAAAGATAATATTCATCTAATTAGATGGAAAAAAATATTATCATTCATTATTCAAACAATGAATGGAATGGCATATGGATTATTTGCTACTTTAATAATTGGGACAATATTTAAAACAATTGGTGAATTTTTTCCTGATGAGTCATTTTTAAAAAATGCTTTTAATAGTTTAGGTGTTGGCTTAACATATATGACTGGTTTAGGTATTGGTATTGGAATAGCATGGAGTATGAAGTTTGAAAACTTAAAATTAGTATGTTTAGGTATAGCAGGGGGAATTGCTGCATATATGACTAAACCATATGGAACAAAAGTAGGAGATCCCCTTACTATATATTTAGTTGTCATCTTTACTGCTTTACTTATTAAACTAGTTTTAAGAAAAAAGACACCAGTAGATATAATCTTAATTCCTTTATTTAGTTGTTTTGTCGCTGGAGCAATTACTTTATTAATTAGCAGTCCAGTTGGATATATCACAACTCTAATTGGTAAATTTGTGGGAATAGCCACTGAATATCAACCATTCTTAATGGGTATTGTCATTGCTGTTGTTGTTGGTATGGCATTAACTGCTCCAATATCTTCAGCTGCTATTGCTGCAATGATTTTTATCGCAACAGATGCAACAAATGCAAATGCCCTTGCAATAGCAGGAGGAGCTGCTGTTGTGGGATGTTCATGTCAAATGATTGGATTTGCCGTTATGTCGAGAAAAGATAACAACATTGGCACAATTATTTCTATTGGTATTGGTACTAGTATGTTAGAATTTAAAAACATCTTAAAGAAACCAATTATTTGGTTACCTACTATTATAGCTTCAGCTATCTTAGGTCCTATATCGACATGTTTAGTAAAAGTACAATGTTTAGGAGTAAGTGCAGGAATGGGAACAGCAGGACTAGTAGGGCAAATTGGCACTTTTTCCACAATGGGTAATACATGGCAAACATGGGTGGGAATATTTGTCTTACAAATAATTGCCCCAATTATCATTGTTTTACCAATTGATTTATTATTCCGTAAATTTGGTTTAATTCAAAAAGGTGATTTAACAGTTTAAAATATAATCAAAGACAATCTTCATATGAAGATTGTTTTTTTGCTTTTAATAAAAATGAATTTGTTAGTAGCAAAAAAGTATATTTTATTTGCTTTTCCTTTTGATTTTTGGTATAATAGTACTGTTGATTAAAACGGAGGGTAATATGGTAGAAAATAATTATATCAATGAGCAATTATTGGAAAAAATTTCCGCTGAACAAAATGTTAAAATAACACAAATTAAAGCAGTTTTACAATTAATTGAAGATGGTGGAACAGTTCCATTTATTGCCCGTTATCGTAAGGAAGCAACTGGAGGCCTTGACGAAGAAAAGATTAGAGCAATTTATACAGAATGGGAATATGGACAAAAACTTGCTGAACGTAAAGAAGATATAATGCGTCTAATTGAAGAAAAAGGTAAGTTAACAGAAGATTTAAAAGTTTCAATTATTAATTCCAATAAATTAAGTGAATTAGAAGATATTTATCGTCCATTCAAAGAGAAAAAGAAAACTCGTGCTACAGATGCTAAGAAAAAAGGTCTTGATCCTCTTGCTGAATATTTGTTAAGTTTTCCACTTGAAGGAAATGTTGAAGAAGAAGCAGCAAAATATGTTACTATTAATCCAACAGAAGAACAAGTTAAAGAAGGAACAGTTGTTAAAGATGTAAAAGATGCCCTTCAAGGAGCTGAAGATATCATTGCTGAAATGATTTCTGATGATGCAAAATATCGTAAATGGATTCGTAGTTTCTTTGAAAGAAAAGCAAAACTTGCCAGTGAAGTAAAAGACATTACATTAGATGAAAAAAGAACTTATGAAATGTATTATAATTATGAAGAACCAATTTCAGAAATTAAATCACATCGTGTATTAGCATTAAATCGTGGTGAAGCAGAAAAAGTAATTCGTGTTTTTATTAAAGAAGATGTCGATACAATCTTAGATTTCTTAAAAAGAAGAGTAGTTGGACGTGATCATGAAAAATCAATTACTTTACCATATGTTGTAGATGCTATAAGTGATTCATATAAAAGATTAATTAAATCATCAATTGAACGTGAAATTAGAGCTGATTTAAAAGATAAAGCTGAAGAACAAGCTATTCATGTCTTTGGTGAAAACTTAAAGAAATATTTATTAACACCACCAATGAAAGGAAAAACAGTATTAGGAGTTGACCCTGCATTTAGAACAGGATGTAAATTAGCAGTTGTCGATCCAACTGGTAAATTCTTAGCTAAAGGTGTTATGTATCCTCATCAAAAAAATAAAGAAGAAGTTGTACCAACTGAACGTTTAAATGAAGCAAAAGCTATATTTACTAAATTCTTATTAGAATTTAAATGTGAAGTAGTTGCAATGGGAAATGGTACAGCAAGTCGTGAAACAGAACAATTTGTTTCATCAACATTAAAAGAATTAGAACCAACATTAAAAAATTTACATCAAGATGTTGAATACATTATTGTTAATGAAGCAGGAGCATCTGTTTATTCCGCAAGTGATTTAGCAAGAGAAGAATTCCCTGATTTTTCTGTTGAAGAAAGAAGTGCTGTATCAATTGCTCGTAGATTACAAGACCCACTATCAGAACTTGTTAAAATAGATCCAAAATCAATTGGTGTTGGACAATATCAATATGATGTTAACCAAACAAAATTAGAAGATCAATTAGATTTTGTCGTTGAAGGAGCTGTTAATAGTGTTGGTGTAAATGTTAATAGTGCCTCTGTATATCTATTACAACGTGTTGCAGGTTTAAACTCTAAATCAGCAAAAGCCATTGTTAATTATCGTGATGAACATGGAAAATTCAATAATCGTTCAGAACTAAATATTAAAGGAATTGGACCTAAAACATTAGAACAAGCCATTGGTTTCTTACGTATTCCTGATGGTGATGAAAAATTAGATATGACAGCAATTCACCCTGAAAGTTATAAAGCAGCTGAAGCTATTTTAGATAAATTAGGATTTACTAAAGAAGCTATTGGTACAGAAGAATTGAAAGAAAAAATTAAAAACAGCGATCGTCAAGAATTAATGAAAGGATTAGATATTGGTGAATATACATTCAATGATATCTTAGATGCTTTAATAGCTCCTTTACGTGACCCACGTGATGCTTTTGATAAACCTGTTCTAAGAAAAGATGCTTTAGATTTATCTGATTTACAACCAGGAATGGAATTAGAAGGCACAATTCGTAATGTAGTTGATTTTGGCGTATTTGTCGATTGTGGTGTTCATGAAGATGGATTAGTTCATATTTCTAAAATCAAAAAAGGATACATCAAACATCCATTAGATGTTGTTAGTGTAGGTGACATTGTGAAAGTATGGGTTGTATCAGTTGATGTTAATAGAAATCGTCTTGAACTTACAATGATTAATCCTAATCAAAATAATTAATATGATAAATGGACTATTTATTAGTCCATTTTTTATACAACTACATACAAATTTTTATTTTATCTATGAAATCTAAATAAAAAGTGATATAATAAACGTAAATAAAGATGAAAAGAGGAATAACAATGAAACAACATGATGCTATAAATCGTCTACTTGAAATATTAACGGAAACAGAAATAATTGAAGCATGTATGGTTACAGGAGATATTGCTATAGCAAAAGAAACAGAATTTTCCCCAATTATTTTATATTGTGTTGTTCCCAAAGTTATGCAAGTAGTCTTAAGAAAAGATATTTTACCATTATTTGAAACATATTATCCTGTATTATATTGTGAAGAGGAAAGAAAACCATTATTAAAATATCATGTCATTTATGAAAATGGTGTTGAATTATTTATGACATGTTGTTTAAAAGAAGAATTACCAAATGATGAAAATAGAATGATTTTATATGATCCTAAACAATTAATAACAAATGAAGTAATAATTCCGAAAATAACAAATAAAGATATAGGTAAATTAATGGATCAATTATCTTGTGATTTATTTCACTTTTATTGTAATCAAAATAATTACCCTGAATTATTAAAATTAAGTATAAATATCCATAACATTTATTTAAAATTATTAAAATATCAATGTAATATATTTGATATAAATAATAATGATTTAGAAGAATTACCTAAAGAAGTATTAAAGAAATATTTTGATATAATGAAATTATTAAAATATGATAAATTAATTATATTAGTACAAGTAATAACTAATGAAATAGATCAAATTACTAAATCATTTTCTGTTGATTTAATTAGTTTATATCATTTAGATTTTTATCAACATTGTAAGAAATTAATTTTTAGTTTATGAGGATAATAAATGAAACACATCTTTGTTATTAATCCTTTATCAGGTAAAAAAGATATTTCTAATATTCTAATTAAAGAATTAGAACAAAATTATTCATCTTTAGATTATGAAATATATATAACTAAAGAAATGAATGATGCCACAAGATTTGTTCATGAATATGCAACAAATAATAATGATGAACTTTGTTTTTATGCATGTGGTGGCGATGGAACATTAAATGAAGTAGTTAATGGGGCAGTTGGCTTTCCTCATGTTCGTGTTGGTTGTTATGCATCAGGAAGTGGTAATGATTTTATAAAAGTATTTGCTGATCGTGAATTTACTAATTTAGATAAAATAATTAATGGTGAAGAAAAATTAATTGATTTAATAAAAGTTAATGATCGTTATGTTATTAATATGTGTAATGTAGGATTTGATGCCAATGTTGCCGCAAATACTATTAAATTTAAGAGATTACCATTAATGAATGGTAAAAGAAGTTATAATTTAGCTTTATTTTATAGTTTATTATTTAAAATGAAAAGTTATTGTAAGATAAAATTAGATGATTTGGATACATATGAAGGTAAAATCTTATTAACAGTATCTAGTAATGGTATATGTTGTGGAGGTAGTTATTATTGTTGTCCTAATGCTTTAGTAGATGATGGCTTAATTGATGTTGTGATTGTGAAAAGTGTTGGGCGCATTAAGTTTTTACGTTTAGTAGGAAAATATAAAGATGGAACATATGTCAATGTTCCTAAATATCAAAGTTTTGTAACAACTAAAAAAATAAAAAAAGTTGAAATAACCGCAAATAAAGATTTAGTTTATTGTTTAGATGGGGAAATATTAAGAAGTAATCATTTAAATATTACCATAGAACAAAAAGTTTTAAAATTCAATTTACCTAAAAAATAATAATATCAAACTTGACATTTTAAGAAGTAATAGTTATAATATTATTATAATATTGGTTATATAGGAGGAATAAAAATGTTTGAAAAAGTATGTGAAATTATTGCCAAAGAATTAGGAATAGATAAATCTAAAATCCAAATGGATTCAGATTTACAAAAAGATTTAGGGGCAGATTCATTAGATGCAGTTGAATTAATTATGGATATTGAAGATGAATTTCATATAAATGTTGATGATGAAAGTGCTCAATCAATTAAAACTGTTGGTGATATTGTTCATTATTTAGAACAATTAAAATAATAATAAATTAATAAATTAATATATTAATTTATTAATTTATTAATATAAAAAAAGGACTCATTAGTTATCTTAGTCCTTTTTTCTATTGTTATTTATATATTAAATATTTTTTTCTTGTTTCCCCAAATTTTTTAGTATCATTTTCAATTAATAAAAATTGTTCATCTAAAGATAAACTATGATTTGTAATAAAATTACATCCCGTAATAAGATTCATTTGGGCATTTGTTGCAAAATTATTAGGATAAAGAGTTCTTACAACTTCTATCATTGCCCATCCCGTTTTCACAGGTTTAAATAACTTTTTATCAGTAATATGTACTTCAACACCATAACATTCAATTCCTTGATGTTTAGAAGTAGTAGGAACAAAAGCAGCATTACGGAATATAACTCCAGGTAATTCTAATTTATTTAATGCTTTTGCATATTCAATACCATCAATCCAAGGAGCACCAATTATTTGAAATGGTACTGTTGTACCTCTTCCTTCGGAAATGTTTGTTCCCTCAAATATACCTGTACCACTATATAATAAAGCAGTATGAGGAGTAGGCATATTAGGTGAAGGTAATACCCATGGTAATGAAGTATCTTCATAAAACATTGTTCGATCCCAATTTTTCATTTTAATAATTTCTAAATCACATTGAATATTAAATTCAGTATTAAAATATAAAGCAATTTCGCCAATAGTCATTCCATGTCTTTGCACAATTGGATATAAACCAATAAAAGAAGAATATTCAGGATCTAAAATATTTCCTTCATAATCAATACCATTTACTGGATTAGGACGATCAAATACAACAAATTTCTTTTGATATAATTTACAAGCTTCCATTGCATATGCCATTGTATAAATATATGTATAAAATCTTGCCCCAACATCTTGAATATCAATACATAAAACATCGATTGTTGACATCATTTCTTTTGTAGGTCTATTAGAATTAGAATATAAACTATAAATAGGTAATTTTGTTACAGGATCTATTTCTTGATCAACATATCCTCCAGCAATACTACTACCTCTAATACCATGTTCTGGAGCAAATAAAGATACCAAATTTACTTTTTCATATAAAACATCAATTGTAGAAACATAATCACTATTAATACCAGTAGGATTAGTTATTAAACCAACTTTTTTATTTTCAAAAATATCTAAATGTTCATCAATTAAATCAATTCCTAAATATACTTTATTATTTTTACTACATCCTGATATTGAAAAAGTAACAAAGATAGCCATAATAATCAAAATAATTAAATGATTCTTTTTCTTCATAAAAACCTCCATATTTATTTTATTATAGCAAATAAATATAACAATGTCACTAAAAATTTTCAAAACAAATTGATTTTATGATAAATAAAGAGTAAAATAATATAAAGGAGAAAATAAATGTTCAAGATATTAAGTCGATTGTTTATAAAAAACAAAGATGATGTTCAAAATCCTCAAGTTCGAACAGCATATGGAATATTATCTAGTGTAGTTGGTATTTTATCCAACATGTTCTTAGCTGTTTTAAAAATAATATTAGGAATATTAGTAGGTAGTATATCTATTCTTGCTGATGGCGTTAATAACTTAACAGATAGTGCATCATCTGTTGCTACCTTAATTGGCTTTCATCTAGCAAAACATCCTGCTGATCCTGAACATCCTTTTGGTCATGAAAGAATAGAATATATAACAGGTGTAGTTATATCGATCTTTATTTTAATAATTGGTTTCTTTTTAGGCGAAAATTCTATAAAAAGAATAATTAGTCATGAAACAATGGATATAAATAATTTTATATTATTAATTTCATTATTAATAATATCAATAGGAATTAAAATATGGCAAGGTTTATTTTACCGATCTTGTAGTAAGAAAATAAATTCTTTACCATTAATGGCTAATGCTCAAGATAGTTTTAATGATGTTTTTGCCACAACATTTGTATTAATATCTATTTTAATATTTTATTTCTTTGAAATAAATTTAGATGGATGGTTTGGCGTAGCAGTCTCATTATTTATTATAATTAATGGCATTAAATTAATGAAAGAAACAATTTCTCCATTAATTGGTGAAGCTCCAAGTCCTGAATTTACGAAATCAATTACAGATAAAATAAAAAGTTATGAAGGAATATTAGGAGTTCATGATTTAGTAATTCATTCATATGGACCATTAAAAACATATGTTACAATCCATGTTGAAGTAGATAGTAGAGAAAATATTTTAGATATACATGAAAAAATAGACAAAATCGAAAGAGATTTAAAAAGAATAGGTTATTTAGTTACTATTCATATGGATCCAATTGAAGTAGATAATGAAAGAACAAATAATTTAAAACAATTAATATTAAATATATTAATTAAAATCCATCCAATGTTACAAATTCATGATTTTCGTGTCATTCATACTAATACATCAACATCTATATTCTTTGATTTAGTCAAACCAAGACAATTAAAAATGACTGATGAAATGTTAAGTAGTGAAGTGATTAATAATGTGAAAAAAGTTTGTGAAGATTATCTTCATCAACAAGTTGATTTAATTATTAATATTGATCAAGATTATGTATTATAAAAAGAGGTAAAAAAAATGAATCAATATATTATTAACCGTCAAAATTTAGTAGAAAAAATGAAAGATAAAAGTTGTGTAATTTTATTTTCAGGTAGAGTTTTTCAAAAAAGTGGTGACCAAGATTTTCCATTTGAAGTAAATAAAAACTTTTATTATTTAACTGGTATTAATCAAGAAAATGTCATATTAATGATTGTGAAAAGTGATAAAATAAAAGAATATTTATTTATTGAAGAAAATGATTTAGAAAGAGCTAAATGGATTGGTATGAAACTAACTAAAGAAGAAGCAAGTACCATTTCGGGAATTGAAAATATTTGTTATTTAGAATCATTTGATAAAATGGTATATCAATTTTATAATCCATCACGTAAAAATTGTGATGAATTGGATACCCTTTATTTAGATTTAGAACGACGTAGTGATTTAGATTATTATAATTTAGGATTAACATATAGCCAAAAATTTAAAGAAATGTATCCTGAAATTAAAATAGAAAATGCATATCCTAAAATAATAAGATTACGTATGAATAAGTCTAATGATGAAATAGAAAATGTGAAAGAAAGTATTGAAGTAACCAAAATAGCTTTAGAAAATGTAATGAAACATTTAAAGCCAGGTTTATATGAATATCAAGTTGAAACATTTTTTGATAGTGAAATTAAATTTCATGGGCAAAAAGATCCTGCTTTCACCACAATTTGTGCAACAGGTAAAAATGCCACAATTTTACATTATGTGAAAAATAATACTAAAACAAAAGATAATGATTTGATTTTATTTGATTTAGGATGTCGTACTAATTTCTATGTTTCCGATATTTCTCGTACATATCCTGTAAATGGTAAATTTACCGCAAGACAAAAACAAATTTATGAAATAGTATTAGATTGTAATAAAAAATGTATTGAATTCTTAAAACCAGGAATTACTTGGGATGAATATAATGATTTTGCAAATAGTATTTTAATTGCTGGTTTAAAGAAATTAAAATTAATTAAACATGATAATGAATTTAGAAAATATTATTGGCATTCAATTGGTCATTCCATTGGTTTAGATACTCATGATCCTGATATCAGAACTATTAAATTCTTTCCTGGCATGATGATGACTGTTGAACCAGGTTTATATATTGAAGAAGAAGGTATTGGTATTCGTATTGAAGACAATGTTTTGATTACAAAAGATGGTTGTATTAATTTAAGTAAAGATATTATTAAAGAAATTAATGATATTGAAAATTTTATGAAAAAATAATATTTTGTCCTGTATAATTTTATACAGGATTTTTTTCATAATATTTAAAGTAAAAAATTAAGTATTTTTATAATATATAAGTATGAAAGGAGAATAAAAAAATGAAATTTGTATTAATGGTCATTTTATTTTTTACAGTAGGAAGCATCAAAGAAAAAGATGTTGAACCATATTCAAAAACTGGTCATGACCAATTTTCTGAACTTATATTAACAAACGGTGGTAATTTAATGATTGATTATCCTGATGTATTTATTGAAGCAAGTTTGAATGAATTGAAACGTAAAGCTTTTGGCACGACTGATAAACGTTTATTAACATATGCTGATGCATCATATGTTAGTACCACAATATTCTCTAGAAGCAATAAAACAAGAGAAGCATACACCTTTACTTATGATTTAAGTACAGTAGTATATTCTGAAGTAAGTGTTGCTGTTAAAGGAAGTTTAAGTGCTAAAGGAGTATATAAAGCTAAAAAAGGGGAAATTACGGGAAATGGAGAATTGTCTATTACTTATACAACAGATGATTACATTAAAACAACCGAAAATGGTAAAATGTCAATTGTCATTTATCCAAACAAAAAAGTAAGTTTTCGTATAGTAGGGGAGGCAAAAGTTACAAATGGTATTCGCAAATCATATTTCCTAGGCATAACAACTAAAAAAGGATGTTATGAAGTAGTTGATATTGTAAGTACATGTTTTGAACTAAAAGAAGAAGATGCGTAAAAAAATAATATTTATAGTTTGTTTGTGTATATTTGTTATTGCTTTTATTATTATTATCTTATCATCAAAACAAGATTTAAAAGCAATTGTTATTGAAAAAGATTATTCCCTTACTTCAACAGTCGATACAATTGATCAAATTAATGTTCCTATTTTATTGAATCAAAAATCTTCATATTTTTCCGATGTTAATCAAATAGATAAAATGACATTATCTAATTTGCAAGAAGATGATATGATGCAAGCTAAAATAATAAATATTTCTTTTTCTGATGAAAAAATAAAAATAGAAGATGATAATTATTATATGGCAATATATACATGTGAAATAGAATTTTTTCCAACTGAAGAAATGAAATGGTACTTTCCTGAAATTTATTTAAATATCTTATATAAAAATAATGTTCAAGCTAAATTAAAAATAGGCGAAATGACATATAATAAAGTAAATTCTTTTAATCAAGAACATCTCTCTTTATCAACAATTCGTGGCACAACATCAATGATTAATAATAACAATATGTTAGATGGTATGTTCTTAGGATTTAGAAATCAAACAAATAATGATATAACAATTAAAAATATTGAAATTATGGATCATAACTTATATATTGGTAATGAAATTAATCAAGTAAAAGAATATAATGAAAAATTAAAAGGAGAAGATATATTACAAAATAATTATTCTTATTTACAACCAAATGATAAAGATTTATCTATTCATTTATCATCTAAAGAAAGTAAAACATATTATTTTCCTATCTTGTATGATGATTATTATATTACTCAATCATTTGCTTTAAAATTAACATATGAATATTTAGGTGAAGAAAGAATAGCTTATCTTGAACCTTATTTATTCTTTATTAATCATTATGAAACTATTGATAAAGAACATTTAAAAATATATCAATATACATTATGATTTTAATTAATAATTTAGAAAAGAAATATCATCATGAAATAGTCTTACAAATAAATCATTATCATTTTCAAAAAGGCAAATGTTACTTAATAATTGGTCATAATGGTAGTGGTAAATCAACATTAATGAAACTAATTGTTGGTTTATTAAATACCAAACAAGGAAATATAATTTGTCATACTAAATCAATTGGATATGTTCCTGAAAAACATTATCCAATAGAATATATGAGTGTTAAAACATTTCTAAAACAATTATGTATAATTAGAAAGATGTCCTTAAATGAATGTGTAAATAAAATAAATGAATTAAGTATATTATGGAATTTACCTTTAGAAAAACAACTTCATAAATTATCTAAAGGAAATTTACAAAAAGTTTTTTTAGTTCAAGCAATGATACATAATCCTGATTTATATTTATTTGATGAACCGTTATCAGGATTAGATGATCAATATCAATCTTTTTTCTTAGAACAAATAAAATTAAAAAAACTTCAAGAAAAAACAATAATAATAACCACACATTATCCTAAATATTATGAATATTATGATATTTTGTTACATATGAAAGAAGGACATTTATATGAAGAAAATGTTACAATTCCATGTTAGAATGAATTTATCTAAAAGAATGATAGGAATATTTATTAGTGTTTTAATTATTATTGGTATATGTATATTTACTAATGCATATGCTATTGATTTATCATTATCATATGAAGAAAATAATCTTACCTATTTTATTGATTCATTTTTTTATACAAAACTAATTTTATGTTTTTTAGCTGTTTTCTTTTTTGCATATGGCATGACAGAAAAAATAGATTTTAGTTCATGTTTATTATTAACATCAAATATATCAAGAAATAATTATATAATTTCTAAAATTATATTTCATTTTTTGATATTATTTATTTATACTTTTATTATATATTTAATATTTATAATCTTTGGTTATATTTATATTCCTGGATTTAAAATATCTTATCTTAATTTTATTTCATTTATTATGATATTTTTAATAATAATTATATATGGATTATATAGTTTAATATGTATGTTACTAATGAAAACTATTTTTGTTAGTATTATTCCTTTTGTTATATTTTTACTTACATCAGGTTGGATGGAAGAAAATGATTTATCAATAATTAATAAAATTATTTTATTTTTCTTCCCTAATTATTCTAATCAATATTTTGATGCATATTATGGAATATTTCATTTATTATTTATATTATTTTTATTAATAATTATAAATGTCTTTATTTATCACGAAAAGGATTTAAATTTTTAATTTTCATCTTGACAATGATAATTGAATAGTGTATAATATATCTAGTAAAGTTATCATAGTGGAAAGAAGAAGTGCTCACTTCTCACCTGACTGATTATGTTGGTAGGTAAATGTCACTGAAATATTCTTTTTGTGATTTTGTGAGTGCTTTTCTGCACTCATTTTCTTTTTCACTTGATAAAGATACAAGGAGGTGTCAAATATCAATAAAAATCAAAACCAAGATCGCAAAAATGAAGCTTTAGTTAATGACAATATTAAAGCTGAACAAGTTCTTGTTGTTGATGATTCGGGAAACCAATTAGGAGTGATGAAAATTCAAGAAGCTTTAAAAGTTGCTGAAGAACAAAATTACGATTTGGTTTGTGTTGCTCCTAATGCGACTACACCTGTATGTCGTTTAATGGATTATAGTAAGTATCGTTATGAACAACAAAAAAAAGCTAGAGTAGCTAAAAAAAATCAAACAATCATTTGTGTCAAAGAAGTATGGTTAACACCAGTTATTAGTTCTAATGACTTTGAAACAAAATTAAAACAAGGTGTTAAATTTTTGCAACAAGGTAACAAATTAAAAGTAGTTCTACGCTTTAATCGTCGATTAAGACTTTTAAATATGGGTGATCCTGATATTCAAGTATTACAAAAATACATTGATGCAACGTCAGATATTGCGACTGTGGAAAGCAAACCTACTTTGGATGGCAAAAGTGTTTCCGCAACTTTAGCACCAAAAAAAGAAAAAAAGTAGATAGGAGTTGAATAATTATGCCTAAAATGAAAACACATAGTGGAACTAAGAAACGTTTTAAAATCACTGGTAATGGTGGTGTTAAAAGATGGCGCCCTGGAACAAGTCATCTAGCACCAGGAAAAACGCAAAAAAGAGTTCGTCACTTACGTAAGTCTGGTACAATATGTACATCAGATATGAAACGTATTAGTCAAATGATTCATAATGTTAAATAGTCAAATATACAAATAGTAAAGGAGGAATGTATTATGCCACGTACAAAAGGTGGAATTGTGACAAGAAGAAGACATAAAAAAATACTAAAA
Source organism: uncultured Bacilli bacterium (assembly GCA_947627195.1). Lineage (GTDB taxonomy): Bacteria > Bacillota_I > Bacilli_A > ML615J-28 > CAG-698 > CAKOMG01. The sequence goes on from CANQVC010000019.1 coordinate 20,069, forward strand.
TTAGCAAAAGGCTATTTTGGATCAAAACATACATTATATAAAACTGCGAATGCCCAAGTAATGAAATCATTGTCTTATGCTTATAGGGATCGTAAAAGAAGAAAAAGAGATTTTAGAAAATTATGGATTGCACGTATCAATGCTGCTGCTAGATTAAATAACCTTTCTTACAATAAATTAATGCATGGATTAAAATTAGCAAACATTGAAATTAATCGTAAAATGTTATCTGAATTAGCAATTCATGATGCAGATGGCTTTAAATCTTTATGCGATACAGCCAAAGAAGCAATGACAAAATAAAAAGCGTTTCATACGCTTTTTTTTAATCTACACAAAATTTTTATTAAAAGGAGATTTATAATATGATTAAAATCCATGTTAATGAAAATAGTTTAGTTAAATATTCTTTTGATGTTTATTTAGATGAAGAAGATACATTAGAAAATATTGCCCAAAAACTCAATATTAAATGTTATGTTGCGAAAGTAAATAATCGATTAAGAGAATTAACTTATCATCTTAAATCTTCTTCAACAGTTGAATTTTTGGGTTTAGATGATTTTGAATCTGTTAGGGTTTATCAAACTACATTGCGTTATTTAATTGTTTATGCTTTAAAAGAAATAGATCCTAATGCTAATATTTTATTTAGTCATTTTATTTCAAGATCTTTTTATGGCGAAATTAGTAATAATAATCATAAATTTAATGAATCTTATTTAAATAAATTAAAAGATAAATTAAATGAAATTATTAATAAAAATATTCCTATTGTAAGAAGAAATGTTTCTAAAAATGAAGCTAATAAAATATATCAAGAAGAACATTATTTAGATAAATGCCAAGTATTAGCTTATCGAACTGAAGATATGGTTCATTTATATCAATGTAGTGATTATCAAAATTATATGTATGGTTATATGTTACCATCAACTGGTTACATTAAAGATTATGATTTAAAAATGTATTATCCTGGATTTGTTATCCAATATCCACGTAGTGAATTTAAGGGAAAAGTTCCTTCATTTCAGGATGATCCAACATTTAGTCAAATGATTTTTTCAGCTCGTAAATGGTCAAAACAATGTGGTGTAGAAAACATTGCATCAATGAATGAATTTACATTAGATCGTGATTTTGTTGATTTTGTCCATATGTGTGAAACAAAACATAACAACATGTTAGCAGAAATTGGTAATCAAATAAAAAATAATTCTAATATTCGTTTAGTTGCTATTGCTGGACCATCATCAAGTGGTAAAACAACTTTTTCCAATCGTTTAAGAATTGAATTAATGACAATGGGATTAAAACCTATTATGATATCAATGGATGATTATTATTTAAATCGTGAAAATACACCATTAGATGAAAATGGTAATCCTGACTTTGAAAATATTAATGCCTTAGATATTAATTTGTTTAATGAACAATTAATGGAATTAATTGCAGGTGATATAGTTACTTTACCAAGTTTTGATTTCAAAGTTGGTAAAAGAATGGTTGGTAAAACAATTCAATTAGAACAAAATCAACCAATAATAATTGAAGGAATTCATGCCTTAAATGAAACATTAACTAAATTAATTCCCGCAAATCAAAAATATAAAATTTATATAAGCCCAGTTCCACAAATTAATATAGATGATCATAATCCAATTATTGCCACTGACTTAAGATTACTAAGAAGAATTGTTCGTGATGCGATGTTTCGTAAAACTTCTCCTGAAAATACATTTAGAATGTGGGAAAATGTGCGAAAAGGAGAATTTAAATGGATTTATCCATGGCAAGCAAGTAGTAATTATGTTTTTAATTCTAGTCTTGCTTATGAAATTATGGTTATGAAGAAATATGCATTACCAGCTTTACAAAGTATTGATTGTAATAATGAATTCTTTATTCAAGCTAATCGTTTAATTAAGTTTTTAAAATATTTTAAAGATATTGATGATAAATATGTTCCTTGTAATTCAATATTAAGAGAATTTATTGGCGGTAGTTGCTTTTACGAATAATACAAACTGTGTTTGTAATACAAACTTGTAATACAAGTTTGTATTGCAAACTTTGTTTGCATTGTGCCCAGTCATTTCTTATTCTCCTTCATATAGTATAAACGGAGGTAATAATAAGAAATGAATAATCAAAAACATTTTCGTGATATTTCACGAAACAAAAATAATCGAAATTTAATTCCTTTTGATGAAGCATTAGGAAAAGGAACAATCTTTAGAAATATCTATGTTCCTTATAAAGTAGATCCTCAAGCACCAATTCCTAATGATGAAAAAGAAAATTTGTTATTGAATATGCAAAAGTATGCTCTTGCAGTTCAAGATATTAGTTTATATTTAGATGTTGAACCTAATAATAAAGATGCAATTGAATTATATAAAGAATGTTTAGAGAATTTAAAGAATACCAATGAAGAATATGAAGCTAAATATGGTTCATTAACTAAAACTTCCAAATATGTGAATGGATATCCATGGCAATGGGATAAAAATAATTGGCCATGGTTAATGGAGGGATAATATGTGGGCTTATAAAAAGATGTTATGGTTTCCAATAAATATCAAAAAGAAAGATTTAAAATTAGCTAAGGCTTTAGTTACACAATATGGGGGCCTTTACTCAAATAAACACAAATAAAAAAGCCTAGCTTAAATATTAGGCTTTTATTGGTAAAATTCAATTTGTTTTATACCATTTTCTTTATCAACTTCTATATATTTAATAAATTTATTAATAAATTCTTTTTTCTCTAATGGTAATAAAGAACACCATATATCAATTATAGATTTTGTTATTATTTTAAATTCAGTGAGTTTGTTTAGATTTACAAGCTCACTTTTTTTATTTTCTCTTTCTTTTATTTTTATATTTATTTCTTTTAAATCATTTTCTAAATTTATTAATATTTCTTTATAATCAGCTTTACTAATAAAATCATCAAGAATCATATAATGAAGTTTTTTCTTGCGATTATTTATTTTTTCAATATTTTCTTTAAGTTTTATTATTTCTTTATCAATTTCATCAATTTGTTTAAGGTTTATTTTAATTTTAACTTCATAAATATTATTAAAATATTTATTCAAATAATTAATAAAAAAATTTTCCATTAAAGTTTGATTTATTCCTTTATTATTACATCTACCTTGAACTGTTCTATGACATTTATAATACAATATATAATTATTTCTTTTTTTATTAAATGTTGATAAAGTGGTAAGTCTTTTATGACAAGAAGAACAATATAATTTATTTTTAAATATATAATTATTATTACCAATCTTTTTTGGAAACTTTTTTCTTTCATTTGTATATTTTTTAATTTTCTTAAATTCTTCAATTGTAAATATTGGTTCAATATTATTGGCTTTTAAATAAATTGGCTCTTTGTTTTTAGGATGATATAAGAAATATCCTGAATAATACCATGCATGAGTTAACATGTAATTAATAGAATTTTCAGCGAATTCATTTCCTCTTTTGTTTCTTAATCCTTCTAAATTAAGTTTCTTACAAATTTTATTTGAACCATATCCATCAATATGCATTTGAAATATTCTTTTCACAATCTTAGCTTCATCTTCATTAATTGAATACATTTTTGTATTAGAATCATAATTATATCCTAAGGGAACTCTACCTGTATACCATCCTTCTTTAGCTCTTTGTTCCATTGCAACAGCTACTCTTTCTCCTATTCTTTCTCTTTCATATTGGGCAAATATACCTTTGATATTTAGATTTAATCTATCACCAGCAGTAGAAGTAGTTGTTTGATCAGTTACACTTAAAAATTCAATTTTATAATGTTTAAAATTATCAATTAAAGTCCATAAATCAACAATATCACGAGTTAATCTATCTAAACAATATACTAATACTATATCAAATTTATTGTCTTTAATATCTAAAAGAAGTTTTTTTATTTTTGGTCTATTTAAGTTTTTACCTGAATAACCATCATCTATATAAAAATCATATATTTCATAATTATGTTTAATAGTCCATTCAATAATATTTCTCTTTTGGGCTTCAATTGAAAAACCTTCATTTGCTTGTTCATCTGTGGATACTCTAATATAAGCTGCTACTTTCATTTTAACATCTCCTCTATATAAAATATATATAATATATATATTATATATATTAAATTATTAAATAATTTAATTACAATATTGACAATTTTCTTAATTTTAAGCCTTAAATTTGCGTTTAAATCGTTTTTATAAACATAAACCATTAAATAAATGAGTAAAAAGAATTGGCAAAATAAATTAATTTTTTAAAATTTATATTTATGTATAGGACAAATATTGTATTGAATAAAATAAAAAAGAGGATTAAAAATGGTAGAAGAAAAAGAAAAAATAAATAATATTGATACTTTAGTTTATGAAATAATGAAATGGTATATTGAAAAAAGATATCCTGAATATGAAATTGTGTCATTCGAAGAAAAAAAGTAACTATAAAATAATATGATGGTCTTGACAATGCCTAAAAAAGTAAAAATGATTTATTATTAGAAATAAGCAATTTTCTAAAATAACTAAAACGTTTCATTTATTTTGCATTTTAGTGAATATGGGGGTCCATATGGGGAACTATCTGCAGCTTTACGTTATTTAAATCAAAGATATACAATGCCAGATAATAGAGGTAAAGCTTTATTAACTGATATTGGTACAGAAGAATTAGGACATGTTGAAATGATATGTACAATGTATTATCAATTAACAGCTACTGCAACAATTGAAGAATTAAAAGAAGCAGGATTATGTTGCAATTATGCTCAACATGGTGGAGAAATATTTATGACTGATTGTAATGGTGTACCAATGACAACAGCTAATATTGGTGCAACAGGTGATCCATTAGCTGATTTATCTGAAGATATGGCGGCAGAAGAAAAAGCTCGTGCAACATATGAACATTTAATGGATATGACTGATGATCCTGATTGTTTAGCTGTATTAGCATATTTACGTACAAGAGAATTAGTTCATTTTACTCGTTTTAAAGAATTATATGATTATTATAAAGGCAACAATGTTAACGAGTAAACAATGTTAACAAATAAACAAACATTGTTTATATAGAAAAAAAGTACTAGTAAAAACGCTAGTACTTTTGATTATTTACAAGTTCTTTAAATTTATCAAATATCATTTTACTTGAAGTTTCTTCAGGTACTTTTTCAGGATGCCATTGAAAAGAAATAATAGGCAAACTTTCATGAATAAATGCTTCATTATATCCTTCTAAAGAAGTAGCAATAGGAATTAAACCATTTGCCAGTTTATCTAAAACTTGGTGATGATAACTATTTACTTCCATTTGTTTAGGAAAATCAAAATAACGATTAGGATAAGTATTAACAATATGACGAGTACTTTGATGAGATTTACCAATATCTTGAATTAAATCACCACCCATAAATACATTAATAGATTGATGACCTCTACATATACCTAACATAGGTTTTTGATGTTTTACTGCCCATTCAACAACCACTTTATCAACAATATCCATCATAGGATCACCTATTTTTGAACCATTGTTTTCTTGATTAAAATATTTAGGGTCTATATCTACTCCCCCTGTAATAACAAAACCATCACATAATGAAAGTATTACTTCATAATTAGGACTATCAAGGGTTAACATAATAGGGGTGAAACCCATATTACATACTGCTTTCACATATGTTTCATTGACTGATTGTTTTTTTACCCCATCTTCATAAGAAACACGAGGTGTTAAACCAATTAATTTTACCGAAGTTGTTTTATTCATTTTGTATTTACTCCAATTATTATATATTATATACAATATTGTATAATATTTCTTTTATTTTTTCAATGAAATTTTCATATAATATTATCAAAAAAGAAATATATAACAAAAAATATGGAATAATTTATATAATATATAATGTTGTACATAATGTAGTATATAATGTAGTACATAATGTAGTACATAATTATTTCAAATAAAAAACAATAAAAATAAGATAAAAATAATAATTTTATTTATGTGTATATTCTTTATATTTTATAAATTTAAAATAATGAAAAAATGAAAAAAATGAAAACAAAGCATAACTGTTGACAAAAATGTAATTTAGTATTATACTTAAATCATGATAAAAAATAATGTAAAAAAAAGAAGATAACAACCTATTTTTTTATAGGTTGTTTATTAACCCTATTTATTTTATTTTATCACAAGGAGGAGGATAGATGATGACTAAATACATAATGAAACGTGATGGTCGTAAACAAGAATTTAATAGTGAAAAAATTACTGCTGCCGTAAAAGCTGCCCAAAAAGCATGTCAATACGAAGATGAAGATTTAGGCGAAATGATTACAACCGCTGTTATTGAAAAGATTGAAGATTTGTACAGCCATAAAATCCCAACAGTAGAACAAATTCAAGATCTTGTTGAAGAAGCATTAATGGAAGCTGGAGCAACAACTGTTGCTAAGGCATACATTTTATATCGTGCTGAACGTACAAAAGTACGTGAAGATCAAACACGTTTAATGAAATCATTATATGATATTACATTTAAACCTTCTTCAGAAATAGATGTAAAACGTGAAAATGCTAATATAGATGGCAATACCGCAATGGGAACAATGTTGAAATATGGAAGTGAATCAGCAAAAGCATTTTACTTATCACAAGTAATTGATCCAAAGTTTTCCACAGCCCATACTAATGGTGATATCCATATTCATGATTTAGATTTTTACACATTAACTATGACATGTTGTCAAATAGATATAATCAAATTATTCCATGATGGCTTCTCTACAGGTAATGGTTACATACGTGAACCCCAAAACATTCGCAGTTATGCATCATTAGCATGCATTGCCATTCAAGCTAACCAAAATGACCAACATGGTGGACAAAGTATTCCTAATTTTGATTATGGCATGGCTTTAGGAGTTAAAAAGAGTTATAAAAAATCTTTCATAAATAATTTAGTTAAAGCATTATCATTTTTTGATGAATCAATAACTAAAGAAAATATTAAAGAAATGATTGAAGAAGTTGATAAATTATCTCCTGTTCAATTAGAAGATACAGGATATATCAATAATGTTATCGATAAATTAAAAGAAAAATATCAAAATAACAACATTCTTCCAACAAATAACATTAAAAACCTTGTGAAAAAGGTTGAGAAGCTAGCATATGATGAAACAAGAGATGCAACATATCAAGCTATGGAAGCATTAATTCATAATTTGAATACAATGCATTCAAGAGCAGGAGCTCAAGTTCCATTTAGTTCATTAAATTATGGAACAGATACATCCGAAGAAGGTAGAATGGTAGTTGATTGTTTATTAGATGCCACAATGCAAGGATTAGGAAATGGGGAAACACCAATTTTCCCAATTCAAATATTTAAAGTAAAAGAAGGTATTAATTTTAATCCTGAAGATAAAAATTATGATTTATTTAAAAAAGCTATTGTTTGTTCAGGAAAAAGATTATTCCCTAATTTCTCTTTCTTAGATGCTCCATTTAATAAACAATATTATAAACCAGGAAATTATGAAACAGAAGTAGCTTATATGGGATGTAGAACTAGAGTTATTGGTAATACTTATGATCCATCAAGAGAAATCGTAACAGGAAGAGGAAATTTAAGTTTTACTTCCATTAACTTACCAAGATTAGCTATTAAGAATCGTAATATTGATGAATTTTACCAAGCATTAGATGAAAAAATAGAATTAGTTAAAGATCAATTATTAGAAAGATTTGCTATTCAATGTAAGAAAAAAGTATATAACTTCCCATTCTTAATGGGACAAGGTGTTTGGATTGATTCAGAAAAATTAAAATGGGAAGATGATGTTGAAGAAGTAATTAAACATGGCACATTAACAATTGGTTTCATTGGTCTTGCGGAATGTTTAAAAGCCTTAACAGGTAAACATCATGGTGAAAGTGAAGAATCGCAAAAATTAGGATTAGAAATTATTGGACATATGCGTCAAAAATGTGACGAATATTCTAAAAAATATAAATTAAACTTCTCATTAATTGCTACTCCTGCGGAAGGATTATCAGGAAGATTTGTGAAAATAGATAAGAAAGAATTTGGTATATTACCAGGTATAACAGACCAAGAATTCTATACAAATTCTTTCCATATTCCTGTATATTATAATATATCCGCGTTTGATAAAATACGTTTAGAAGCTCCATATCATGCCCTAACAAATGGTGGACATATTAGTTATGTTGAAGTTGATGGCGATATTGCGAAAAACCCTAAAGCTTTTGAAAAAATCATTCGTTACATGAAAGAAGTTGGAATTGGTTATGGATCTGTTAACCATCCTGTAGATAGAGATCCAATATGTGGATATAATGGCATTATTGATGATGTATGTCCAAAATGTGGAAGACAAGAAGGAGTTGTCAAATTTGAACGAATTCGTCGTATCACAGGATATTTAGTTGGAACATTAGATAGATTTAATAATGCTAAGCGTGCTGAAGTTGAAAAAAGAGTAAAACATACAGGCTTTAATAATGAAGATTAAAATAGCAGGATTAGTAAATGATTCCATTGTTGATGGACCAGGTTTAAGATTTTCCGTCTTTATGCAAGGTTGTCTTCATAATTGTTTAGGATGTCACAATCCTGAAACACATGATCCCGAAAAAGGAAAATGGCAAGATACTGAAGAAATATTAAATAAAATCAAACAAAATCCATTATTAGATGGTGTTACATTTACAGGTGGCGAACCATTCATGCAACCAATTCCTTTAAATGAAATGGTTACAGAAGTTAAAAAAATGGGCTTAGATGTTATTATATATTCAGGTTATACATATGAAAAATTAATGAAAAATCCTTTATGTCAAGAAATATTATCAAAAGCTGATTATTTAATTGATGGTAAATTTATATTAAGTCAAAGAAGTTTATCTTTATTATTTAAAGGAAGTAAAAATCAAAGAATAATTGATTTAAAAAATAGTAGTATTGATAATATTGTTCTTGCTGATTTTAGTAAATATTAATATAAAAAGTCATATCGAAAGATGTGGCTTTTTTGTTCTTAAAATTTGGTATAATATTTGTCCAATTAGAATAAGTATTTTATATATTATTGGAGGATAAATATTATATGGACAATAATTATTATAATAAAGAAATACCAGAAATATTAAATAAATTTAATTCTAGTATTAATGGACTTAGTAAAGAATTAATTAGTGAAAATAAAAATAAATATGGTAAAAATGAATTAAAAGAAAAAGAAAAGAAAACTAAAGCAAGAGTCTTTTTAGAACAATTTCAAGATATGTTAGTTATTATTCTTATTATATGTGCCATTATTGCTATTTTTATTGGTGAATTAGAATCAACAATCGTTATTTTCTTTGTCATTACTATTAATGCATGTCTAGGAACATATCAATATTTCAAAGCTGAAAAATCTTTAAATAGTTTAAAAATGTTATCTAGTCCAACATCTAATGTCTTAAGAGATAGTAATACAATATCAATTCCCTCTAAAGAATTAGTATGTGGTGATATTGTTTTAGTTAATTCAGGAGATTTAATATCTGCCGATGGAAGAATTATTGAAGAAAATGGCTTTGAAGTAAATGAAAGTGCCTTAACAGGTGAATCAACCCCAATAAGTAAAACCAAAGAAACAATTAATGAAGAAAATGTTTCTTTAGCGGATCAAAAAAATATGGTCTTTTCAGGAACATTTTGTACTAAAGGACATGCTAAATATATTGTATGTCAAACTGGAATGAATACTGAAATTGGTAAGATTGCTAGCTTAATAGGTGAAGCTGAAACTAAAAAAACCCCATTACAAAATAGTTTAGATATATTTAGTAAATATTTATCTATTCTAATAATTTTTATTTGTTTTATTGTTTTTATATTAGGAATATATCGCAATATATCTATTTTAGATTCTTTAATGTTTGCTGTTGCCTTAGCTGTAGCTGCTATTCCTGAAGCATTGAGTACAATTGTAGTGATAGTTCTTGCCATTGGTACTGAAAAAATGGCAAAAGAAAATGCAATAATTAAAAATTTAAAAGCCGTTGAAGGATTAGGATGTGTAAATATCATATGTAGTGATAAAACAGGAACACTGACAATGAATCAAATGGAAGTAAGAGATGTATATACGTTTCTTGCAATTGATAAATTCAAACAACATATTTTATATAGTACTAATTATGAATTATACCAAATGAAAAATTCTAATCCCACAGAACAAGCATTAATTGATTATGTAGGTACAATAAAAAATAGTTTTAAAGAAAAGAAAATAGGTGAATTACCATTTTCATCATCAAGGAAAATGATGAGTAATTTATATCAAATAGGAACTAATAATATATTGTTTTGTAAAGGAGCAATTGAAATAATATTAGAACATACTAATTATATTGATGAAGGCATAAAAAGAATAATCAAAGAAGAAGATAAACAAAGAATATTAAAACAAGTAGAAGATTATGCCAAACAAGGAAAAAGAGTAATATCATTTGCTTATAAAAACATTGAAAGAAATAAAATAATAAGTGAAGAAGATGAATACAATTTAATATTTACAGGATTAGTTGCTTTAGTAGATCCCCCAAGACCAGAATCAAAACAAGCAGTTTTAAAATGTCATCAAGCAGGAATAAAACCAATAATGTTAACAGGAGATCATAAAGAAACAGCCATTGCTATAGCTAAAGAAATAGGTATTTATAATGATGATAATATTGCTATAACAGGTAGTGAATTAGATAAAATGAATGACGAAGAATTATATCAAAAAATAGATAAAATCACAGTTTATGCAAGATTAACTCCAAGTCACAAAATTAGGATTGTGAAAACATGGCAAAAAAAGAAGCAAATAGTAGCCATGACAGGCGATGGCATTAATGATGCTCCAGCCTTAAAACAAGCCGATATTTCTATTGCCATGGGTAAAATGGGAACAGAAGTAGCTAAAGATGCTTCCTCAATTATCTTAACAGATGATAATTTTAGTACGATTGTGAAAGCAATTGCCAATGGTAGAAAAGTATATGAAAATATTCAAAATGCCATTAGATTTTTATTATCAGGTAATTTTGCAGGAATTCTTATTGTTTTATATGCTAGTTTATGTTCTTTACCAATTCCATTTGTTGCCGTTCATTTATTATTTATTAATTTATTAACTGATAGCTTACCAGCCATTGCCATAGGTGCCGAAAATAGTAATGACAATTTATTAGATAAACCACCAAGAAAAAGTAATGAACATTTTTTAAATAAAAATTTAGTTATGAAAATATTATTTGAAGGAATATTATTATGTATTTGTTGTCTATTTAGTTATCAAATAGGATTAAAAACAAATATTGGTGTAGCAAGAACAATGACTTTTTCAACTCTATGTATGGCAAGATTGTTTCATAGTTTTAATTGTTCAATGAAATCTTCGATTTTTATTAAACCAAGTAAAAATAAATTATTATATTTTTCATTTATACTAGGAATGATTTTAATTAATTCTGTTTTATTTATTCCCCCATTACAATCAATATTTGTTGTTGCAAAATTAACATTAAAACAAATATATATTGTTTATTGTTTTAGTATATTACCAACATTAATTATGCAAATAATTAAATTAATGAAAAAATCCAGGAATTAATCCTGGATAGAATAGTTTTATTTATTAATTGAATGTCGTTCTTTAATAATATCTGTTACATATTGGACAATTTCTTTAGGAACATATTGTTCAATAGAAGCATTAAACAAAACAAGTTCTTTGATTGTTGAACTAGATAAAAATAAATTATTAGCTGAGGGAAATAATGCAAAAGTATCAATATCAGGTGAAATTGACCGATTAAATTGAAATAAACTAATTTCATCTTGATAATCATTAAAGTTTCTTAAACCTCTAATTATAACATTTGCTTTTACTTTTTGTGAATATAATGAAACTAAATCACTTGATTTATCAATAATAACATTAGGAATATGTTTTGTTACTTTTTGTAACATTAAAACTTTTTCATCAGTTGTGAATGTATAATGTTTTTGCTGATTGATTGCTACAACGACATATACTTTATCAAATACTTTCGCAACTCTTTCAATTATATCTAAATGTCCATTAGATACAGGGTCAAAAGAACCTGGATAAACAGCTATTTTCATAATTTAACCACCTTACATAAAATAATTAATAATCTTTTTATTTAGTATAACGCAAAAACAAAAAAAATACAAATTATTTCAAAAATATTTTTGTTTTTTGTCAATATTGTGATATAACCCGAGTTTGCCTCGAATGGGGCTCTGTGATAATTTATAAATCTAATAATTTTTAAAAAGACAGTTAAA
>CANQVC010000020.1 GCA_947627195.1 uncultured Bacilli bacterium
ATTCACACCTAAATTTGTTTATATTTAGGTGTGAATATATATCATAAAATGGTATCATTTTGATTAATGATTAACAGTCTTTTTTACATGATAATAAAAACAAATAAGCATCTTTATATCTAGATAATTGTCCTAATAGTTCACAATATCTTCGATTACAATATTTTTGATATGGTGGGTAATGATAATTACCAAATTCTTTAAACCAATAATTTTTCAAATAATTACATATAAATTGAGGTTCCATTTGATCTAATTCATACATCATTAATCTTAAGAAAGCATAATGATAGCCATCTAGTCCACTATGTTTAGAAGTTGTAACCCATTCTTCTAATTTTTTCTTTCTTTCTTCAATGAATTGTTCATCATTCATATTTAAGATTTTTAAATTGTATAAAGCATAAGCATATAATGAAAATGCTTCATATGAACGAATCACATTGTTATCAACCATATTTACAACTTTATCATATTTCTTTAAAGCAATTAATAAATAAAGGTAAGTATGAAAATATTCTTTTTCATAACATTCGGGAAGATAATCTTTTTTCATATCTTCTAATATTCCTAATGATGATTCTTCATGTTTGGTACGCATATAATATACCATCATTAAAAATTGTTTACGAATCGGATATCCTTGTTCGTAATATTTTTTTAGTTTTTGGTAACATTCATCAACATTACTATCTTCTAATTTAGATGATAGAATGAATTCTCTTTCTGTTGTTATTAAAGTTGTTAATAGATTTTCAATCTTTAACATCTTCATGTAGTTAAGATATTCTTTAGCTACACTTAGTTTCATAATCTTCATATTATAATCAAATAAGATTAGAAACAAACAATAAAGTTCTAAATCACACAAACATTCTTTAACAGCATCTAATTCAATTATCGCTTTATGAAAAGTACGATAATCTTCTTTTAAAAATGAAACATACGTTAAAATGATTTGGTCTTGAGCAATGAAAAAATCTTTTTCAACTTTTCCATTCATGGAAATTAATTTGTCATAATTTTCATTGAAATAAAATGACAATAATTCTGTCATTAGATTTCCATCTTCAATATTCATTAAACGTTGATAATTTAAATTCAAACGATCACACAACATAGCAACTCTTTCATTTTTGCCATTCATTAAATTTCTTTCTAGTTTTGATAGAAAAGCTTCCGAACAAATATCTTTTGTTACATCAGATAAAGTCATTGATAATTCTAAACGACGATTCTTAAGTGTTGAGGAAATGTAATTTGATTCTAGTACAGGTCCTTGAGCAACACGTTTTTCAACGAATTCTTTTACGTCTTTTAAATAAATGTCATACATGATAATTCCTCTTTTCTTATAAATTTTTTTGAAAATTTCTCATTTCAATAATATATTATCGATAAAATGAGAAAATTACTTTAAAAATAAAAAATACGATATAAAAATAATCGTATTTTAATAAATTTTATGGTAAGAAATAGGAATATTGTTTAATTTCTTTTTGGGCTTCTTTATAATTGGGATAGTATTTACTTACTTCTTGGTAAAATGCTGGGCTATGATTTCCTTGGGCAAAATGACAAAATTCATGAACAATGACATATTGAATTATATTTTTAGGTACATGTACTAAAGCAGTTGTTAATACTATTTTATTTTTTTGCATATAACATACTCCCCATCTAGATCTCATTTTACGAAAAAATAATTGGACTTTTTCTTTATGAGGATATATTCGAGCAAAATCATTAAATTGTTTTTCAATTTCTTTTAAGGCATCTTCATATAATTTATCAATGTTTTTGTAATAAATTGTTTTATCAACAATTTTATAATCTACTTGAAATGATGGGATATTTACTCCTTCATATACATTACCAAAAAGCATTATTTCATTTTCTTTACACGTTTTAGGCATTTGGTTAATCATATTATCTAATATTTTAGTATTTAATGATAATAGACGAACAACATCTTCTTTTTTAAAATGATGGTTTGTTGTTACAATAATTTCCCCAAATTGATTCATTCTAAGAGATGTTCTTTTCACATTCTTTTTCACAACATGAACAGTAAAAGTTTTATTATGTCTAGTAATTTGAAAAATAAATTCATTATTCATTATTTTACCTCATCAATTGTAATTAAATTATATCATTCATAAATTAATTTCTCAAGTAATAAAATAAAATATTGATAATTCAATATTATTGATAATTCAATAATATTGATATGTTAATAATATTGATATATTATTGATATATATATGATTTTAAATATAAATAATCATAATTCTTTTTCATTTCAATATTTTTAATAAATAAAACAATGAATATAATGATAAATGCCATACTATTTATATTAATACTATATATTAAAAAAATAAATAAAGATAATATTGATACAATATGACTATATTTTAAACCTTTATTAAATAATGTTTTTAAAATTAATTCTAATATGCGATATCCATCTAAAGGATATATTGGTAATAAATTAAATAATATAAATAATTGATTATATTGTATTAAAATATCAATAACTTTATTAAATTTATTAAAATAATAAATATTATATAAAATAAATATAATTATTATATTAACTAATATACCACCTAAATATATTAATAATTTTTGAAAAAAAGATAAATATTGGTACTTTAAATTAGTTTTTAATTCACCTCCAAAAAAAGATATCGTTATTTTATCAATTTTTATATGAAAACTAGATAAAAAGAATAAATGTCCTAATTCATGTAAAATGATACATAAAATAAATAATATTCCTTCAATTATCATTCCTGTATATAAAAATATAATTAATAAAACAAATATTGAAGGATTTATTTTAATAAATTTCATTATATTATTAATTATCAATATATTGATTATTTTTATATAAGTATAACAAATAAGACTTTTGTTCTTTTTCTTTCACATTACCTATTATTTCATCTTTTTTCACAATCTCATATAAATGAACATCTATTGTGTCAAGATTACTATAACAATATGTAATATTATCACTAGATTCAATATAAACATTATATTTATTGTTTATTTTTTCGATTTTCATGACACTACCTAAACGTAAATTTTCTACTCCTTCATATGTATCTAAATATATTCGATATCCATGTTCTATTTTTTCCATCATATGAGCAATAGATGATACTTCTACTTCTTTATCTTCACCTAAATCAAATAAATTACTATTACCATTTAATTTACTAACATATGACATTATATGAATATTATTACTTAAATTAATTTGTAATTTGTTTATTGAAATAAAATTAAAATAATCTAAAGCAATTATTATTAACAAAATAGTTATTAACATTAAAAACTTATATAAGAAACGATCAATAAAATTCATATTGTACCTCCATATAATATTATGAAGATACCTCGGGAATTATGCGATTTTCATGAAAACTATAATAACATTGATTTCCAATAATAATATGATCAACGAATACAATATCAACAACTTGGGCTGCTTGAATTAATTGTTTAGTCACATCCATATCTTGTTTACTTGGATATGCTACGCCACTTGGATGATTATGGGCAATTATTATGGCATAAGCTGAACATTTAACTCCCCATTTCATGACATCTTTAGGACTGGCAACTGTATGAGTTGCTGTACCAATGCTTATTATTCGATATGTTATTATTTTATTTGCACTTGATAAATAAAGAGCAACAAAATATTCTTGGGTTTCATTTTGTAATTCTTTTTTAAAAAATAAATATGCTTCCATGGAACTTTTTATGGTTTTATTTTCATCTATGGGATTAATCATTCTTTTACCTAATTCAATTGCGGATAAGATTAATAAAGCTTTAGATGGACCAATGCCATCAAATGTAACTAATTCTTCATATGTAATATCATGAATTGATTGAATTGATTTGAGATATTTTGATAAATCAATAGCAACATCTAATACAGATTTTTTTCTTGTTCCTGTACATAATAAAATAGCTAATAATTCATAATCAGCTAAGTTAGATGAACCATATTTCATTAGTTTTTCACGGGGTTTTTCCATGGATGTCATATCTTTAAAATCATATTTCATTTATTGTTTTAATCTCCTCATATAATATATTATATAAAGATTTGTTTTTTTACTTTATTAATTAAACCATTCAATTAATTGTTTATAAGTATTTAATTGTAATTCTTTTTCTATTTTGGGATTTCTAATCGAAACTAATAATGTTAAATTAGAGAATAATGAAACATTTATTGGATTTATATAATATTGCTCCTTTAAAACTATTTTTTCTTTTTTTAAACTTTGAAATAAATAATAAATTGCATCTGAATAAAATTGATATTCTATTGTTTCTTTAGGATAAATAGATGGTAAATCTTGAATATAACTTGATACTATATTGCCAAATATATTTTTTTCTTCATATTCTAGTTTTATTGCTTGGACTTCTTCTAATGTATAACCAATATTACCATATATATAATATATTTTACCAATATGAACTATTTCACCAAATAATTGCTCATTATGAATTTTATCTAAATAATTTAATGTTTCTTTTTCATTATCACTTTTATATAATTCTAATAAATATACTGTTCCTATAGTTGATGTGTTAGTTTGAATGATATTTTCTTTTGTATCGTGAAAAGAAATTGCTACAAAATAGCCTATTGCACAACCAATAATAACGCCAAATAATATACCAAATAAATCAATACTTTTCTTTTTCATTATTAACCTTCTTCCTCTAATATAAATAATATTATTATCAATATTATAGAGAATGAGAAAAATAAAAAATGTCATAAAAAAGTATAAACGTATAATAATATTAATAATATTAATAAAATTAATAATATTATTAAAAACAATATTATAATATAAATAAGAAAGAAAACAAATTCTATTTATACCAAATAACAACTTTTTTTAATAAATAAAAAAGCTGTTAAAATAAATACAAAATATATGATAAAAAAGTGCTATATCATTTAATAATAATATAAATTAACAATTATTAATTAATGATTAATTCCTATTATATAATATATAAAGAAATATATATTAGTATTTAAAAAAGTTGATTCGAAATGAATCAACTTAATAATATTTTTCTTATTTCACTTACAAAATATAAGCTCCCACAAAATACCCATAATGAATTAGAATTATGATCATTTAATGCTTCATTAATAATCTTTTTATAATCTAATTCTAATCTTTTATTTGAATGATTAGAATAATTATATAAATTATGTGCTTCATCACTTCTTTTATATAAAAATTGGGTAAAAATAATTTCATCAACGTCTTGTTCTATTTCATGAATCATTGGTTCTTTATCTTTATTTGAGGAAATAGCTATAACTAAATGAATATCATAATTTAATGATTCTAGAAATTCATGTAAACGATGAATGCCATTAGGATTATGAGCACCATCTAATAAAATATATGGATTTTCTTTTATTTTTTCTAATCTTCCTGGCCAAAAAGTATTTTTTAAACCTTGATAAATATTATCTTTTGTTATTGGAAAATATTGTTTTAAAACATTACAAGCTTCTAAAACAATTGAAGCATTTTCTGTTTGATGTTTTCCCAACATATTTAATGTTACATGTTTATATTCTTGATAATCAAATATTGTATTATTTAAATCTAATTGAATTAATTTTATATCATTAGGTTTTACATAATAACATATTGTATGTTTATTTAAACATGTTTGATTAATTAAATCATTAATTCTTTCATCAAATATTGTTATTAGGGGTATTTCTTCTTTCACAATCCCTAATTTATTTAAAGCTATTTCTTCAATTGTATTACCTAATATATTCATATGATCATAATCAACATTAGATATAATACTTAATAATGGGGTGATTAGGTTTGTTGAATCGAGTAATCCGCCAATGCCAACTTCAATAATTGCGATGTCAGGTTTAGTTTTTTCAAAATATAAGAAACATATTAAAGTAACTAATTCAAAAAAACTTGGTTTATCAATATTATTTTCTTCTAATATTGGATATTTTTGTAATATTAAATTAGTAAGATTTATAACATCTTCATCAGGAATAAATTTACCATTTAAAGTTATTCTTTCATTAAAACATTCAATATATGGAGATGTAAATGTTCCAACATTTAAGCCTGAATTTAATAAAACATTTTTTAAATATGCTACAACTGATCCTTTGCCATTTGTACCTGCTACATGAATTGATTTAAATGATTTTTCAGGATGATTAAATATTTGACATAATTGTTGCATATGTAGTAATGATTTAGTTCCTGTTCGATGTTGTGATTCAATAAAGGAAATACATTCCTGGATATTATTTAATATCATGAACTTACCTTCTTAGTTATTTATAATAAATCATTTAATACTTTTTCTATTTCTTCTAATCTTGCTTGATAATTATTTAATTTTCTTTTTTCATCTTCTATTTTTGCTTGAGGAGCTTTACTAACAAAATTCGGATTGTTTAACATGTTTTCACAACGTTTTACTTCTTGAATCATTTTTTCTTTTTCTTGAAGTAATTTTTTCTTTTCTTCTTCAATATTAACTAACTTTTCTAATGGTATTATTACTTTAACATCATTTAAGACATTTAATATTGCTTTAGATGTATCTATATCATCTTTGATAAATTCAAGATGTTCATAATTAGTAAATTTCTTTAAATAATGTTTATTATTTTCTAAGAATGATAATAATTCATTAGATTGACTTTGTAAGATAATGTCAATTGGTTTACTAATTGCCACATTTTTTAATGATCTTGTATTACGAACTGATGTAATAATATCATAAATTACTTGAATTTGTTTGGCATCATTGAATGAATAATTTGGATTAACTGTTGGCCATTTACTTATTGTTATGCTTCCTTCATGAAACATTTGGTAAATATCTTCAGTTACAAAAGGAATAAATGGATGAAGTAATTTTAAGATTGCGGTTAATACATAACTTAATACAGCACATGTATTGATGGCTTTTTCTGTGGATGCATTCATGAAATCTACTTTAGTCATTTCTAGATACCATGAAGCAAAATCATCCCAAGTAAAATTATAAATTGTTTTGGCAACTTCACCAAATTCATATTTGTCATAATTTTTATCTACATCAGTAATTACTTCATTTAATCTTTGTAATATCCATTCATCAGCAACTGATAATAAATTTGGATTTATATCTTCGCCTTGATAATTATAATTATCAAATTGTAAACCAATGTAACGAGAAATATTCCAAATTTTGTTAATATAATTCCATGTGGAAGATAATTTTTCATCAGAATAACGAATGTCTTGTCCTGGTGCTCCTGTTGTTGTTAAAAAGTAACGGACAGAATCGACGCCATATTGTTTGAAACATTCCATGATGTCAACACCATTTCCTAATGATTTACTTACTTTTCTTCCTAATTCATCACGAATAATACCATGAATTAAAACATCTTTAAATGGTCTTAGATTAGTTAGATATTTAGATTGAAAAATCATTCTAGCTACCCAGAAAAAGATAATATCATATCCTGTAACTAGGGTATCTCCAGGGAAAAATCTTTCTAAGTCTTCAGTTTTTTCTGGCCAGCCTAAAGTAGAGAATGGCCATAAGGCACTAGAAAACCATGTGTCAAGGGCATCTTCATCTCTTACCCATCCTTCTTCTTTAGGGGGATTGATGCCAACATATACTTCTTCTTTTCCATTAATTGTTTTATACCATGCTGGGATTTGATGTCCCCACCATAATTGACGACTAATACACCAATCTTGAATGTTATTCATCCATTGTAGTAAGGTGTTTTCAAATCGTTGTGGGTAAAAGTGAACTTTATTTTCACTGTTTTGTAATTCAATAACAGCATCAGCTAATGGTTTCATTTTCACAAACCATTGTTTAGAAAGTCGCGGTTCAACAATCACTCCTGTACGTTCAGAATGACCTACTGAATGTATCATTTTTTCAATTTTTGGACAATATCCTAATTCTTGTAAATCTTTAACTAATTCTTTTCGGCATTCAAAACGATCCATGCCTTGATATTTTCCTGCCATTTCATTCATATGACCATCTTCAGTCATACATAATGGGTGTCCTAAATTATGTCTAATTCCAACTTCAAAGTCATTTGGATCATGGGCAGGTGTTACTTTCACAACACCAGTACCAAATTCCATATCAACATAACTATCACTAATAACAGGTATGATTGTTTTTGTTCCAGGAATATAAACATTTTTACCAATATATTTTTGATATCTTTTATCATCAGGATGAACCATTAATGCCATATCCGCAAACATTGTTTCTGGTCTAGTTGTTGCAATTTCTAAGCCACCATCTTCATCGGTAAATGGATAAATAAAATGATAAAAAGCACCTTCAATATCTTTATATTCAACTTCAATATTTGATAAGGCTGTTTTACTTTTAATATCCCAATTGATGATTTTTTCGCCACGATATATTAATCCTTCTTCATACATTTTTACAAATACTTCATTTACTGCTTTATTTAATCCTGCATCTAAAGTAAATCTTTCTCGAGTATAATCTAAACTTAATCCTACTTTTTCCCATTGTTTATGGATGATATCAGCATATTTTTCTTTCCATTCCCAACATACTTCTAAGAATTTTTCTCTTCCTAAATCATAACGTGATATTCCTTGTTCACGTAAAGATGCTTCTACTTTAGCTTGAGTTGCTATACTTGCATGATCCATTCCTGGTAAATATAATGCATCATATCCCATCATACGTTTACGACGAATGATAATATCTTGTAATGTTGTATCTAAAACATGACCAATATGAAGTTTACCTGTAATATTAGGTGGGGGAATAACAATGGTATAAGACTTTTTAGATATATCACCTGCTGTGAAATAGCCATTATTTATCCATTCTTGATATTTTCCTTTTTCAACTTCATTAAAATCATATTTTGTTGATAAATCTTTTAACTTTTTCATTTTTTTCTCCTTCATTAAAAAAATCCTTAAATTGTTATTAAAACAATCTAAGGACGAATTATCGTGGTACCACCTTAGTTAAAAAATAAATATTTCATATTATTTATTTTTTCCCTTCATTTGTTTTTAACGCAAAACTTACGGATATGTTTTAAAAGAACTATTTCTTCTTTTTTTCTGACATATCAACTCAAAAGCTACATTCCTAAAGTTTGTTAGAATGTTTCACCAAACCATTCTTCTCTAAAAAACAATTCTTTAGTACTCCTCTTTGTCATTGTTTTTATTATTTATTAATATACATTATTATACATTTTTTCATATAAACAAGCAAGATGTTTTTTATTTTTTTTGAAAAATGTATTATTTTATTAAAGATATTCAAAATAATTATCAAAATAAAATCGGAATGTTTTAAACAAAATTCTTGTTCAATATTGTGATAAGAGGGTTTTTCAATTTCATCAATATATGTATACAATTCTTCTTTTGCTTTTGCTTTTTATATGTATATTTCTTTATTACAACCCTTAATACATAATATCAATAAAAAGCTAAATAAACATATTATTTTTTTCATTTTTACCTCCTAAGTTTATAGGTAATACTTAATTATAAATGTTATTGCTTTTAATTTTTTGGTTTATATATATCACCATTTAATCTTGTTTCTGTTCTCGGTGATAAACTTAAATTTAAAATCTTAACTCCTTCTGGCATAGTTAATCTTTTATATTGTTGATGATAGAAACGTTGATAGAAATTATCCACACATTTAATAGCATCATCTTTATTTAATTTAAGGAAACGTTCTAAGAAATAAACGATTCTTGCTTCTGAATCTCCACATACTAAGAAATGATATAAAATAAAATCATTGATTTCATATTTACCAATAATATCTTCAGTTAATTGATTACTTCCTGATAATTCAGGAGAAATTGGTGTTTCTAATATACTATCTAATATATCAGCTACTTCTGGGTAAATCCCTTTATAATAATTAACTGTTGCTTTAATAACTGTCTTTGGTAATCCAGAATTAATACCATACATTGCCATTTGGTCACCATTGAATGTTGACCAACCTAAAGCTACTTCTGACATATCTGATGTTCCAATGACAATGGCATGATGTAAATTTGCGGTATTCATTAATGTAAATGTTCTAAATCTTGCTTGAACATTTTCATATGTGACATCTTTAGTTTTACCATCATGTCCAATTGTTTCTAGTTGTTTCATGACATGTTCATGAATGGGAATTTCATTCCATTCCACATGAAGACGTTTCATTAATTCTAAAGAATTTTGATAGGTTGTACTGCTATTATTACTTGATGGAAGGGTTAAAGCAATGATGTTTTTACGACTCATGTGATATTTATCACACATATGACATAAAGAAAGTAAGGCTAATGTGGAATCTAAGCCACCAGATACTCCTAATACAGTCTTTTCAATGCCTATATAATCTAATCTTTTCTTTACACTTGTTGCTTGCATATCAATGATATGTTCAAAGTCTTCTTTATTTTTAGGAACAAATGGTAATATATCCATTTCTTTTGCGAAAACAAAATCATTTGTTTTTGATAATGAATATGATATTTTTCTTAATTGTTCAATATTTTCACGATGAATATTTTTAACCCAACCATTTGTTTTACGTAAATGATGTAGTTTTAATATATCAATATCACCTATTAAAATATCATCATCTAATTGAATATTATGACTTTCACTAACAATATCCCCATTTTCAACAATCATCTTATGATTACTAAATACTACTTCAGAAGTTGATTCTGATGCACTATTTGATGTATAAATATATGCTCCATTACATCTATAACTAGCACTTTGAACAATCATTCTTCTTTTATCACCTTTACCAATTACTTCAGGAGAGGCACTTGCATTAAAAATTAAAACAGCGCCATTAGCATATATTGTTTCATGAGGTGACATTGGTGCCCATAAATCTTCACATATTTCACAACCAAATTGAACTAAATGATCATCATTATCAAATATTAGTTTACCAAATGGAATTTTTTGCCCAAACAATTCAATTTCATTAAATGGACAATTAGAGCCACTAACAAACCATCTTGCTTCATAAAATTCATTAGTATGAGGTAGATAACATTTAGGAACAATTCCTAATATTTTATTATTTTGGATAACTAAACAACAATTATATATACGATCACTTTCGATAAAATATGTTCCAACAATTACTACCCCATGAAAAGGATTATTATTTAATAAGTATTCAATTGCTTTTAAATTATCGCGATATAAATAATCTTGAAATACTAAATCAGCTACACTATATCCACAAATACATAATTCAGGAAATACAACAATGTCAACTTTCTTTTGTTCGACTTTGTTTAAACATTTTATTATTTCTTGCACATTGTGCATTGCATCTCCTATTTTTAATATAGGACTTGCAGCAGCAACTTTTATCATTCCTTGAGAATACATTTTATTTTCTTCCTTTCATTTTATATAATTTATTATCTAATATATATTGATACACTTGCGGATATAATAATTCTTTAGTAAAATTTTGGCGGAATTTTGTTGATGAGATATCATTTATTTTATAATCATTTATGATTATAAAATGACTTTGGTATTTCTTTAATATTTCATTTTCTTCAATTATTTTATTTATATCATAACCCATTCTTGGAAAAACTATATAATAATTTTCTTCAATTATTTTGGGATACATAATCCAAAAAGAAATTGTTAGTAAAGCATCAGCTCCTAAAACAAAATAGGGATGATTAAAATGTTTTAAAGTATAATATGTTCCTTTATATGAATCTAATGTATATTCATAATTGGATATTTCAATATTATCTTTACGAATATTTAAATTATCAAGTGTTAATTCAATCATTATTTTACGATGTTCATATGATTCATAAGTACCAATATGAGTTTTATCATAAAAATCATTTGTTGGAAGGAGAATGATTTTTTGATCAGGAAATTTATTTCTTAAATATAATATAATACTTGCATGAGCAATTGTTGGAGGATTAAAAGCACCTCCATATATAATATCTCTATTAATATCCATATATAAATTCTTTCTTATATTTATTATTTATTTATTATATATTATTTTACTTGATTATTTATAATTATTATATCACATTATTTGAAATAAAAAAAGATAAAATAATAATTTATTATGTATATATAAGAATAAGTATTATAAAAAAATATAATTAAATATGTTTTATAGATACTTATTCATTATGAACCATTAAGTACCAATAAATTTAAATAATAAAAAAGGATTTAAATTAAAAAGGACTAATTCATATCGATAATATTGATATAATTAGTCCTTTGAAATTTTGTTTCTCATTGCAGTTTTTAGGCACAAAACCACATTTTTTTGAAAATCAATTATTTTATTCAATAATCACATGAATAATAATGATAAATCTTTGATTAATTTGATATGTTCCTTTGATTGTAAAGTCACCTCTATTACTAGCATAAATATATCCCCAATTATCTTACTATCATTAAATATTATTAAATTGGTTTATGATGTGGAGGAAACCCGTATGTTTGATTTAAATAGATATATGTTTCGTAAACATCTTTAGATATTATACCAAGATGAAAAGCATTATAACTAACCCATAAATATTTATCTTTATAAACAATTGTATAGGCATCTCCTTCATCGTCTGACCATCCAAAAGGCCATAAATAGTCACGATGAGTAATATAATAGCACAAAATTATGCAATCATCATATCTTCCGTAAAATCCAGAATAAAACACCCTACCAATATTTTCATCGCATTCAATATATCGATATACATATTTTTTCGCGTTTTCTATCATTTCTTCATCAGAAATATTTGGATCATCTGCATATACACCTTGAACATATATTGTTTCATCGAATGTTAAAGGGTAATGAAAATAAAGAAAATATGGATCAGTAAAATTTTCATCTTCAAACATATGATAACAATCATAATCATAATTAGGTCCAAAATTAGGAATTAAATCTTCAGATAATTCTGTTCCTACTGGTACTCTTACTGGATAATGATTATCATTAAATACAAAATCAATTGTTACTTTTTCTACTTCTTTAATATAAATTGTACATTCTTTTGTTATTGGTTCATGATTATATTCATTTTGATATTCCTTATCATAATATAATCCTAAATATTGACATGGAATAAAATCATCAGTAATACTATAATTTTTTATAATATTAACATCATATTTATCATTACCATCTATAAAATGAATTGTAACTAAATTTTCTTTTGTACATCCAACTAAACTAAATATTATTATAATATTTAATATAATAATAAAGAATTTTATAATAAATGATTTTTTCATAAAATAACCACCTTATCTTACTATCATTAAATTATATAAACTATATATTTTTTCGATATCTTCATCATTTAATATATTTTTATCATATGCTTCTTGTAATATATAATATTTATTGTTATAATAAACACTTATAATATCAGAAAATTTACCAAAATAATATTCTTTTTCATTACATTTCACGACATATCTTTGACCTTTAATCTCAAGTCTTTTTGCTACTAAATCATGAGAGATCATAGCTACATAAGCATCATTATATTTACCAAAATAAAATCTAATTTGTGTATCATTTTTTATATCATCAGTTAATGTATTTTCTTTAAAATAGATATTAAGAATGGTATCTTTAATTTCATCATTTAATATATAATCATCTATATGATTATATTTATTATAAATATCATAAATATCATTGTTAGATAATAATTTTTCATTAAATGCATCTTTTAATTTATAAAACTTTTTATTAAGAAATAATAAAATATCATTACCTTTATCACAATTAAATTCAAGATTATCTATTTTAAATGATTTATCAAGAATTTTTTCTTTATCATTTGAAAATACACCAACAATTGCATTATCATATTTACCTAAATAATCAGTCATTTCAATATCATTTATTGTTATTTTATTGGATTTTTTATGTTGTTCTATTAAATAACATTCAATTGATAATTTAATTAATATATCTTCTGTTAATTCATCATTAAAAGAAACTTTTTTAATATATACAGTAGTATCATTATATAATTTTTCATTGTTATAACATTTTAAATTATCATTATCATAAAACAAATAATATTTATCAGGTTCAACTGAACCAAGAAATTCTTCTGTTATTACATCGCCCTTAGATACTGAAGTTATAAAATTTTTTTCTTCTGATACAAAGTGTACTTGAACATATTCTTCTTTATTACAACCTACTAAAGAAAATATTACAAAAATACTATATATAAATGTTAATAACTTTTTAATCATTATAATACCTCCATATACATCTATAGTATATCACTTTTAATAAAAAATGCAAGCGTTTTATTAAAAAATACTCTATAATTTCCTTTGATCTTTTATATATGCAATTAATGATTTAAATTCTTCTCCTCTTGCTTCAAAATGATCATATTGGTCATAGCTTTGAGCAGCTGGAGAATACAAGAGAATATTTCCTACTTCTTTTAATGATTTTAGATTGTTTTTTATATCATTTAGTACTTCTTTTAATGTATTAAATACTTTACTTTTAATATTAAAATTAGTAAATATTTTTTTAAATTCATCTTTCATTTCTCCATAACAATAAACAAATACAATATTGTGATAATTGATTAATGAAATATCATCATTCCTTTTCTTCCCTCCAACAATTAAAATAATTTTATCATTTTTGAATGAGTTGACTGCTGAAGAAAGAGCTAAAAAATTAGTTGATTTAGCATCATTATATATTCTTAAATTATCTATATTGCCTATATATTCTAAACGATTTTGGACGTTTTTGATATTTTTTATTCTATTTATAATTTGATTTATGGAAATATGTTTATAAAATATGGCACAGGCAATTGATGCTAGTAAGTTCTTTAAATTATGAGGCTCTTGATATGGGAAATAATTTTTTGGAAATAAAGGAGTTTTATTTAAATATATTATGTTATTTTTTATATAAAATCCTTTATTTTCTTGAGATAATGAAAATGGTATTTTAATACCTTGGTAATATTTAATTAAATTTGTTATTATTTTGTCATCTAATGAATAAATTATTAAATCATTATTAGTATTATTTTTTAGTAATTTGAATTTAGATTTAATATATTGATTCATTGTTTTATGATGTTCTAAATGATTACAACTAATATTTAATAATATTGAACATGAGCTATGATATTTATCAATATATTCTAACATAAAACTTGATGCTTCAATTATTAAATTATTAGGATTATTATGATAATCAAAGATTGCTTTACCAATATTTCCTGCTAATGAATATTGAGGAATTAATGTTTTTATATAATTAACTGTGGTTGTTTTACCATTTGTTCCTGTGACAGTTATGAGGGAATTGGGGTGATATAATTGGTAAAATAATTCTATATCACTATATATAGGGATATTTAAATCTTTTGCTTCATTTATTATTTTATGATCATTAGGAATACTACCGCTTTTAATAATACAAGATATGTTATGTAAATTAATTGGTTTGTTCATTAATTTATCATCATATATAATAACATTATTAATAATATTATTAATATTATTATATATTGATTTATTACTAATTCCATAGCCTAATAATAAATAATTCATAATAAACCTCCTAAGATTATACTTATAGCAATTATACAAGCTATAAAGCCAATTAGCCAAAATAATAAATCAATTTGCCATTCATTATAACCTTTTAATTCAAAATGATGATGTAATGGGCTCATTAAAAATAATCTTTTACCTTTAGTTATTTTAAAATATATAACTTGAAATATAACTGATAATGTTTCAATAACAAATGCAAATCCAACAATTATTAATAATAATTCTTCTTCTAATAATATCATTGCATTTGCTATTGTTGCTCCTAACATTAATGAACCTGCATCTCCCATAAATATTTTGGCTGGATTGGCATTAAATATTAAAAATGCCATTAATGAAGCAATCATGAAAATAGAAAATAACAATACTAATTGATTTTGTTTTATATAAGATATTATAAAAATACATATAAAAGATATTATGGATAATCCTGTTGCTAATCCATCTAAGCCATCACTTAAATTTACGGCATTTGAACTAGCAACAAACATTAATAAAATAAATAATCCATATCCCCATTTTAGATCTATTTTAAATGAAAATATTTGAACTATATGCGAAAATGATTGATTAACAAAGAAAATATAATATATAATAACACCAATAATTTGCATTATTATTTTTGTTCTTGGTTTTAATCCTTGATTATTTTTTCTTATGACTATTAAATAATCATCAATAAAACCTATAATCATATATAAATAAGATGGTAAAATAAATAAAAAACATGTATTAAATGGTATATGACATATTAAATTAGTTACAATTAAAAAAGGGATGGAAAATCCTAATGTTATTAATACTCCTCCCATTGTTGGAGTGCCACTTTTTTTGTAATGTTCTTTTGGTCCTTCTAATCTTATGGACTGTCCACATTTTAAATATCTAAATAAAGGAATAAACAAAATAAATAAAATGATTGTAAAGATAAAAGATGATAAAAATGATAATAAATAAATATTATTCATAATTTAATATTTCCTTTACTATTTGATAATCATCAAAAGGAATATTTTGATTATTAATTTTTTGATATTTTTCATTTCCTCTACCTAATATAGCAATTATATCATTTTCTTCACTAATCTTGATTGCTTTTTCAATTGCTTTTTTACGATCTATTTCTATTATTATTTTATTAATTAAATCTTTATTTACACCATTAATCATATCATTAATTATTTCATTGGGATCTTCTGTTCTAGGATTATCAGATGTGAAAAAAGTAATATCAGATAATAATGAAGCAATATTACCAATAATTGGTCTTTTAGATTTATCTCTTAATCCGCCACAACCAATAATAGTAATTATTCTATTTTCTTTTATTTGTTTTAAAAATTTTAGTACTTGTTCTACGCCATCAGGAGTATGAGCAAAATCTATTATTATTTTACGATTTTGCCAATTTATTTCATTCATTCTTCCATCGATTATTATATCATTTGATAAGAAGTTTTTAACTTTATTTTCATCTAATAATTTAAGACAATCAACAATGGATAAAAAACTACAAATATTATAAATATTAAATAATCCTAATAAATTAGAATGGATATCAATAATATTATTAATTTTATTAATATTATTAATATTATTATTAATATTATTATTATTATTTTTACCTTTTTTCACAACAAATTTAAAATTAATGCCATTTTTATCAATTTTAGGATCAATTATTTGATATTTTGACCCTTTTAAGCCGTATAAAAAAATTTTATTATCAATTCTCTTTAAAAAAAATTTTAAATCGTTCATATCGCCATTTAAAAGGACTTTTTTGCCTAATTTTCGCTGTTTTAAGTAATTTAATTTAGTTTTTTTATAATTTAGATAAGTTTTATGATAATCTAAATGATCTAATGTTACATTAGTAAGTAAACAAATAGAAAAAGGAATATATTTTATTCTTTCTTGATTTATTCCATGACTACTTACTTCCATTATAATATATCTAACATTTTCTAAATAACTTTTATATGATATTTCATATAATTCTTTTATTCCTGGAGTTGTATTATTAGTTTCATAATGTTTATCATTTATCCATACTCCATTTGTACCAATTAATGTTACATTATAATTACAATATCTTAAATATTTATATACTAAAGTAGTTGTAGTACTTTTACCATTTGTACCAGTAACACCAATAACCTTCATCTTTTTCCATATAAAACGATACTTCTTTCTTAAATATTTTCCTAAAATAATATTTTCCTTTTTGGTCATTTTCCACCTCATATATATTATATATATATGATATTTATCTTTTCTTTATTCTAAAACAAAAAAACACTCCAAAAATAGAGTGTTTTAATTTGATTTTGTTTTATATTCTAATAAAGGTCCTATTAATGATAAAAACATCATAATAATATAATTATAAAATGTTGTATCAATTAAACCATGAATTATTAAATAAATTACTAATATAAACATTAATTGGTGGAATGTGTCATTCTTAAATGTTAATTTAATAAAGGTAAATAAATAATAAATAAAGACTCCTAATCCAACTAAACCTGTACATGATAAAGCTTGTAAGAAAACATTATGATAATGATTAACCCATGTATTTAATACTTCATGATTGTAATATTGACTTGTATAACTACCTGTTCCTAAAATAGGACTTTTTAAGAAGTTTTTCCATGCAAGTTCATATAAATCAAATCTATTACTATCATCAATGTTAGCAACAAATAATTGTCTCATTATATCTTGTAATAATCCTGTAATACAACCAATGGTTACAAAGATGGCTGAGGGAATAAGAATTGATATAATAACATCAATTCTCATTTTCTTTGTTCCACGATAAAACAAGAAAAATAATGTTATTGCCACAACAATTATTCCTGAATAAATTGCTCCACGGCATCTTAATATAATTGGAAATACTAATGATATAAAAGCAATTAATAAATAACGAATTTTATTAGAATTATAATATAAATATATTATAAAAGGAAAAATAAATTCATAAACTAATGCTACATGAGTAGATACAGCCCATTCTAAATTAATTCCTTTTCCTTCTAAAATAGCATTATAAATATTTTCTTGTTTAAGAATGTATGCTATTATTTGTAATGATATACAAAACATTAAACACATAAATGAATAACTTAATAAAGTTCTTCCTTTTTGTTTATCTTTGATAGCATCAGGTATATAACATACAGGAATAATCCATAAAATCATTCTTCCTACATCAGCTATTACATGAATAGCAGTCTTCTTCTCTAATATTAGGGCAGGAACAATACTAAGTAATGCTACTAATTGAATAAGAACTAAAGCAATACTATATGGATGTTTTAAAGAAAGTGTTTTGTTCTTAAAACCATCAGCTAATATCATTAAATATATTGTTATTCCACTACCAAAATATTTTAGTATTTCTTCATTTGTTTTAGGAGGGATAAAACCAATTATATAAACTAATAATATTGGAAAAAAACTATGTCTTTCTAAATCATTCCATATTATATAAAAAGAAAATATAATTAATATGATAGAAAATATTATATAGCCATGAAATAACCAATTAAGAAATCCACCTAGAAAAACTATATAATTAAAATATTTTGATTCAAAGAAGCGATTCAAATAATCAATGAATTGGTTTCTTTTAGTAATGGAAAGATTCATAATATCCCTCATGTTTAATGATATAAGTATTACTATTATACCAATAAATGACATAAAAATCAAGGATAAACTATTTTAATTTAAGGTGTATTATAGTTATTTAAAAATATTATAAAATAATATCGTAATATACTTTTTTTTCTTCTCCTAACCATTTATTATCCCAATCTCTTGGTTTTATATTTCTTTCACAATATATTTCTAAATTATGACAATTAGCAAATGCATTATTTTCTATTTTATTTACTGATTTAGGAATATATGCTTTTTTCATCTTTTTACATGACATAAATGAACATGATTCAATTGTTTCCAAACTATTAGGTAATAATATACTTTCTAATGATTTACATCCTAAAAAAGCTTCTTTCTTTATTTCAGTTAATGATCTATTGAAATAAATTCTTTTTAATTTGATACAATATGCAAATGATTGATAATTTATTATTTTTAATGATTGTGGCAAAATTATTTTTTCTAATTTTTCACATGAATAAAAAGCAAAATTTTGAATTGATTCTATTGTTTGAGGCATTATTATTTCTTTTATTTTATTACATTTATAGAATGAATTTTGTCCTATTGTATTTACTGGATAATATTTATTATTAATTGGTAATACATTTGGTATTTCCATTATTTCTTTTTCTTCTAAACATTTTGTTATTGTTATTTTATTATTTTCTAATATATATTCTAATCCTTTATATTGATAAATATTATTTATTTCATATAATTTATTATTACATTTACTTAATTGGTGAAATATAGGATTCATGAAAGATTTATCATTTTTGAATGATTTATTATTGAATAATTTATCATTTTTTGTTATTTTATTTAATTTATTAGTATTTATATAATATAATATTGTTTTATCATTATTTATTAAATTATCACTTATTTCATTTATTGATGATGGAATACTAATAGATAATAAATTATTAGATCCTATTAATGCATCTTTATTTATTTTTTTTGTAAATTTTGGAATAATGAATGATTTATTCTTTTTACCTATTGCATATTGAATTAATTCTTTTTTATTTTTATTATATAAATTACCATCAATTGATGAATAATAATTATTGTTTTCATCAACATTTATATTTGTTAATGAAGTACATCCTTTAAATGAATCATTAGCTATATTTTGGATATTTTTAGGAATATTAATTGATTTTAATGTTTTACACCCTAAAAATAAGCCATGATTTATTTTTTTAATTTTATCATTTAACTTTACATCTTTTAATGATTTACAATTATAAAAGGCTCCATCATTTATTTTATTTGTAAATGTTGGTAAAGTAATTGATATAATGTTTTCACATCCACTAAAGGCTTCTTCTCCTATTTCTTTTAAATATTTTGGTAATGTTATTTTTACTATTTTTTTATTATTTTTAAAACAATTATCATTTATTTTAGTTACATTATAATTTTTATTGTTTATGATTATATTATCAGGAATATTGATTGTTTTATTTTTACCATTATATGATAATAATGTTGCTTCATTATTATTTATTTTAAATTGCATATTATTTTTATTATATGTTGTTATTTTATTATTTTGTTCATTTAAATAGATGACTGAAGCATTTTGATACCAATTATTTTGCCAATTGATATTCTTCTTTTCACATTTTATAATTAGTTCAAAACAATTTAAGAAACAATTATTAGATATTGATTTTACATCTTTTTTTAGGATAATTGTTTCTAAATAATGACAATTAGAAAATGCTCCATAAGAAATATTGCCTTGATTTATTGTTACTTTCTTTAAACTGAATGGAATAGAACATTCAATATAGTTATATTCATTATAATATTGGACTATATTATATGATTTATTAAAGTTTAAGCCAAATAAATTGCCGAATAATGAATCTTTTCCTTGACTGTTTATTTCTTTTCCAACAAATGGTAATGTTAATTCTTTTAAATTGTTTAAACCATATAAAGATGATTGTTCTATTTCTATTATATTATTAGGAATATTTAATGCTTGTATCTGACAGGCAGTAGCAAATGCCTTAGATCCTATTTTGGTAATAGAATATATATTATCTTGATATTCTATTTTATTATTAATATTAACTATTTCTTCTTTTCCATTATAAGATATTAAAGTTAATGTATTATTATTTATTATATAAGTATAGTTATTTTGTTCTAAAATGTTTTGTTTAGATATGTTCCAATAAATTGGTGTTGTGTTATTACACCAATTATTTTCATATGTAATTGGTTGTTCTAATAAATTTGATATTAAAATCAATGATTGACATAAAAAGAAACTATTTTTTTCAATAAAACAAATTGATGATGGCAAATAAATTAATTTAAGATTTGATAACATAAAGAAGCTATATGAATGAATTGATTTGATTGTATTAGGAATGGTGATTTTTTCAATTTCATTATGATCTTTAAATGCACCTTCTAATATTTCATTGACGATAATTATTTGATTTTGATAATTTATATATGATGGTATTTTTATTACATTTTGGTTTTCTCCTTCATATTTTATTATTTTAGCTTGATTATTTGCTATTTCATATTGGTAATTCTTTAATGTTATTGTAATTGATTTATTTATTTGTTTATTATCTATTTTGATTATATTATTTGTTTCCATTATTAAATCACATCCTTTAATAATATTTATTATATATATTAGGGACTATTTAATATGGAAAAATTATTACTAATTAAACTAGTTAAATTATTTAGTTTATATTTTTTATTGTTGTTTGGACTTGTTTTGTTTTCATTTATATCTTGAATTAATTTATTTATTAAATCATTCAATTTTTGCATAATTAATTGATTATTAATATAATCATTTAAATTATTTATGGTTTGTTTATAATTATTTATATTATTTATATTATTCATTTAATCACCTTATTTTATATTTATTTTATTATTGATTTGTGTTAATTGTAATACAAAACTTGTAATACAAGTTACAACAATAATTTTATTATTGTTGCAACCTGATTACTTATATAACAATATTATGTTATTTTATAGAAATACTTACAATATAACATTTGTGATGTTAATCATCTGGTGTGTTATATGATCTTTTTCATTCCACAATTCACTAAATCCACTTAAATTAGTATCTTCTTCTAGTTTTATATAATCTTGGTAACAATATTCAAAAACATTATTTCCCATATATTCAATACTTTTAGGAATTATGAAAATATGATTTGTAACTAATCTTGCAAATGCATGATGCTCTATTGTTTTTAAATTAGTTGGGAAATTAGAAAATGACATTATTTGGGCTTTATAAAATGCATAACTTTCAATTGTTTTTAATGTTTTAGGAAATATTAAATTATTTAAACTGCATTCATAAAATGCAAAACTTGAAATTGAAGTAACTGGATATTCTTTATTATTTGCTTTTATTATTTCAGGAAGTATTAATGTATTAGTATCATTACATAAACATTTATAAATTGATGCTTCATTATCTTTGATATAAAAGACATAATTATCTTGGAAAATAATATTATTAATATTATTAATATTATTAATATTATTAATATTATTAACATTGTTAATATTATTAATATTATTATTATTTATATAAATAATTCTTTTTGTTGTTAACAATTTGTTTATTGGATTTCTACATTCATAATTATTTTGAAAATTATTTTTAATTTGTAAATAAAGTTCATAATCATCTTTTATACAAATAAGTGGCATTGATGTAAATAAATCATTACCAATTTCATATATGTCACTATTTAGATTGACAATTTCTAATGGTGTATCAATAAATGCTTTATCACCAATTTGTTTTAGGGTAGATGGGAGAGATATTCTAGAAATTGAACATGAAGCAAATGCTTTGCTTTCAATGACTTCTAAGCCATTAGCGAAATTTACTTCATGTAGATCATGACAACCTTGGAATGCTTTACTTCCGATTTTCTTTACTGAACTTGGAATGTTAATTGAAACTATTTTACTTCCAACAAAACATGAATTATAAATACTTGTAACTGGTAATTCAATATTTTCCATTATTTGACATTTTTCAGGAATATCGAGATGTTTTAAATTATTATTTACTTTAAATAATGATAATTCATCATTTTCATTTTTAATAAATTCTAAATCATCTTTTTTAATAGTTATTATTGATTTATCAATGA
The DNA here is from genome assembly GCA_947627195.1 of uncultured Bacilli bacterium. Classification (GTDB taxonomy): domain Bacteria; phylum Bacillota_I; class Bacilli_A; order ML615J-28; family CAG-698; genus CAKOMG01. The sequence goes on from CANQVC010000020.1 coordinate 23,606, forward strand.
TTTTAATAGATGCATTATTCCAATCATTTTCCCATTCTTTAGGTATTAATTCATTATTTTCAATTTCCAAATAAAATGAATAATTATTTTTATCATTAAATAAATGACTAGGAACTTTTTGGATTGTATAAGGAATTATTACTTTTTCTAAATTATTCATTCCTTCAAATGCTCCATATGCTATTTCATTAACCATAAAGCTTTTATTACCTAAATATATTTCATCTGGAATTTGTATTTTTTTATCAAAACTACGAGCATTAACAAATATAGCTTTTTTATCACGGATAATAAATAAATAACCATTAATTAAGATTATTGTATCATCATTATCGTAATTAAATATTACTGGACATCCTTTATTTTCTAAAAACATATCATATAAACATGGCTTTATGTTTTTATATTTTCCTTTATAAAGAATAATTACTGATGGATGACAACTAAAACTATTAGGGGCGATATATTTTATTGTTTTAGGAAGATATATTCTTCTAGCTTTTTTTACATGAAAAGCATTAGATGATATACTTGTTACTGGATAAGAATCATTTAAATAATCTATTTCTTCAGGAATATTAATTTCTAAACTTTCTTCATTAAGAGATATTACTTCTAATTGTTTGTTTTTACGTAATAAATATGTAATATTATTTTGACTAAATATGATATCATTTTTTGATACATTCCATACACATTTATATAATGAATAATTTTCAATAATATCGGTATTTTCAATATTGTATTTTCTTTCCATTAATAATATAACATTATCATTAAAACTATTTTTAATGATTTTATTAACACTTTTAGGGATGTAAACTAATTTCAAATTATTTAATGAATCTTTATAATTCATGGAAATTATTTGAACATTAGATGGAATAGAAATCATTTCTTGAAAACCATTGAAATCTAATAATTGATGATTTTTTATGACAAAATCTTTTTTGTTAGTAGTTTGATCAATAAATTGCATAATGTTTCTCCTAAATATTTAATATTATTTATATATTTATATTTTATCATATTATTATTTTATATTTATTCATTTTCACAAGTTTAAGAAAATAAAAAAAGAGATGACTTCATATTGAAATCAATCTCTTAATATTATTATGCTTCCACAACCTCAAAAATATAAGCAGGTTCAGCAGCAAATACATAATCTAATTCTTCTAATTCTTTGATTATTTTTAAAATATCTTCCTTTGTACTATTTAATAAATACAAACCTACTATTTGACAATAATTACTAGGGTCTATTAAATTTTCAGGATGAGATATACGTGTAACATCTTCATAATCGTTTATTATTATTTTCTTTTTATAATCTTTAATTGTTTTTCCATTTTCTTCAATTGTTTTTAGACTTATTAAATTTTTAGTTTCAAAATCTTTTATATTAATTGGTTTATTTGCGAAACTATACCATTGTTTTAATGAAACAACAATTGTATCATTTCTAAAATTATCTTCGATTGTTGGAACACGAGTTGGAAATGAAATAGAATCATCATATAATGATGCCATTAATCCTAAAAATGTTTTATAAATTGATGTAATATTATCCATTGTTATTATATTATTATCAATTAATGTTTGTGCTTCTGTTGTATTATTAAGATTATAGAAGTTATGATCTTTATAAACTAAGAATTGAAATACTTTATTACATTTAAAACAATATTCATATATTTCATGATAACCTATATATTCATCAGTTCCAATTTGAATAATAACTATGGCATCATTATATACACCTAAACAATAATCAGAATCATTTGTTCCTATTTTATTACCATTTAAACATAAATCTTTAAAATTAGATGAATCATTAATTAATTCTTCACTTTGCTTCTTTGTTAGAATCATTTGATTTAATTGATTCTTTATTTTTTCCACATTCTTTTCATAATTTCTAGATTTTAAATTATTAACTTCATCATCAATATATTTATTAATTGTTTTAAATTCTTGGTTGATTATTTCTGATTTTTCAATTTCATCAACATATGAATGTAATTCTTCTTTTATTTTTTCTTTGTCTATTTCTTTATTACATCCTGTTATACATAATATTAATAATAAACTAAATAAACATATTATTATTTTTTTCATGTTTTACCTCCTTATTTTATGTTTTTTAGTATTTATTTTTATAAACAATTTCAATTTTATTTATATCATTAAATGAATTATATAAACAATTAATTGATTGCCAACTCTCTTTATTTTCAACGATTATTTTCTTTATTGTTGTATCATAAAATGCATAATTGCCAATTAATTTAATAGAATTAGGTAATTCTATTTCTTCTAAAAATGAATAACCACGAAATGTATTATTTTTAATTTCTGTTATTCCATCTAACATATCTTTTGTTATTTTAGTTATTATTTTACCATCGATAATTAATTCTCTTTCACAAATGGCAGGCATATAATTAATTTCATTAATTTTAGTTGAATCAATATAATTAAAAAATGGTTGTTCGTAAAAAATAATATTACACCAATCTTTTATTGATCCTAAATAATTTATTTTAAGTTTGGAATTAGATTTATTATAATATTCAACATTTGTCTTAAAAATAATGCCTATTTTTTTGATTGTTTGAGGGATTGTTATTGAATTAGGTATTTTATCAAATATTCCATCATTATTATATAATTCAGTTACTAAATATTTTTTGCCATGATATTTAACTTTTGATGGTATATTTATTGTATCATATTCTCCATCATATGATTCTATTATTGCTTCATTATTTTTTATTATAAATGTAAATCCTTTATATTTATTATCAAAAGTTATAAAAAAAGGAATTAATGAACATAATATAATATTAATAAATAAAGATATAATTAAAGCTATTTTTAATTTTTTCATATTTATACTTTCTATATTTATTTATTTTTATAAACTATTTCAATTTTATTTAAGTCATTAAATGAATTGTATTCATATTTAATGTTATTCCATACTTCTTCACTTTCAACAGTTATTTTTTTTAAATGTGTGAAATAAAAGGCATAAGAACCTATATATTTAATTGATGAAGGGAGTTCTATTTCTTCTAGTTGGATATAACTACAAAATGCACTACTATTTATTATTGTTATCCCTTTCAACATTTTTTCAGTTAATACATTATTGATTTTATTGCCATTTATAATTAATTGTCTATCTACTGCTGTTACAAAATCATCACCAACATGACTACCTACAGATGTTTCTAAAGATGAACCTTCATAATAATTAAAAAATGGTTGCTTATAAAAAATAATATTACACCATTCTTTCATTGTCCCTAAATAATTTATTTTAAGTTTATCTTGGGATGTCATTAATGATCTTTCATTACCAAATATCATACCTACTTCTTTAATTGAAGATGGAATTATTATTTCATTAGGTATTGTAGTAAATATAGGTTTAATTAATTTGTTGATTGGATATATTTTACATCGATACATTACTTTAGATGGGATTTTTATTTTATTATATTCACCTTCATAATCAACTATAATGGCTTCATTATCTTTTATGGTAAATATAAAATTTTTATATTTATTATCAAATGTTGCGAAAAGGGTTATTAATACACATAAAAATACATTAATAAATAAAGATATTATTAAACCTATTTTTAATCTTTTTATTTGTTTTGCCATTTTATTATTCTCCTTAAACATTATATTTGTTTAATCAAATCAATAATTTCATTATTTTGATTTTCGATAGATTTATTATCATCATAATCTTTTAGTAATATTTTTTGTTCATTACTTGTTATTAAATAATTAATTTCCATGAGACGTTTATCTAATAAATTGTTTTGATTTACAAAAAATATGTAATAATTATTTATTAATGGCATATCATTTTCATCTTGGAATAATTTGTAAACTTTATTCTTATTATATTGATTTAAATAAAAGCAAACAACTTCTTCTTCATTGCCATTTCCTTTTAGATGTTTAATTATCTTTATTTTATAAAAAATATAAAAATCATTTTTATTTATTTCTTCTTCAACTTTTCCAATAAAAATATTTTTATAATTACATAATGATTTATTTATGTGATTATTAAATAAATTAGTATTATTTTTCTTTTTATTATACATAAAGATTATTGTGACTAGAATAATTAAAAATGTAATAATTAAGCATATAATAAAAATTATATTTAAATAATATGTTCTAGATATCTTAATATATGAATCTAAATCATCAACAGATTGTTGGAGATTATTAGATGGTAAATATATTACTTTGTGTGTTTTTATTAAAGCTGAACAAAATAAAAATATTATGAATAATGGAATAGATATGATAAGAATAATTTTAGAATATAAATATGAATTATTTTTTGTTTGATATTTTTCAATATTTATTTTATCTTTTATTAAATTAAAGTTTCCTCTTTCATTGACATTATCATTAAAATAATTTAATAAATTAGAACATTTCATTTTTTATATACTCCTTTAAATTTCTTTATTGCTCTATTATATATAGAAATAATTGTATTAAGAGGTTTATGATATTCATTTGAGATTTGTTTAAAGGTTTTATCATAAATAACATGTTGTAATATAATTTCAATGGCAAAATCTGATAGAACACTTTTCATTTGTTGCAAGATTATTTCATAATCATTTGATATTGGATAATTTATTTGATAAATGAATGAATCATCAAAAATAATAGTTGGGGAATTTTCTTTTTGTTTAATAAAATTAATTACTTTATTTTTTGCTATAGCAACTAAATATGATTTAATATTATCAAATTTAATTTTATCTAAATGATTAAAAAAAGATAGAAACACATCATTTATTAATTCTAACGTATCATCATGATTAGATATATATCGAATAATAACAAAATAAATTAATTTATAATATTGATTATAACATTCTTCAAATACATTTAGTATTTCACTTTCATTTTTTGACTTTAAAGCTTTTTTAAATTTTTGTTCTAATGTTACATTATGCATAATATGATGCTCCATTTAATTATGTTATTATGTTACTATATAATTTAAAAATAACTTCATTATATATAACAATAATTATTGTAATTTTATTGCATAAAAATGTTATTTTTTTAAATAATATCATTTTTTAAGAAAATTGTCAAATGATAAAAAAGAGAAATATGTTGTTTGTTATTATAATTTTAATGGATTTAACTATATTTTAAAAAATTAAAGATGAGCTTATGTTAATAAAATCTGTTAAAACCAATTTATTAATCAAAAAAGGGATGATTTGACATAGAATTCATCCCTCTATTAAGTATATTCTACCAGTAAATTATATATAATATTTTCTAGTTTATTATGTATTAAACAATAGCTAAACTAGGATACCATTCGCGATAAAAGCCTTGATATGTTTTATATATTGTTCTTATATCATCCATTGTTAATATATTATTATTTATTAATTCCTCAGCGTGAGATGTTTCTCTAAATTTATAAAATGTATGGTTTTTATAAACATACATATAAGTTTCATTAGGATATTCAAAAGTAAATTCATATATTTGATTTAATGTATAGCTGGGAAAGGTTGCTTGTTTAAAAACAAAAATTGCACCATTATATATTCCTAAACAAATTGAAAAACCCAATATATCTGGATTACCTATTGGAGAATGAAGTATATTAATAGAATCTTCTGTTAATTCATCACCTTGCTTTTTAGTTAACACCATTTTACTTAATTGTTTCTTTATTTTTATAAGATCTTTTGTATATACTGTTTCTCCTAAATTATCTATTTCTGTTTCTATATATTCATTAATTACACAAAATTCTTGGATTAAATATTTAGGTTTTTCTATTCCATCAATATATGAATGTAATTCTTCTTTTGCTTTCTCTTTATCTATTTCTTTATTACATCCTGTTATACATAATACTAATAATAAACTAAATAAACATATTATTATTTTTTTCATTTTTTATTTCCTCTAATTTCAAAATATGTTAATAATGTTAACATTACTAAAAATAACTGAACTGGAACAGCTGAAACTATATCAGTATCATGACTATCCACCATACAAGCAATAGCAACTACTAATGATAATACGAAACTTATAATAAATAATACATATAAAATTTTTCTTTTCATGATTTCTCCGTACAAGGTTCAAATATTACACTTTTTATATAAGGAAAAATAATTTTTTCAATTTCTACAAAACTACAAATTGCACATTCATGTCTATACCAGCCATATGATTCAACGGGGCTTACCCACCAAACACGCAATTCAGTCTTATAATAATAACAACGTCCTACATAACATACACCATCACGAAAATCATATTTACCTGGAAATGAGAATACACATAGTGACTTTGTTTCAAAAAAACTTTCGTCATAATCATTTATGAAATCTTTACTATATTCATATATGTCTTTATCTTTATTTATAAATGTTAACTTTTGCATATCATAAAATTCCATAAAATCTATGTATTCTTCATAAGTCTTGAGTTCATAATAAGAATTTTCATGAATACTATCCATTATATTAATATTAGATGTAACAAATAAACCTTTAGCTTTTTTTACATGTTCATCTTTACATCTATATTTTTCTAACCATCCACAATCAGGATCATAACATTTTCCACAGATTTCACACATTTCATGATATTGAGTATCTAGACATCCTTGACACTTTTCTTCTACTGTACCAGGGCAATCTACATCTATGCATTTCCCACAAATCTTACATTCAGTATGAATATGATTATCTTCAACAGGATTATCAGGAACACTTACACATGAAGATAATCCTAAAATCATTAATAAAAGTAAAACAAATATATTTATTTTCATAAAAGTATTCCCTTTCTTATTTATTTAATACTTTAAAAAGCACAAATTAAAAAACATAAGTGCTATAGTTAAATTAAAATAATCGCCTTATTCCAAATATAAATTTTGTTTATAAGATAAAAGTTCATTATGTTTTCCTTTCTATAAATCAAAAATAGCAAAAAACTCCCTTATGTTAAATAAGAGAGTTCAATTAATAGATATTATATTAAATTCATAAGTTTAAAATTCACTTAGTATTAAAACAAATATATACTTATTGGAATTAATTATAAAATACTTAACTCTCTTATACATATAATGTTTAATTCTACTTATATTATATTCTTCTTTAATAATAAATGCAAGAATTTTATTCAATTTTATTATTATTTTTTTGTGTTTTAACACATAATTATATTACATTTAATTATTCTTTATAATAATATCACTTTTTTAGAAAATTGTTAAATGAAGAAAAAAAGTGAAATAAATCATTTGTATTAATTTGATTCAAAGAAAAAATTTGTGGTTTTGTGCCCATCGTCCAAAAATTTTGTGCCTACTATAAAAAAATAAAGTGTGAATAGATTTTTTATCTAATCACACTTTTCTTATCATTAACTTTCTAGTATAATAATAGTTGTAAATTTAAATCATCTAGAAAGGAGAATGATATGCAACATAATTATATCATTGAATTGTTGAATTTTCAAGATAAAGATTTAATTATGTTAATACTTTTTCAAAATGATACCAGTTTCTCATTTTTCAAAATGATACCACCTATTTGATATTTTTTTAAT
>CANQVC010000021.1 GCA_947627195.1 uncultured Bacilli bacterium
ATGACGGGCACAAAATTTTTTATTTTCGGGCACAAAACCACAAAAGCACAAAACCACAAAATTTTTCTTTGAACCTTAATTTTTTATTGTTATTATTTATTGGTTTTATAATTACATTAATAATAACTGCTACATCAAAGTAACAATATTATAAAAAGTAGTCAAATTAATGACTACTTTTAATATTATTTTTTTATAAAAGTTTTAATTAACCATATAAATCTACCAAAACCATAAATTAATAAAACAACCATTAACCAAATACTAACATTTCCTAATAAAGCAATTAAAATAGAACCAATTCCATTTAATATCCATACAATAACAATCTCAAATATAATACCACTAATATTAAAAAATGATAGAACAACAGTCCAAATATAAGCCATTAACATTCTAATAAAAGGAAAATTAATAACAGCTAATATCCAAGCAATAACTTTAAATAAAACATCCATATGACAAAATATGGCAATCAAGGCAAAACAAACACTAATAATAAATGTATATATTCTCATTTTATAATTTTTAAGAATTTCTATCATATATATCACCATATATATTTTACAAAAAAATAATAAAAAAATCAATCAATAAAAAAATTTTAAAAAATTTAGCACTTTCCTCTTGACATTGCTAAAAAAAGTTGTATAATATTATTAGCACTGAAAGATAAAGAGTGCTATTGGGAGGTCTAATTAAAATGATAAAACCATTAAACGATTATGTATTATTGGAAGTAGAACCAACTGAGAAAAAAGTTGGTAGCATTATTTTAACAACTTCAAATGACAAAAAGTCACAAGTTGCTCGTATTGTTGCTGTAGGTGAAGGAAAAATGAAAGATGGTAAAAGAGAACCAGTTTCATTAAAAGTAGGACAAAAAGTAGTCTATCGTGGTTATTCCACAACAGAATGCGAAGAAAATGATAAAAAATATTTATTAATTCAAGCTGAAGATATTTTAGCAGTCATAGAGTAGGAGGAAATAGATATGGCAAAAGAAATTCGTTTTGCAAAAGATGCAAGGAGTTCAATGTTGAAAGGTGTTGATAAATTAGCTAACACTGTTCGTTTAACTTTAGGTCCTAAAGGACGTAATGTGGCATTGGATAAAGGATATGGCTCACCACTTATTACTAATGATGGTGTAACAATTGCTCGTGAAATTGAATTAGAAGACAAATTTGAAAACATGGGTGCTAAATTAATTTATGAAGTAGCTAATAAAACTAATGACTTAGCAGGTGATGGAACAACAACTGCTACAGTACTTGCTCAAGATATGATTCATCGTGGACTTGAAGCAACAGAAAAAGGAACAAATCCCGTTTTATTAAGAGAAGGAATTGAAATGGCAGCTAAAGCTGTTTCTGATGCTTTACTTGCTAAATCACATAAAGTAGAAACAAATGGTGATATTGAATCAGTTGCCACAATCTCATCTTCATCTTCAGAAGTTGGAAAAATAATTGCTGAAGCAATGAATAAAGTAGGTAAAGATGGAGTTATAACAGTTGATGAATCAAAAGGATTTGATACAGAACTAGAAGTAGTACAAGGACTTCAATACAATAAAGGATATGTATCACCTTATATGGTATCAGATCGTGAAAAAATGGTTGCTGAAATGGAAGATGCTTATGTATTAGTAACTGATGCTAAAATAACTAATATTCAAGATATTTTACCTGTCTTACAATCAGTTGTTGAATCACACAAACCTTTATTAATCATTGCTGATGATTTAGAAGGAGAAGTAACATCAACATTAATTGTTAATAAATTAAGAGGAACATTTAATGTAGTAGCTACTAAAGCTCCAGAATTTGGTGATAACCAAAAGAATATCTTAGAAGATATAGCTATCATGACAGGTGCTAAATTCTATTCTAAAGATTTATCAATGGAACTAAAAGATATTACAATTGAAGATTTAGGTCGTGTTAAAAAAGCTACAGTTACAAAAGATTCCACAACTTTAATTGATGGATATGGTGAAAAAGCTAAATTAACTGATCGTATTGAAGAATTAAAATCACAAGCTGAACATGCAACTTCTGAATATGATAAGAAGAGATATTATGAAAGAGTAGCTAAATTATCATCAGGTGTTGCTGTTGTACGTGTTGGTGCCTTAACTGAAAGTGAATTAAAAGAAAAGAAATTACGTATTGAAGATGCTCTAAATGCTACAAAAGCAGCAGTAAGTGAAGGAATTGTTGCTGGTGGAGGATGTGCATTAATGGAAATTCAACGTGAATTAAAGAAAACATTACGTTCACAAAATCCAGATGTTCAAAAAGGTATTAACATTGTTTTGAATTCTTTAGTATCACCATTAAGACAAATTGCTGAAAATTCAGGCTATGAAGCCGATGTAATTGTGGAAAAACAAAAGACTGCTAAAGAAAATAATGGTTTCGATGCTAAACAAGGAGTATGGGTAGATATGTTTGAAAAAGGCATTGTTGACCCAACAAAAGTAGCAAGAAGTGCTATCTTAAATGCTGCAAGTATTTCCGCATTATTCATTACAACTGAAGCAGGAGTATGTGAAATCAAAGAAGATAAACCAGCATCACCATTAAATGGTGAAGATATGTACTAATAACAGTATTATCATAAAGAATTATATTGTTTATATGAGTTGGTGTTATTGATGGAATTAGCTACATCAACACCAACTCTTTTCATTTAGGAGATTTTAAATTATGTATCCAAATATTAATTTACCAAAAATAAAACAATTAACAAATCTAATTAATGATTCAACAGCTATAATAATAGGTGCAGGTGCAGGTGCAGGATTATCCACAGCTGCAGGATTTGAATATGATGGCAAAACATTTTTTAATAATTTTAAATATATGTATGATAAATATGGTTATCAAGATATGTATAGTGCAAGTTTTCATAATTTCTCATCAAGTATAGAAAAATGGGGATATTATAGTAAATTTATATATTTAAATAGATATCAAGAAGTAAAACCATTATATCAAAAATTATATCAAATAATGAAAGATAAAAATTATTTCATCATCACAACTAATGTCGATCATCAATTTCAAAAAGCATCATTTTCTAAGAATAGATTATTTTATACTCAAGGTGATTATGGATTATTTCAATGTTCCATTCCTTGTCATAATAAAACATATGATAATGAGCAACAAATAAAAGAAATGATTGATAAACAAATAGATCATAAAATACCTCATAATTTAATACCTAGATGTCCAATATGTCATAATGAAATGGTACCAAATTTAAGAAGTGATGAAAGATTCGTTGAAGATGAAGGCTGGCATAAATCAGCATTAAATTATCAAAAATTCCTAAAAGAAAATGAAAGCAAAAAAGTATTATTTTTAGAATTAGGAGTAGGTTATAATACTCCAAGTATTATTAAATATCCATTTTGGCAAATGACTAAATTAAATCCACTATCGCATTATGTATGTATAAATAAAAATGAAACATATATTCCCAAAGAAATAAAAGATAGAAGCATCATCATTAATGAAGATATTAATGATGTAATAAATATTCGATTTTAAATCGAATTTTTTTATTGATAATGAACTAAAAATATGCTACAATTTATTTAGATAAAAAAGGAGAACTACTATGACTAAACAACACATTTATTTATGTATTGATTTAAAATCTTTTTATGCTTCAGTTGAATGTGTTGAAAGAGGATTAGATCCCCTAACAACTAATTTAGTTGTTGCTGACAGTAGTAGAACTGAAAAAACAATTTGTTTAGCTGTAACTCCATCATTAAAGTCATATCACATTCTTGGAAGAGCAAGATTATTTGAAGTAGTGCAAATGGTAAAAGAAATTAATCAAGAAAGAAAAAAACATACTAATAAATTTATAGGTGAATCATTTAATAATACTGAACTTAAAACAAATAATAACCTAAAATTATCATATATCGTAGCAAGTCCAAGAATGGCATTATATATCCAATATAGTACCAAAATATATGAAATATATAAACGTTTCATTGCCTATGAAGATATCCATGTCTATTCTATTGATGAAGTATTTATGGATATCACTAATTATTTAAATATTTATAAAATGGCACCTGAAGAATTAGCCAGAAAAATCATTCAAGAAGTATATAAAGAAACAAACATTACCGCTACAGCTGGTATTGGCACAAATCTTTATCTAGCGAAAGTAGCAATGGATATTGTAGCCAAAAAAATAGAGCCAGATGAAAATGGTGTTAGAATAGCGTCATTAGATGAAATGAGTTATCGCACTCAATTGTGGGATCATACACCATTAACAGATTTTTGGCGTATTGGTAGGGGATATATCAAAAGATTAGAAGATTTAAATTTACATACCATGGGTGATATAGCTTTATATTCATTAGATCATGAAGAACAATTATATAAAGAATTTGGTGTAAACGCTGAATTATTAATTGATCATGCCTGGGGATATGAACCATGTACAATTAAACATATACGTTCATATCAACCAAAAGGTAAATCATATGGTAGTGGCCAAGTATTATCAAGACCATATACATATGAAGAAACAAAAGTAATTGTGAAAGAAATGATTGATTCATTATCATTAGATTTAGTTGATAAAGGATTGTTATGTAATAAAATAGTATTAACCATTGGTTATGACATTGAAAATATCACTAATCCTCTTTATAAAAACAAATATCAAGGAGAAATAAGTGTTGATTATTTAGGAAGAAAAATACCTAAACATGCTCATGGAACAGAAAATTTACCAAAACATACATCATCATCAAAATTAATGACAAATGGTATTATTAAATTATACGATAGAATAATAAATAAAGATTTATTAATTCGTAGAATCAATATATCATTAAGTGGCTTAATAAAAGATGATGGCATTAAAGAAGAAATATATGAACAACAATCTTTATTTAATAATGAAACTAATACATCGTTAATTGAAGAAAATAATGAAAAAGAAAGAAGAGCCCAAAAAGCAATATTAGATTTAAAGAAAAAGTATGGTAAAAATGCCGTTCTAAAAGGAATTAATTTAGAAGATGCCTCCACAATGAAAGATAGAAATAACCAAATAGGAGGACATAAAGCATGAGTTTAGATAAATATTCATCAATTATCAACATTCCCTATGTGAAATCAAATAAAAAGCATATGACATTAGAAGAACGAGCTGCGCAATTTCAACCATTTAGTGCTCTAACAGGATATGAAGATTCGCTAGATGAAACAAATAGAATAACAGAAAACAAAAAATTAGTAACTCAAGATATTAAAAAAATAATAAATGAAAAAATAAATATTTTATTAAATCATAAAGATGAAATAATTAAAATATGTTATTTTTCTAAAGATCAAAAAAAACAAGGTGGACAATATAAAATAATCGAAGGTAAATTAAAGAAAATAAATGGATTAGAACATACTATTATTTTACAAGATAATACAGAAATCATAATGAATAATATTTATACAATTAATAGTCCATTATTAGATTCAATATTTAATGACTTTAATTAATACTTCTAATAAGAACTTTTAATAAAAGTATACTTTTAATAAAAGTATACTTTTATTGGGCATAATTCTTGCAAATTTTTTTTAAAAGTGATACAATAAAATAGTGATAAGTTTTATTCAAGGGAGATGAAATAAAATGAAAAAAACTTTTATTCACAAATCATTTGTTTTAAAAATGTTGTTCATTGTGATTGCATTTTGCATGAGTATTGTATTATTTAGCGCATGCCAACATAATAATAACACTATTAATTCATTTGAAGAAACTAAAACAGGTAATTATCAAGGATTAAATAGTGTTGAAGCAATTTATGGAATGGCATCAGTTACAACATCCGAATTACTTTCATTCCAAGGACAAGATACAACTGTTTTGAGTAAAACAAGAAATGAAATGACAAATGAAGATTATCAATTACCTGAAAGTGGTAGTAATTCCGTTATTCAAGCTCAAGATCAAGCTGAAAACTTTAATCGTTATTTTAATATGTTAAATGAATTTTTAGATAAAAAATCCATCTCAACAACTATTGAACAAAATAAAGAAACAAAAGAACCATTATCAACTTATCAATTCAAATTAACAGTTGAAGGAGAAGATATAAATGGTGATAAAGTAACTCATGTAATGTATTATTCTGAAGAAGCTCTTCCTGTTCGTCAAGAAAAAGATGATGATGAAGTAGAAACTTATAAAGGATATACCATTACAGGATTAATGGAAATAGGTGTTGATCAAAATAATAATCCAATATATTATTATGTGAGTGGTCAAAGAACAGAAACAAGAAGTGAAGAAAAAAGAGAAGTAGAAATAAGTAATGAATTCTATGTTCGTGCTTCAATTGAAAAAAATGACAGATTAAATTATGTTGAAATGAAATATGAAAATGAAACAGAACAAGAAGGTCAATATATCGAAAGTGAAAATTCTTATTTATATAGTATATATGAACAAGGAAGAATCATTGAACAAACTGAAATAAGTTTTGAAGATGAAAATAATGAAAAAGAATATGAAATAGAATTTATCACAGGAACTTCTCGTGGATATTATGAAATAGAACGTGTAAAACGTAATAATTCAACATGGATTGAAGTAGAATATAATATTGATCGTAATCAAGGTAAATTTGTAATCATTGAAAATAATGATGGAACATATGATTATAAATTCTCTAAAAATACATCTGATGATAGATTATTTAAACATTATGATGATTAATTAATAATATAATTCATCTAAAACATTGATATTAGTTCATTATCAATTAAAATATTTATGAACAATTAATATAAGGAAATAAAAATATGAAAGATGAAACATTATTACACAAAATATCTCAAGGAATGTATGTTTTGTCCACAAAAAATTCAGCTTGTTTTGTTGATGCTGTAAGTCAAGTTGGTGGCGGAGATACTCCAATGATAAGTGTAGCTGTCATGAAAAAGAACTACACAAATGAAATGATGCATAAAAATGATAAATTCATTATTGCCATTTTTGGTAAAAATGATGATGGAGATTTAATTAAAACATTTGGCTTTCAAAGTTCAAGGGATGTTGACAAATTCCAAAATATTGAACATATTATCATTGATGATATCAAAGTTCCAACAAACTTAATTGGTTATATTTATTTAGAAAAAGTAGATACAATAGAAAATAATAGTCATACTTTATTTATTGGTAAAGTCATTGACTTAGTAAAATTCAAAGATGATGAAGAAATGACATATGCTTATTACCAAGAACATAAAGGAGATGTTTTAAAATTAAAAACATCAACTGGTAAAACAGCATGGGTTTGTCAAGTATGTGGATATGTTTATTATGGTGAAGAATTACCAGATAATTTTGAATGTCCAGTTTGTACATTAGGAAAAGAATATTTCAAAAAACAAATACTATAGTGAGGATTTCCTCACTTTTTTATATATTTTAATACTTAATAATTTAATGAATATTTCCTATAAAAAAATACAATTTAAAAATAATAATATTATTAAAAAAATAAATATAATTAGAAATCATTTTCTTGTCATTTATTGTTTACATTTGTCATAAACAATTGTATAATATAAATAAATTTATAATATAAATTTATTTATAATATAAATTTATTTATAATATTAAAGGTAGAAATTATATGAAAGAAGCTTTCAAACATTTAGGATGGTTTTTTAAACAAGAATGGAAAAGTTATTTATTATGTTTTGTTTTACTAATCATCGTATCATTAACACCATTAGTACCAGCCAAATTATTAGGATTAGCCATTGATGAAATAACAATGGGTACAATGACAACAAAGCTATTTATATTATATGTTGGTGGATTAATATTTTTTCCAGTCATAACATATTTATTTAACATTGTATATCATTATACAATCAATAGATTAGGTCATGATTTATCATTCAAATTAAGAGAAAAATATATTGAACATTTATTTGAAATGGATGCTGAATTATATGAAGAATATACTAAAGGTGATTTAATTGCTAGAGCAACAAATGATTTACAAAATATCACTGTTCTTGCCACATCCTTTTTGCAACAAACTATTTTCCATATTGGGGTTATTGTTGGTGCAATTGTAATGATGGTCATTATTAACCCATTATTAACATTAGCATCATCAATTATCATGCCAATTGCTATATTTTGGTTAAACAAAAAAAGATTAAAAAAACGTCAATATTATAAAACCCATCATGAGATATATGCTAATATGACAGAAAGTGTCTTAGAATCCATTGAAGGAGTTAAAACAATAAGAGCATATGGTCAAGAAGATGAAGATTTTAAAAGAACTAAAAAAGCAATTGATGCTGATGTTAATTCTTGGTGGAAAATATTAAAATTTGAAGCAATATATTCCCCAATGTTTGAATTAGTTTATGCTGTATGCTATTTTATTGCTATTGGACTTGGCAGTTATATGGTAATACATAGTCAAATAACTGCTGGTGATTTAGTTACATTTTTAATATATGTTGCTATGTTATATAATCCATTAATTGGATTAAGTAATGTCTTAAATAGTATGAATAGTATAGTTATAGCTGATGGTAGATTTCAAGAAATCATGGATAAACAACCACTTGTGAAAGACGAACAAAATCCTATTTCCGTCATGAAATTTAAAACAATAACATTTGATAATGTTCATTTTAGATATCCATTTGATGACTTTGATGTCATATCAGGCATAACATTAACAATTCATTCAGGTGAAACAATTGGTGTTGTTGGACCAACAGGAGCAGGTAAATCCACATTTATTCGTCAATTATTAAGGGAATTTAATGTAACATCAGGTGATATTTTAATTGATGGTAAAAACATTAAACAATACAAAATTGAAGATGTTCGTAATTTAGTTGGATATGTTCCTCAAAATCACATTTTATTTAGAAGAAGTGTAGATGATAATATCTTAATTGGTAATCCTAATGCTTCATTAAATGAAATATCTAAAGCAATGGATATAGCTGATTTCAAAAAAGATTTAGTAGAATTACCAGAAGGTAGTCAAACAATGGTAGCAGAACTTGGGGGATCTTTATCAGGAGGACAAAGACAAAGATTATCTATTGCTAGAGCATTAGTTAAAAATCCCGAAATATTAATTTTAGATGATAGTTTAAGTGCTGTTGATGCCCTAACTGAATCTAATATAATAGCACATTTAAAAGAAACAAGAAAAGATAAAACAAATATAATTGTAGCTCATCGTTTTTCAGCTGTATCAACAGCAGATAAAATCATTGTCATGCAAAATGGTAAAATAACTGATGTTGGCACTCATGAAGAATTATTAAAATATGACAATTGGTATAAAATGCAATACTTAAAACAAATAAAAGGTGATGTATATGAAGAATTATAAACGTTTATTTCACTTTTTAAAAGGAAGATATCATCTTTTAATAATAAGCTTAATTATGATATTAATTGTCCAAGTATTAGGTTTTATATCACCATTGATTGTGAAAACAATATTGGATGATTGTATTTTAGGAATTGAATATTCATGGGTTGAAGTTGAAGAAGAAGATAAATATACCGTATCATATCAAGATCATTTCTATAAACAAGAAAGACATATTGATAAAAATGATAATGTATTATCATCAGCAAGTATTGTTTTATATAAAACAGGATTTTATTTTGCTAATGAAAAAGTAGAAGATGGCAAAAAAGAATTAAAAGATAATGTATTAACTGTTAAAACAGAAGATAATGTCTATAATTATAATGTTAAAAAATTACAAGCAAATGAAGTTGTGAAATTTTATCATCCAATTTATAATATATTAATTTTATTTATCATTTTGTTGTTTTTAAAAACAATTCTTACAATTGTTTGTACATATATCCAACAAATGACCACAAATAGAGTTATTAATTGGTTAGCAAGAGATGGTAGAACATCCGCAATGGTTGCCGTAGAAAGATTACCAATATGTGAATTTGAACAAGAACCAGCAGGCAAAATGGCATCACGTATTACAACTGATGTCGATGGTATGATTACATTATATAGACAATTAATTAATTTATTTAGTAATGCTATTTTAAGTTTTATTTTTGCTTATATTGGCATGTTTTATTTAGATTATAAATTAGCTTTATTAAGTTTTATCTTTTATCCTCTAATTTATTTATGGGTAAGGTTCTTCTTAAAAAGATTAAAGAAAATAGCAATTAAAGTAAATGAATCAAGAAGTTTATTAACAGCTAAAATTAATGAAATTATTAATGGAATTCATATATTACAAATATTTAATTTTAAAAAACAAACAATAGATGAATTTAATGAAATAAATGAAACATACAAAAATGAACAATTAAAAGATGTTAAACTAAGTATAACATTTGGTTGGAATATGTTAAACGTCTTAAAAGGAGCTATAACAACTCTTGTTGTTGCATATTTTGGTTGGCAATATTTAAATTTCTCAGGAATTGTTATTACAGCTGGTTTAATATATGCTTATAATGAATATTTGTTAAAATTAGTAACGCCAATTAATATTATCTTCACGCAAATTAGTGCTTTCCAACATGCTCATGTACAAATTGAAAGAATTCACAAAATAATTGAAGGTGATGTTGAAGATGATACTAAAGAAGAAATAGATCGTTATAAAGGTGATGTTGTATTTGATAATATATGGTTTAGTTATGTTGATAATGATTATGTATTAAAAGGTGTTAGTTTAGATATAAAAGCAGGACAAATGGTAGGATTAGTTGGTCATACAGGAAGTGGTAAAAGTTCATTAATGAATTTGCTTTTACGTTTCTATGATATTAAAGATCAACATAGTGGACATATTTATGTTGATGGAATGGATATTCAATCAATTCCTAAAAGAACATATCGTGAACATATTGGTATTGTTTTACAAGAACCAGTATTATTTAGAGGAACAATTGCTAGCAATATTCGATTTGGTAAAGAAAATATTAGTGATGAAGAAATTGAAAAAATATTAATTTCCATTGGTGGTGAAAAGATAATCAAGAAATTTGAATTAGGTATTCAACAACCAATAACAAGAGCTGGTATTAATATGAGTGCAGGTGAAAAACAAGTAATCTCATTAGCAAGAGCAATTGTTCATAATCCATCAATATTAATAATGGATGAAGCAACATCTCATATTGATACAGAAACAGAAGAAATGATTAAAACAGCTTTAAATGTAGTATGTAAAGGACGTACAGTTATTGTCATAGCCCATCGTCTTTCAACGATTTTCAACGCTGATAAAATCTTTGTTTTAGATCATGGATTAAAAGTAGAAGAAGGTACACATCAAGAACTTGTCCAAAAAAATGGTGTATATGCTAATATATATCGTGCACAAGTAGCAAATACCCAAAAAATGTAAATAAAATAATAACAATTTTTTCATTTTCTTATTGACTTTAATTGTTGCCTTGTGATAAAAAACTATAAAGAGCATCAGTATAGGAGGAGTTTCGAACATTAAATGTTCTAAAGACGTTGACCCTGCTGGTGCTTTTATTTTTGTAATATCATAAAAAACATAAAACTAGATGAATTTATGGATGTCTTATATCCATTGTAAACAGGATAGGATGTGTTTCATTTTGATTCAAGCCATGTATAAATATTATCATCTAAATTGTATAAATAACTCACATTTAATTTAGTAAATTATTAAAAAATACAAGATTATATAGGAGTAGAGTATTTATTTAGGAGAAATACTAATGGAAAAACAAATTATTATAAAACATTTATATAATGACAAAACTTTTAAGATACAAAATATTATTAACTATTTAGAATTGTTTACAATATCATCAAACGATAAATTTGTTTTTAATTTTTCAATAAATAAAAACCAATCAAAAATTATTGATGGAATAATGAATTTGAATCATTTGAGTGGTATTAATTTTATTAATGTAGAAACACATAAAGAATATAACAATTTTAATATTGTTAGTGATTTTAATAATATTATATATATAATTAATATTATAGAAAATTATGAACTGTGTGCTATGATTTATTGTAACGATATTAAAATGTTCCTCAATGATAATGATGGTGACTTCATCATAATTAATACAAAACATGAAAAATATCAATTAATAAAAAAAGTAGCAAATTGATATTAAATGCAAAAATAATTTTATTAATTAATATAAAAATTAATTATGATTTTGGTTTTTATTAGATATATAAATTTCATATGTAAAAGATTAGTGTATAACTTAATTAATGATTAATATTATGTGAAAAGAAAAATTTCAGATATTATTTTAATTATAATAATATTACTTTCTTTTGTATTAATTCTTATATTGTATAAATAATTCACATTTAATTTAGTAAATTATTAAAAAACACAAGATTATAAAGGACTAATCATATCAATATTATTGATATAAATTAGTCCTTTATTTAATATAATTATAAAAAATAATAAATTTTAGCACTTAGCTCTTGACAGTGCTAAAAAATAAGAGTATAATATATATAAATAAAAAAAGAGGAGTGATGAAAAATGGCAGAAGTAATGCAATTTAAAACAGAATCCAAAAGATTATTAGAATTAATGATTAATTCTATTTATTCCAACAAAGAAATTTTCATACGTGAATTAATTTCTAATGCAAGTGATGCTATTGATAAATATCATTATTTATCATTAACTGAAGATAAACTTCCTAAGAAAAATGATTATGAAATTATTCTTTCCATAGATAAAGAAAATAAAACATTAACAATTACTGATAATGGTATTGGAATGACTCATGATGAATTAATCAATTCATTAGGAACTATTGCGAAAAGTGGTTCATTAGAATTCATGGAAAAATTAAAAGAAGCAAATAAAGAATCATCAGATATTGATATTATTGGTCAATTTGGTGTTGGTTTCTATTCCGCATTCATGGTCGCAAAAAAGATTGAAGTTCGTACAAGATCTTTATATGATGAAAAAGGTAAAGGATATTTATTCACTTCCACAGGTGAAGATACATTCTCCATTGAAGAAATTGATAAAGAAGATAGTGGAACAGAAATCACTTTATATTTAAGAGATAATAATGAAGAATATGATTATGATGATTTCCTTGATACTTGGAAAATCAAAGATCTTGTGAAAAGATATTCTGATTATGTTCGTTATCCAATTAAATTAAAGAAGATCGTTGAAGTTGAAGAAAATGATGATAATGCCCAAGATGCATCTAATGATGATAATCAATCTAATGATGAAAAAGAAGAAGACAAGAAAAAATCATCTAAAAAATCTAAAGCTAAGAAAAAAGCCAAAGAGAAACAAACTACTATTGAATATGAAACATTAAATAGTATGATTCCTATTTGGAAAAGAAATAAAAATGAAGTAGAAGATAAAGATTATAATGAATTTTATAAATCTAAATTTTATGATGCATATGATCCATCAATGCATATCTTAGTAAATGTTGAGGGAAAAGTAAATTATACAACTTTATTATTCATTCCAAGTAAAGCTCCTTACAATCTATATTCCGAAAAATATGAAAAAGGATTACAACTATATTGTAAAGGTGTCTTTATCATGGATAAATGTAAAGAACTTTTACCAGATTATTTAAGATTTGTTAAAGGGTTAGTTGATTCAAGTGATTTAGATTTAAATATTAGTCGTGAATTATTACAAAAATCTAAAGTATTGAAAGATATTGCTGATAATGTTGAAAAGAAAATTGTTTCTAAATTAGAAGGATTAATGAAGAGTGATTTTGATCAATATTTAGAATTCTATAAAAATTACGGATTAAATTTAAAATTTGGTGCTTATGAAGATTTTGGTGCTAAAAAAGATTTATTAAAAGACTTAATTCTATATAATAGTGTCAATGAAGAAAAAATGATTTCTTTCAAACAATATGTGGAAAAAATGAAAGAAGACCAAAAATTCATTTATTATGTATCAGCTAAAAATAAAGAATCAGTAATGGCTATGCCACAAATGGATGTAATTAAAAAACATGGTTATGATGTACTTATCCTAACAGATGATGTAGATGAATTCTTAATTCGTATTTTAGGAAAATATGATGAAAAAGAATTCAAATCAATTAATCAAGGTGATTTAGATTTATTAGATGATGAATCCAATGAAAAGATTAAAGAATTAAATGAAGAAAAGAAACCATTATTAGATGCTATAAAAGAAGCTTTAAAAGATGATGTTAAAGATGTTATATTATCAAAACGTCTAACAGATTCTGCAGTTTGTTTAGTAAGTAGTGATGGTCTTTCATTTGAAATGGAAAAAGTATTATCAGCTATGCCAAATAATCAAGGAATGAAAGCTGAAAGAGTATTAGAAATTAATCCTAATCATCCTTTATTTAATGCTTTAGAAAATATTTACTTAAATGATCCAACGTCAATTAAGAATTATGCTGATTTATTATATTCTCAAGCTTTAATTATGGAAGGATTTAGTGTTAAAGATCCAGTCGAATTCTCTAATAAAATGTGTGAATTAATGATTAAATCATCAAATAAATAATAATATTAAAAAGGTTGATTTCATATGAAGTCACCTTTTTATATTATAGAAAAAACATTAATAAAATTGAATAAAACACTTGAATTTATTATTAAAGAAGAATATAATATAAGTATAATTAAACATTATATGTATAAGAGAGTTAAGCATTTTATAATTAATTCCAATAAGTATATATTTGTTTTAATGATTTAAAATTATTTATATCTTATATATATTTAGAAATTAACTCTCTTGCATAAGGGAGTTTTTAATTATTTTAGTATATATGAAGAAATCATAATAAAATTTAATTATATGATTGTAAAGTAAGGAGGATTAAATGAAAATAAAAATTTTATATGTATTATTTATTGTAAGTTTCGTATTATCATTAGTAGTTGCTATTGTTTCCATGGTGGATAGTAAAGCATCTGATATTGTTTCAACAATCCCAGTTCAGTTATTTTTAGTAATGTTAACATTATTAACATATTTAGAAATTAGAAGTACTAAAAAATAACAAAACATAAAATTAAAATTGACTTTCTTGTGATGTTTTAGTATAATATTAACATAATAGAAAAATAATTTATAGGATTGTCTAATTAAAGTTTTTTAATGTATTAATGATTATTGGAGAGTTATCTTTTTTATTCAAATATGTTCATGTTAGTTATTCCATCCGTTTCTAAGGAATAACAACGATAAGTTATTGCTTAGATAGTAATAACTTTTTTTTATTATAATATTATATTAGGAGGAATAAAATGAAATTAATTAAAAGATTAGTTGTAATGGTATGTTTATTATGTTGTATATTTACTTTTACAGCTTGTGAAAAAGATGACAAAATTAAAGTAGGTATTTTACAATCTGCTACCCACAGTGCCTTAGATTCTGCTAGATTAGGATTTATCGAAGCTTTAAAAAATGCTGGATATGATGAATCTAAAATAACATTAGATGTCCAAAATCCTGAAGGTAATCCTAGTAATATGCAATTAATGGCTAAAACATTAGTAAGAAAATCTGACATTGTATTAGGGGTAGCAACAGATGCAGCTGTAGCTTTAAAAGCTGCTGCTAATACTGAAGGAGTCAATATTCCTATTTTATTTACTGCTGTAACTGATGCAGTTGATGCTTCATTAGTTGAATCAAATGAACATCCAGGAGGAAAAGTTACAGGTACAAGTGATATTAATCCTGTGTCTGATCAAATAGCATTAGCTAAACAACTAAAAAATGATTTAAAAACAATTGGTATTTTATATACAATTAGTGAAACAAATTCTAAAGTCCAAGCTGATATGGCAATAGCCGAAATAAAAAAAGAAGGATTAGAATATATTGAAAGAACTGTTACAGGTGTAACAGATATCCAACAAACTGTTAAAAAGATAATTGCCGATGGAGCTGAAATTATATATATCCCAACAGACAACAATTTAGCAAAAAATATTGCAATAGTAGGTGATATAGCTAATGATTCTAAAGTACCACTAATTTGTGGAGAAGAAAATATGGTTAAAGCTGGTGGATTTATTACATTTGGCGTTAATTATACTAAATTAGGAGAAATGGTAGGAGATATGGCTGTGAAAATATTAGAAGGAACAGAACCCAAAGATATTCCTGTTGGTACATTATCAAAAGATCAATGTAATTTAGTAATTAATACTGATACACTTGCTTTATTAAATATCCAAGTTCCTGATGAAATCATGGAAAAAGCAACGAAGGTAAAAACAGAATAATGTTAGATACATTACGTTTTATTATAACTGATTCTTTAAATTTAGGCTTTGCTTATGGCTTATTAGCTCTTGGTATATTTATATCATATCGCTTATTAGACTTTGCCGATTTAACAGCTGAAGGCTCCTTTACATTAGGTGGAGCATTTACAGCAGCTCTTATATTTAATGGGATAAATCCCATTTTATCAACTTTCCTATCAATTTTTGTTGGCTTTATAGCTGGTATTATTACAGGATTATTACATACTAAACTTAAAATACCTAGTTTATTATCAGGTATTATTACCATGACAGCTTTATTTTCTATTAATATGATTTTAATGGGAATAGGTAAAGATAGTAAGTATGATTCAGTAGTTTATTTATCAAAATTAGATACTATTTATGAATTGTTTTCTGTTTTTAAACTAAGATATTTGAATATAATTTTATTAAATTTTATTATAGTTAGTTTAGTAACATTATTTTGTTATTGGTTATTTGGCACAGAATTTGGTATGTCATTAAGAGCAACAGGAATGAATCAAAAAATGGCTAGAGCTCAAGGGATAAATACATCTTTAATGATTATTATTGGTTTAGGAATAAGTAATGCTTTAATATCATTGAGTGCAGCATTAGTAGCCCAAGCTAATCAAAGTGCTGATGTTAATATGGGTATTGGAACCCTTGTTGTAGGATTAGCATCTATTATTATTGGTGAAGCTATTTTTGGTAAAAGAAATTTCTGTAATTGGATTATTTCAGTTGTTTTAGGTTCAGTTTTATATTATTTAATAATAGATATTGCCATTAATTTAGGATTAGATTCATATTTATTAAAATTATTATATGCAATTATCATTATTATTGTTCTTACAGCACCATTAATTAAAAAAAGAATTATAACGTTAAAAAGGAAAAAGAAAAATGTTGAAAATTGAAAACATAACAAAAGAATTTAATCTTACTGGTGCTATAGAAGATAGAAGAATTGCTTTAAATAATATTTCATTAGATATTCATGATGGTGATTTTGTTACGATAATTGGTGGAAATGGTAGTGGAAAATCAACATTAATGAATATTATTGCAGGAGTATTTCCCCCAGATAGCGGTAATGTATATATTGATGGGGAAAATGTTACTAAATTAACCGAATATAAAAGAGCAAAATATTTAGGAAGAGTATTTCAAGATCCTAATGTTGGAACAGCTCCTAACATGAGTATTGAAGAAAACATGGAACTTGCTACAAGAAGAGATCAAAAGAAAACATTAAGATGGGGATTTAGAAAAGAACATCGTGATAAATTCATTAAATCTTTAGCCTCTTTAAATTTAGGTTTAGAAACAAGATTATCGCAAAAAGTAGGATTACTTTCAGGAGGACAAAGACAAGCAGTAACATTACTTATGGCAACATTTAAAAGACCTAAAGTATTATTATTAGATGAACATACTGCCGCATTAGATCCTAAAACAGCAAGAAAAGTTTTAGAATTAACTGACACAATTGTTCATGACCAACATTTAACAACAATTATGATTACTCATAATATGCGTGATGCATTAAAATATGGTAATCGCTTAATAATGTTACATCATGGACAAATTATATTTGATGTGAAAGGTGAAGAAAAAAATAAATTAACTCCTGAAGATTTATTAAAGAAATTTGATGAATTAGAAAATCAAGATGAAGAAGAACTAAATAATTAGATAATAAATGAAGTGTGATTAGAATATATCTATTCACATTTTTAATTTTAAAAATAGACTATAACTATATTCCTATTTTTTCATTTTGTGTTAAAATAATAATATATAATATGTTGTATCTGTATCTAACTCAAGATACGAACATCGAAATGATATTATCAACGAAGCTAATCGTTTAGAAAAAATGGTTAATGATGTATCTGCAAAAAAATTAATTGAATTTTCATCATTGATTGATAATTTACTTACGGAAAGTTTAAATGATGGATATCAAAAACTTCGTGATAAAGCTAATGGCAATATAATAATTGATAATAAAACGCAAAAATTATTAGATTCTATTTCTGATTCGGTGTTAAAACAATTTACTTATCTTGCTTTTGTGAAAGATAATAATTTAAGTGATGATAAATTACTTGAAGCAGGAAAAGCTTTAATGGATAAATCATTAAATACTACTTATGAATCAAGAATTGCTGATGAAGAAGAAAGAATTCGTCAAGAATTAGAAAGAGCTAAAGTTGATAAAAATATTATTTCTAAAGTTGTATCTAAAAAGAATGGTACTGCTCAAGAAAGATTAATGGAAATGCAAACTGAAGCAACAAAAGAAGTCATTGGAGAAACTGTTAGACAACAATCACTTAAAATTATCATGAAAGCTATTGCTGATAGAGGATTTATTGTTGATAAAAAGAATATCAAAATTAATCGAGAAACTAATGAAGTAAATATGATTGCTATGAAAGCTAGTGGTGAAAAAGCTGAATTTAAAATTTATATGGATGGGAAATTCATTTATGATTTTCATCAAGGATATAAAGGACAAGCATGTCAAAAAGATATTGAACCTTTCATGAAAGATTTAGAAGATGTTTATGGAATTCATATTACTAAAAAGCAAGAAATATGGAGTAATCCAGACAAAATATCAACAATGAAATATCAAGCAATTAATACAAATAAAAATAGGATGTGATAATATATGGCATTAAGTACTACATTTAATCGTTTAAGAAGAGAAATAGGTATAAAGAAATGTCTTATTATTGAAGGCAATGTTGGCGATGTTTATTTAAATGCTAAAAATAAAATAGTTGATTTAAAACAATATTTAATGGACATGATCAAAGAAATGAAATATGATGATGTTTTATATTGGGATAGAATCGATGGTGTTGATGGCGATATATCTAATTTAACAATCACTGATGAAGTTGAAGTTGAAGGTGATGAATATTCATTTGATGATGAAGATGAACAACCAAAAGAACAAAAAACGGGAAGTGGTTTATTTAAAGAGCCAAAAGAGATTTTTAATATTATTTTTAAAAATCTAAAGAAACCGAATAAGAAAATAGCTTTTATCTTGAATTGGGCTGATTATTTATTTACATCAAGAGGTGAATTACAACCTGATGAAAGAGAATTAATAACAATTCTTGGTAAATCAATTAAAGATAAAAAAGTTGAATATCTTGGAGATGTTAATGAAAGTACAATAATTTTAATTACAAGTAAAGTTTCAATGTTTCCACTTTCTTTTTATCAAGGTAATCCTGAAGTATCATGTTTAACTTTATCTAAACCAGATAGAGAAGAAAGAGAAAAAATGGTTCAAAAAATCGAGTCTGGATTTGAAATAAAATTAAAGCCAGGTGAATCATTAATGACATCTGATAAGAAAAATGAATACATTGATATGATGGATGATTTCACAAATCGAGAAATAATTCAAATGGCAAGATTATCAAGAAAAGAAAATAAAATGTCTTTTGAACAATTGTATTTATTATTCAAATATGGTGAAAAAGACAATCCATGGGAGAAATTAGATTATAAAGCTGTAAAAGACATTAAGAAAATCCTTAGTGCAAGAGTAGTTGGACAAGAAGAAGCAATTGAAAAAATTGAAAAAGTTGTTGTAAAAGCATATATGGGATTAACTGGTATCCATAAATCATCAAGTAGATCAGCTCCTAAAGGTGTATTATTTTTTGTTGGACCAACAGGAGTAGGTAAAACAGAATTGTCTAAAGCATTAGCAAAATTTTTATTTGGTGATGAACAGGCATGTATTAGATTTGATATGTCTGAATATGCCCAAGAAAATAGTGATCAAAAACTTATTGGTGCTCCTCCTGGATATGTTGGATATGAAGAGGGTGGACAATTAACAAATGCTGTCAGAGAAAAACCATTTAGTGTCATCTTGTTTGATAAAATAGAAAAAGCTGCTAAACCAAATCCAAGAATTCTTGATATATTCTTACAAATATTAGAAGATGGAAGATTAACTGATTCAAAAGGAGAAACAGTTTATTTTAATGAAAGTATAATTATTTTCACATCTAATTTAGGAGCGTCAGAAGTTTCATCTAATGGAACCAATGAAGAAATTGCTCAAGAATTTATTAAGATTGTGAAAAACTATTTTGATAATGAAATTAAACGTCCTGAAATTCTTGGACGTATTGGCTATAATAATATTGTTCCATTTAATTTTATTAAAGATGCTGAATTTAGTTATAAAATTGCTAAATCAAAGCTTCTTCCTGTTCAAAAAGCAATTTCCGAAACATATCGAATTGATTTAGAATTTGAAAAAGAAGCAGATTTTATTAATTATATTTTAGGTGGTGCTGATAGTAGTAAAGGTGGACGTGATATCTTAAATGCTATTAATGATAAATTATTAGATGAATTAGCAATGTTTATGTTTGAAAATAAACAAGATTTAAGTTCGCTTAAAGGTACAAAAATTGTTGTTAGAACAAGGGAAGATAAATTAGAATTTAGTTTTGAAAATGATTAAATTTAATGTTGCCAGTATAAATTGTTGTACAGAAATAGAAGGACCAAATAAAAGATTAACAATATGGTTTCAAGGATGTAATATTCATTGCCAAGGATGTTGTAACCCATCATTTCAAGAATTAAAACCAAGATATATATTAACACTTGATCAATTAATTAATATAATTAATGATGCTAAAAATAAATATGGAATTGAAGGCGTTACATATTCAGGTGGAGAACCAACTTTGCAACAAAATCTTCCGATATTAACTAAAGAAATTCATAAACTTGGTTTAGGTGTAATATCTTTCACAGGAAGAACATATGAAGATGTAATGGATATTCTTGCTGGATGTGATGTTGTATTAGATGGACCATTTATGGAAACAAAAAAAGAAACAAGAAGAAAAATTATAGGTTCTTCAAATCAAAGAATCATTAATTTATCAAATAGATATCCAAATTGTGAACAATGGTTTTTTAATAACAATACAAAACAAATAGAAATTAATGTCAGTGATTTTATAATTACTAATGGTGACATTTTTTAGATAAAACCTAGATATATTTCTAGGTTTTTATTATATTTACCACTTTATTTATCTTTTATTTTATCTCGTTTTATGATATAATAATCATAAATTAGGAGTAAATAATGTTAACAAAAAAAGATTTTAGAAGTTCAATTGAATTAAAATGGCGTGTACATCAAATTGAACTTTCAGTATTTCCTGTTCTTTTTATTTTAATTATATTCATATTTTCTATAACAGGAAATGATAATGTAAGATTACCAATAATCTTAGGCTTTCTACCATTCGTTTTATTTTTCTTTTCAATTGTTGTATATAATATTATATGTTATTACATGATTTATTTTGCGAAAGTAGAAGATTATGAATTACATGAAGTAGTATTAGATCAACCAATTCCCTTTAAGTTTAAATATTTTCCTTATTCATTTAAAATAAAAATACAAGACAATATTATAAATACTAAAAGAATGTTTGGTATACATAAATTTAGTTTAATAAAAAAAGAAGATTATTTAAGTAAAACAATTTTTATTGCTTATAACAAAAATAAAAAAACAATTATTGTTTTATCTAAATTATACTAAATATATAATATATAATAAGAAAGAATTAATTATAAAATGAATCAAAACAACAAAACAAATGAAAATAAAAAATGTCCAATAGAAAAGAAATGTGGGGGATGTCAATATTTATCTAAACCTTATTTTACTACGTTGGATATAAAGAAAAAATATGTAATTGACTGTTTTCTAAAGGAAAAAATTGCTTGTAAAATTGAACAAATATATGGTGCTAAACACCCATATCAATATCGTAATAAAATGATCTTAGGAGTTCAATCACAACAAAATAAATTAATATATGGATTTTATCAAGAAAATAGTCATAAAATAATTCCTCTTGATTTTTGTATTTTACATTCGAACAATCAAAATGAAATAGCAAAAGTAATATTTGATTGTATTATTAAATTACATATTCATCCATATGATGAAGATAAAAAAACAGGAATATTAAGATATGTATGTATTCGTGAATCATATCATACCCAAAAATGTTTAGTAACATTTGTTACTTCTAAGAAAGAATTACCTTTTAAAGAAGAATTAGTTAAACAAATAATTGATAAATGTCCAAATGTCCAAACAATAATACAAAATGTTAATCCTAAAAAAACAAGTGTCGTTTTAGGAGATCAAGATCGTATATTATATGGTAATGGATATATAGAAGATAAGTTATGTGGTTTATCATTTCAAATAACATCAAAATCATTTTATCAAGTAAATCCTGAACAAACAGAAATATTATACCAATTAGTAAAAGATTTTGGTAATTTCCAAAAAAATGAAATAGTAATAGATGCATATAGTGGAATAGGAACAATTGGTTTTATAATAAGTAAATTAGTAAGAGAAGTAATAAGTGTTGAAAACAATCCCCAAGCAGTTTCATTTGCCTTTAAAAATGCGAAAGAAAACAACATAAGAAATGTGAAAATAATTCAAGATGATGCAACACATTTTCTTTTAAATCTAGCAAAAGAACAAAGAAGAATTGATACAATTATCATGGATCCACCAAGAACAGGTTCAACACCTTTATTTTTAAAAAGTGTTTTAAAACTAAATCCTTTAAAAATAATATATGTATCATGTGGTCCAGATACATTAGCTAGAGATTTAAAGATTTTATTAAGTAGTTACAATATTAAAAAAATATCATTAGTAGATATGTTTTGTTGGACAAAACATATTGAAACAATTGCTCTATTATTAAAAAAATAAATATTTATAATTAAAAATATTCATAAATATAGATTGATTCAATATCGAATCAATCTTTTATTTTTTGACTTTTTTTAATAAAAAAATAATAAATAAAGTCAAATATTATTAATTGGCTATAACTCGAAATTTGTCGAAACAAAAAAAATTAGGAAAAAATTAATAAAAAATGTTGAAAAAATATTGAAAAAAAATAAAAATAGTGTTATAGTATTATTGTGTTTTTTTGAATCTTTGTTTGTATTAGGAGGAATTAATAATGAATAATAAAAAGAATTCAAAATTATTACAATTATTTCGTAAGTTATTAATTGGTGAATTTACATTATGTTTTGTTATTGTTTTGATTTTATGTGTAACTTCGCTTATTAAACCAAACAATACATTTGCATATGGTGGAGCATTAATTGAAGGGGATGAAACATTTGATTTTGATGCATACAGTAAATCTTATCCTCTTCATAGTATAGATACGTCTTCAGGAGTTGAAGCTTATACTGCATATCATGCATATAGTACCTTTGCTAATAATATTTATTCCCAATTAGGTAATCGTGATGATTTTATTAAACAGTTACCTAAAGGAGAAATAATTCTTAAGAGTGGTTGTACAGCTGAAATAACAAAAAAATGGGCAAAAAAAGATGATAACACATATGAAGATAGAGGATCTGTTTCTAGTGATGATTTTAAAAATGAAATGGCGCAAAATAGAACAGGTCTCATAATAAATCAAGGACAGATACCAGTATGGGATCATATGAATGATCGAACAAATGGTAAAGAAAAATATGCTAAAATGTCTTCAAATGAACTTATTGAAGCTGATAAAGAATTTGATAGTAAATTAAAATGGGAAGATCATTATTCAGATGGAACACCAGTAAGTGATTTAACATTTGGTGTTGCGATTAAAGTAATAGTTTTTTGTAATGAATGTCAACCTCATGAATTCACTAATGATTCATACGAAGAGGCATGTAAAAAATGTTATTGGGAAGGTACTGTTACATATTTTACTGATATAATTACCCCCAAGCAATTAAATGCTAGTGGAGAACCAAAATGTGGAGATAGTATTGACTATTTAGAAATTGTTGAAGGTACAGATAGCGTTCGTATTCCATATGGTGATCCAAATTCTATTTACCCAGGAGCTGGAAATACAATGTTCAAATTATTAGATGGAGCATTACTTGGTGATGGGAACATTAGATATGACTCAATTAAAATTAATTTATCTAGCGATATCAAAGAAAAAAATAAAATAGGACATGAATGGAGATTAAATGATTCTATTCAAGGTCAAAAGAGTGTTCAAGACCCTAATCTTGAGAATATGATTCTTCCAATGACATTTTGGAACTACTCTGCTACTTCAAGTTTCGATGTAGAAGTTTGGAAACAAATTTATGATGGCGTTGAAGATAATAAAGAAAAAAAGAAAGCAAATCCCAATTTTGCCCCTAAATTTGATAATTCATTACTTCCATCAACTGTTTATTTTAATAATTCTAGATTTGTTTACCTAAAATGTGCAAATTGTTCAAGTGAAGAATATTACAATATGCCTGGTAAAGGCACATTGATGCCGGCAACATGTGTAAATGGAGCATGGTATTATATTAGTTCATTTTATTCTGCTCATGAAATATATCTATTTTATAAAAATAAAAATGGTGGTAGTGAATTAGAAGAACATAAAAATGATTATATAGGTACGTGTATGATAAAAAATTGTTACCCATATGAATTATCGGTATTTGTATTACTAGATTATTTCTCAGATTGGATAAGAGATGATGGGAATAATGCTAATAATATAGCTAATGTTAATAAGTTAAAAGGAAGATATGAAACATTATGTGCTGAAGATAAAAGAGATAATAATGCATCGTGGGATGAATTGTTTAAGTTTATTAAAAATGGAAATTTAATAACTGAAGATAGTGAGCATGAGTTAGGATATATACCAAGAGGACATGAATGGGTAAAAGATGATAACTCCGGAATAAATGGCTGGACATTTAGTAATAAATCTGATGCGGGCTATCAAGGAACTTTATTTGTAAAATGTGATAGACAACATTGCCAAAGATTGTCAGGCTGGCAAGATAACTTTGAATATTTAAATAAATATACAAATGCTACTGGTACTATAACTGTTGATGCAGTGTTAGAAGATTCACAAACACCAGCAACATGTACAAAAGCTGGATCATTAAGTTATGTAACTGAAAATGTATTTGATCCAAATAACGAATCTTTCAATATATTTAAAAATACTGTTGGACCACAAAAAGATGACAAATATTATGGCAAATATTATGACGAATATGTATTTACAACTGATGATCACCAACCTGTTAAATTTAATTATGAAAGTGGAAGTGCCGTATGGCAAGAGGGTGAATATATTGGAAGAATGCAGTCAACTGCAACATCATTACCAACAGGTCATAATTGGCGTTTAATCGAAGGAAAAATAGAAAATCAAACAATTCCTGATTCACAACTTCAAGGTGAAAAAATTAAAGAACGTATTTTAAAAGGAACAGATAATAATATTGGCGGTAATGGTGATAAAAAATATAATAATGAAAATTTAACAATTAGATTTGCTGATAATGAAGAATATCAAAATGCTGAATTTTTATTTGATGATGAAAAAGGAACAATATGGGTAAGAGCAGGCGATAATACATACGCTGTTATGGTTTTTGTTTGTATGAATGATAATAATCATTTTCTAGCTGTTTCATTTAAAATAGATAAAGAAAATAGTGCTGAATTTACTCAAACTCCTGCAGATCATCATAAAGCTGCAATCGATCTTTATAAAAAAAGAATAAGATATGCTGCATTGAGATATGGTCCAGATGAAACATTTGAAGAACAAGACGATAATAATTCTTTTAAAGCAACAGAATATGATAATTTTCAAAATTCATCTACAGGTACTGAAATAACCGCAGAATATCCAGAAGAAAACGGCAACCCAGTTGCCCATCAATGGGAAATTAACACGGATTATGATGGTGATGGATATGAATGGACTGTATCAACTGCCGAACAAAAAGATAACGAACCAAGGGTTATAAAAGTTACTGTATATTTTGTATGTTCTTGTGAAGATACATTCAGTGTTTCTATTGATTATTCTGATGGTAAAGGTACAATAAATGGTGAAACTTTTGCAGATAAAAAAGTTGAAACAACTGATAAAATTGTAAGAGATCAATTTAAAGCAAACCATTATCAAGAAGGATATGATAACTACTATGTTTTGTTTAGCCTTGATTATATCAAGGAAAATAGTGGAGGTATTGCT
This sequence comes from uncultured Bacilli bacterium, assembly GCA_947627195.1. Taxonomy (GTDB): domain Bacteria; phylum Bacillota_I; class Bacilli_A; order ML615J-28; family CAG-698; genus CAKOMG01. Next base: position 26,512 of record CANQVC010000021.1, read on the forward strand.
AGAAGTTTTGATGATTATAGTGATATTGTTTCTAGTAGTGATGGCACAAAATTAAAAGAACAAAATGTTTTCTCAACTTCTACTATACCATATTTAGGACATACATGGACGATTGACAATACATATAGTAGTGAAGGTTATCAAAATGGTATTAAATGGGAAGCAACACAATACAAGAATATTGAAGAAAACAAAAAATATGCAACTCATTATAAAGTTTATGTACGCTTAAAATGTACAAAAGAAGGATGCACTCACACACCGATTACTCTTGAAAAAGAACTAGAAGGTGATGATTCTGATCCTGACTGTGATCATGCTAGAACAGTTAAATTTAATTTCACATTCACAATTTCTAATTTAGAAGACTGTCTATCAGTAGAAGATCAAGCAATTGAAGGTTTAATTACTGAAAATGATACTTTAGAAAATGATGTTGTTGTAACAAAAGAAGATGTTTATAGTGAAGAAAATGCTCATTTGTATAATGAATATTCTGATCCAGCTTTAGGTCATAATTGGGAATTAGATACAAATTATGATGGTGATGGATATGAATGGAAATCAGCTTATATCGTTGATGGAATTGATTTCTATTTAGTTGTTCATTTTATTTGTAAAGAAAAACATAATGGGCATGTTTGTAATGCTACAGCACAGTTTGTTGTACAAAACACAGATGAAATAAAAAGAAATACACTTGGATTAATTTACAAAGATGTTCAAGCTGCAACGTGTAATATTAATGGGAAAATTACATATTGGGGTGTATTAATTATTCCAGACAATTTTGCAAACAAAAAAGATTGGGAAAGTTATGATCAAGAAGGAAAAGATAGATTAACATCTAAAGATAAATTTATAGGCTATGATGAAGATAAAGGTAATTTTGAATATACAGGATATAAATATATGAATAATTATCCTGTATCAGGAGCAGATGCTTTAAATCATAACTGGACATTATATAATGATTTAGATTCTGATACAATGAAATCTATTTGGGATACAATTAAAGGCTTAAAAGAAGAAGATAGTAACAAAGCTATTTTACAAAATGGTTGGATTTGGATTCCTAAAGAAACTAAAGGATACGATTCATATATTATTTTAAAATGTATAAATGATTCTAATCATTTAGTAGCAGTTAAAGTAGAAAATAGTGATGGTAATCATTTTGATCCAACGTGTACATTAGGTGAATATACTGAATATATAGCATCTATTGATATTAATACTTTTACTAAAATTTTAAAAAATGGAATTACATCTGCTTTTAATGATTATGGTGAATTTACAATTGAAGAAAGTTCGTTTTCTGAAATTCAAAAAGATACAGCAATATTAACAAGTATTTATAAAGATGTTACAGGCGGATCACAACCATTAGGACATAGCTGGGTTATTGATACAACAGTTATTGGTGATACTGATAGTGATGGATGGACATGGGAATTTGATGAAGAAGGTAATGCTATTTCTGCCACATTCCACATTATTTGTGAACATCTAAATTGTAATTTGCAACAATCTTTTGAAGTTAAAGATGAAGAGTTTAAAACATATATTACTCATTTTGTAACAGAGAGAGATTGTGAAAATGATGCTCAAGATAAATATATTGCCGAAAAACAAATAGAACTTGATTTAAAATTTGATAAAAGTTCATTCCCTGAAGGATATGATCAAACAATGAATGATTATCAAAAAATAACAAATAAAATTCATCCAACAGTTGGTAATGAAACTATGGAATATACATTACATGGTGAAATCATTGTCCCTAAAGTAGATGAAGATTCATTGGCACTTGGTCATGATTGGACAATTGATGAAGAACTTGGGCAACATGGTTTTGAATGGGTTAATACTGGTGACGATATCTTCCAAGTTGTTATTTATTTGAAATGTGAAAGAGAAAAATGCAATCAAAAAGAATCTATTACTTTTGTCACAAATCTTGATAGAAAAACAGAAGTTAAAAGAGAAATTCAAAGAGCAACATGTGAAGTAGGAGGATTTAATACTTATACAGCTTCAGGAATTACTCCAGAAAATCTTGGATTGATACGTGATGAAATTATTGTAACTCCTGATTATGCAGGACATTTAAGACGAAATGATTCGTTTGAAAAAATTAGAAATTATAAATGTCAACATGATGAAAAATCAGAAGATGAAACATTTATAGATGGAGTTAAAGTTCATCGTGAATCAAATGTTACTAATCCATTAGGACATCATTGGATAATTGACACAACAACAGAAGAAGATACTGATAATGATGGTTGGACATGGAGATCTGATTATAAGGAAGCATACCTACATATAAAATGTACAAATGCTGATTGTAATTGTAGTGCTAAAATAACTATTACTGATGATAGTATTGTTGAAGATCAAATAGCTCCTGATTGTTTAACAAATGGATTTAAAACATACACAGCTGATTTAAACAAAGAAACGATAATTAGTCAATTACAATCCAAATATTCTGTAAAACCTAATGAAGAATATGATAATTATGCGGATTTAAATTTATCTAGTGATTCATTCACAATTACTTGTACAATCAATGTAGTTGATGAAAAAAATCCACCTATGGGGCATAAATGGAATTTTGACGAGTTATATCAAGGTAAAATAAAGAAAGATGATTCTAGTGAAGCAACTATAGATGAAAAAATTCATGATGGAACTTTATGGGAATGGGATAGTGATTTAAGTACTTATCGCGTTACATTCTATTTGAAATGTGAAAGAGAAAAATGTAGTAATACAACATCTTTAGTTGTTTATGCAATAAAAGATATTAAAGCAGTAAAATGTGATGAAAATGGATCAATAACTTATTCAGCTAATGTTTCAGCATCAAATAGTGGTATAGAAAAATTAACAACAACATATACTGAAACAATTACTGCTTTAGGACATAGATGGGTTGTAGATGAAACAAAAGGTGATAATGGCTTTACATGGAATGATGTTTTTGATTTTAATAATGGTCTTCCTTCCGCAACTATACATTTTAGATGTGAAAATAATTGTGGAAAAGAACATTCATTGTCAGTATCAGATGTAAAGTTAGATCAATCACAAGATAAGAATTGTGATACTCCAGCATATAAAGAATACAAAGCAACATTTACAAGACCAAGTGATGAAGGATATAATCATTATAATTTAGTAGACGAAACAATTGAAAGTAATCTACATCATGTTGATGATCCTAAAAACATCATTAATGGTCATAGTTGGGATCTTGATGAATCTAAAGGTATTCATGGATTTGAATGGATAGATCAAGGAAATGAACATCATGTTAGAGTTTACTTTAAATGTACAGTTGACGGCTGTGGTAAAACTGAATCTATTCTAATTACTACAGGAGTAAAAGTTACTTTACAAGCATCAACATGTACTCAAGATGGTATTAATGTTTATAAAGTTTCAGGAATTGAAACTAGTAACTTAAAGGCTTTAATTGAAGAAATGTCTAATATTGAAGATACTAAATTTACTCTACATGATAATTTCGATTCTTTAGATAATCATGAATGCAATGGTGAACATTTTGAAAATTACATTGAAGATTTCAAAGATGGAGTTAAGACTCATACAGTTCATGTAAAAGATGCTCCAGGACATAGTTGGACTAGAGATACAAGCTTTACTCAAGATGATGTTAATAAGACAGGATATACATTTGAAAAGACTGTAGATGGTGTTTATGCAGTTTTATATTTAGAATGTGCTACTTGTCATGCAAAAGCTACTGTTAAGAAGAAATTAGTAGGTGAAGGT
>CANQVC010000022.1 GCA_947627195.1 uncultured Bacilli bacterium
CTCCTTTCTTTACATTATTCATTTATAAGCTATAAAAAAATTAAGATAATCACTTTATTCCATAAATAAACTTTTTTCATAATCTTTACCTCCACAGGCATTTGGTAGTGTCAAAATAGCAAAAAACTCCCTTACATCAACAAGAGAGTTATTATATATGTTATTTTTTGCTCTATCTAAAGTAATATACAAAAACATTGTGAAAATATGCAATTATAAAAGCAAAATTAATTTTTATAAACAACTCAATTGTCTATTTACTTTTATTATACCCTAATATTATTATAGTATATTTTAATGTAAAGTGCAAGTGTTTTATTTGTTTTTTTTATATTTTTAAATAATTTTAAACTTTTATTTTGTATTTTCTATTGTTTTCTTTCTTTTTTCAAGAACATGATTTGATATTTCTTTTTCAATACGAACAAGTGAATCAACAATGAAGATAGCAAGGGCAATTGCTCCAGCAATCATTAACGTACGAACTAACATATCATAGCCTTGTTCACCAGAAATAATAATGGATATTGTACGATAAATATGACTACCTGGAACAAGTGGTAAAATGCCACCAATTAAAAATATTGTAACAGGTGTTTTCATTATTCTTGCTAATATTTGAGCACATATATCGATTACTAGTGATGCAATAAATGTTGCCCAAACAACATCAACTTCATCAACAACTAATAAATAAACTAACCAACCAATTGCTCCTACTAATGATGTAGATAAAATATGTCTTTTAGGAACTTCAAGAATAAAGCAAAATCCAACAACAGCCAAGAACGCACCAAGTGTTTGTAATACCATCATATAGCTATACTCCCAAAGACTTGTCCACCAATTATTAAGCCCATACCAACACCTAAAGCAACAGCAGTGGCAATTAATATTGCTTCCATTAATCTAGTACTTCCTGACATATAATCACCATATAAAGTATCTCTAACTGCATTAGTAATAGCAACACCTGGAACAAGAGGCATCATTATACCAATGATTGCGGAATCAACATCAATTGATTGACTTATAAATAAACCAAATAATTTTGTAAATGCTATAGCAAAAAAACTAGATATTATCGCACCAACAAATGTCAACATAAAATCATTATGAATAATTTTAGGTCCATAATAATAAATAGGGGCTAATATCATTCCTGAAAGCATTGATATTACACATTCATAAAATTTACCACCAATAAGTAATGTGAAAAAAGTAGTTGCTAATATAATACCAATACTTCTTAACCAAATTGGATATTGAATTAAATTTTTAATTTTAACTAAAGAATGATATGCTTCATCTAATGTAATATTATTAGTACAATATAATCTAGAAACTGTATTAACAGCATCAACTCTATTTAAATTAGTTGATCTACTTGATACTCTTTTAGTAATCGATAATGCAGTAATATTTTCATCTGATAATGTTAAAGTTAAACCTGTTGGTAAAACAAAAGATTCAGCACAATCAAAATTTGATTTTCTTAAAATTCTCCCTGTTGTATCTTCTACTCGATATGTTTCAGCTCCTGATGAAATCATAATTTCACCAGCTAATATAGCTGTATCCATCAATAAACGATATTCTTTTTCATTCGACATTTTCTTAGATGTTTCATCCATAAAATTCACCATGTATTATTTTATCACAAAATGATTAGAAAATATAGTTTTTTTTACTTTTTTATAAATTATATTTTTTAATTCTATATGTTGATAAATATGATGATATAAAAGACAAAATTAAAATAATTAAATAAATAATTATTATTTTAATAAATGATAATTGATAAAAAGGAAATACTAAATTAATATTATTTACTAATATTAATTTTAAAACAGATAAAAATATGAATGTTAAAAGAAGAGAAATTATATACGAAAATGTTGTTAGTAAAAAACATTGAACAATAAATGTCATTTGAATATAAATTGAAGTTGTTCCCATTGTTTTAAATAATTTAATTGCTTTATTTTTAAATTTAATCATAAATGAATAATGCATAAATGTAATAAAAAATAGTACAATTAAAGCAATAATAACAATAATATAAAGATATTTTATTAAATTGTTTTTTGTTGTTTGAAATGATAGATATGAATAAACATTTGCATCATTAATTTTATATTTAAATTTATTGATATCTTTTTCATTTTTCACAAGTAATTCTTCATTATCTAATATTTTTTCATTTAATGATATTATATCCATATCTTTATCACTATTTGATAATAAAACAATATAATTATTATATGTTTTAAATGATAAACCAAATAAATCATATAATTGATTAAATATTGATGAATTTATATATAAATCATCTATTGTTGGTGAATAATAATAACCAATGATAGTTACATCGATTGTTGAATATTCTTCATCATATTTATTAATTTTATATTTTAATGGTATATCAATTTTAAAAAATTCTTCATAAAAATTACTAACAATATTTTTGTAAGAATGTTCTTCATCATATTCATTTATTTCATTTGTTAAAATATATGTATAATAATCTTTATAATTAAAAAAATCAGTTGCTACTTTATCATAATTTTCTTTCGCAAATTCTAATATTTCATTATTAATTTTATCATCAATAAATCGTTTAGTAGATGAATTAATGGGAATTATAATACCATTTTTATAATTCATATTACGAAAATAGACTGTATCATCAGGGCTATTTATACTTGCTTGAATGTTATTTTTATTTAAAATTAGTCCATCATGAATTTTTAAACTAAATTCTCCATCAATTATGCGATATGAATTTTTCATTTTTTCTTTATAAAAATTCTTTTTTAAATATATTACATTATGTATTCCCTTATTAAATTCATCTTGAAATTCCTTAAATAATCTATTATTAGAATTATAGAACATTTTTTCATATGTTAATGTTTGATATCTATCAATATTAAGTTTTGTATCTATTATTCCAACAATACGTAAAGGAAATTGTTCACCTTTTTCTTCAAAATATAATGTTTTACCTATTATATCATCATATGTCTTAATTTCATATTGTTTTGATTCATACATATAATTTCTTTTTTGATATTGAATAAATTGATATTTGGTAATAACTACTTCATCATATGATATAGGAGCACTTCCATAAAGTTCAAAATTACAATTAGAAATTAAATTAGGATCATATTCTATAAATCCTCTATTAATTTCATCATAAAATATTGAACCTAAATTTTTCATATAATCATTTTTAAAAAAATAATCTTCTATATCATTATCTCCTAAATTAGGATATGTATTAACAAAATAATTATATACAGGAAAGCCTTGGGAACCAAATAAATTATCAATGAATTTGGCATCATTTTCACCCATTCCATAATTTTTATTTGATATAACATCATCTTGTATATATTTCTTTTCAAAACTTACATATTGAATATTATTTTCATATAATCCTTTTAATAACATCTTTGTTTCATCTATATATAATACTGATATCGAAAATAACATTAATATAAATGTTATTATTAATCCTAATCCTAAAAATATTAATCTCTTTAGTTTTACTTTTGTCCATCCTTTTAATATCTTGATGAAACTTTTTACTTTTATCTTTCCTTCTTCTTCTTCTTTTTCTTCTTTTCTTTCTTTTTCTTCTTTTATTATTTTATCTTCTTTTATCTTTCCTTCTTCTATTTCTATCTTTCTATCTATATATTCTTCTATCTCTTCTATTTGATGACTTACTATTATTACTAATCTTTCTTTACTTATTTCTTTTAATTTCTCTATTACTTTCTTTGATGTCTTTTTATCTAATGCTCCAGTTACTTCATCACATAATATTATATTTGGCTCTTTTAATATTACTTCTGCTAATGCTACTCTTTGTTGCTGTCCTCCTGATAATTCATTTATCTTTCTTCTTTCTATATCTTCTATCTCTAATTCTTTTAATACTTCTTTTATTTCTTCTTCTTTTCTCTCTTTCCTACTTATCTCTAAATATATTTCTATATTCTCTTTGACGTTTAATTCTTCTATTAAATTATATTTCTGATATACTATCCCTATCTCTTTTCTTCGATATTCACTTAACTCTTTCTCTTTTAATTTATTTATCTCTTTTCCATTTACTTTTATTTCTCCACTATCTATTCTTTCTATTCCACCTATTAAGTTTAATAATGTTGTCTTTCCACTTCCTGATCTTCCTACTATTGCTACCATCCCTCTATCTGGTAACTTTATATTTATTTCTTTTATTGCTTCTACTTTTTCTTTCTTTGTTTGATATGTCTTTCTTACTTCTTTTAGTTCTATCATGTTATCACCTCACTTAATAATAGGTATTTACATTTATTATTATTATTCAATTTCACATTTTACTATACGATATATATATCTTTACTATAATTATATCAATCATTTCAATGCTTGTCAAGACATTTAGCTTTATTTGCTAATTATTAATTAATATAAAAATAAAGGAATTATAGTAATAAACTAAAATTCCTAATTAAATTTTATTTAGAAACAATAAATAATTCTTTTAATATTTCTAAAAATACATCTAAAAATTTTGCTTTCTTTATTTTTAAATTAGTTATTAAAGGTACTGTTTGATACAAATTACCATTAACATACACTTCTAATATACCTACCTTATCTGATGTTATTTTATCTTCTAAAATTATTTTAGTTGTTATATTGTTATTATCTTCATGATTTCTTTTTAATATCTTAATGTCTTTTGCAAGAACAATATCATAATGATTTGGACTTGTCATTAAATCTTCTTTTGAGGTAACAATTGTACCCTTTTTAAGATATGTATCAACTGTATAATTATTTATTCCATAATTTAGCATTGATGTTATATCTTTTGTTCTTTGATCTACATTTTCACAACCCATTGCCACAGCTATAAATCTATTATCATTTCTCTTAATTGTACATGTTAAACAATAACCAGCTTTTTGTGTCCATCCTGTCTTTAATCCATCAACACCTTCCATGAATTTAACAAGTTTATTAGTATTAACAAGCCAAAATCTTTTTAATGTATCTTCTCTAACATAATCTTCATAACGTGATGTATAATCTAATATTTTAGGATGTTCTTCAATTAATGTTGAGGCAATTATAGCCATGTCATAACTACATGAATAATGATCATTATCATCAAATCCATATGGATTAACAAAATGTGTATTAACTAAATTTAATTCTTTAACTTTGTCATTCATCATTTTCACAAATACTTCTTCTGATCCACCAATATAAATAGCAAGGGTTAATGCTGCATCATTTGCTGAAGAAATAGCCATTGATTTCAAAAGATCTTCAACGCTCATTTCTTCTCCTTCACTTAAATATATTTGACTTCCTCCTAATTCTGCTGCTTCTTTAGGTGTTTGTACCATGTCATTTAAATGAATAATTCCTGAATCTATTTTTTCCATTGTTATTAACATTGTCATAATTTTTGTCATACTAGCTGGTGATAATTTTTCTTCTGATGCTTTTTCATAAATAACTTGTTTTGTTGATGATTCAATTAAAATAGCACTTTTACTATACTGTGTTAATGGAATTGTTTCTAAACTTTCAATTGCTTTAATATTAGGTTGTAAGCAAATAAAACAAATAATAATAATTAATAATAAAATTAACTTTTTCTTCATTCTTCACCTCATATAATAAATACACTACAATTTATGCAAAAATATAAATAATAGTACAAAAAATCCTCCTAATATATATTAGAAGGATAATTTATTTTAAATATCATATTTACTTAATATTTCACTTGGTGTTTTACGTAATAATGATAATATTGGAATCATTCCAAAGGTAATAGATATAAAATATAATAAAAATAATACAATTAATGATAACCATATTGGATAATAAACAATAGTAGTTATGGCATTTAAACTAATATAACTATATCTTAATATTATTGTCATAATTAGCCATCCAATAAAAACACTACAAGTTGTTAATACAATATTATCAATTAAAAATTTGAATTTTAAATTCTTTTTAGTAACACCAATTGCTCGATACATTCCTACTTCTTTAATTTTACTCATTAATGATGAATGCATAATGAAGTACATACAAATAGCCATCACAACATACATTATAATTAATATGATAAAATTACCAAGAATATCTTGAATTCGATCAATAATTAAAGAATTAAAAATATCTTTAGGAGTTGAATATTCTATATAATTCATATCAACATTTAAATTATTTTGCAAATATTGTGTTGTTTTATCAGGGTCTGTTGAATGTAAAGTGATATAACCATTAGTCATAGAATAATCAGTATCACTATCATATCTAAATATGAATAAATTACTAGTTTTTCCATAATTTTTAGAAATATTAATATAATCTTCATCACTAACAACAATACAATAAGTATTAGGTGTATGATTATATGTGATAGCATTCATTTCATAATAATAAAAATTATATACATCATTATATAAAGAACTTATTGATATTTTATAATCGACTTGAAGATCAACTGGATATGAACCATGTTCTTTCTTATAACAATATGAAACATAATAATCTAAAATATCTTTAAATTTATTATCAAGAAATATGGCATAAAATTTGCCAACTTCATATCCTTTTCCAAAATATAATATACTAGCATATGTTTGATCACATAACATTGGTGAATTAAAAAATTGTTTAAAATATTCATCAAATTTATCATAATAATAATCATAATAATCAAAATGATGATATGAACAATATTTACCAAAATCAATAGATTCTTTAGAAATATCATATTGTTCTTTAAGATAATCACTTTCTTCTTTTTTAACAATATTATTTTTTTGTAAATATTCGTTATAATTATTATAAATAATTATTTTGTTTTTTAAATTCATTTCAACGTTCGATAACATTACATTATCATTAATTTTATCAGCATATGTTAAACCATTGGAAGAAAAGTAGGCAATTGCTTCACCTTCATTTAATTCTATATTAAAATCAGATGCACGATAAACATAATTTAAACCTGTTTTTGTCAAATTATATTTTGCTAATGATGATGTTGGTTGATAAAATGCAGGTTCATCACTAGCAACAACAGCAGCAATTTCTAAATTCTTGCCATCAATAATATTTCTCGCTTCTTTTAAGCCTACTAAATCACGATATTCTTCTATAAATGGTACATGACCATTTTTAATTAATATATCAGCTGATCTTTGGGATATAACAATTTGATAATCTTTTAAATCATCTATTTGTCCAGCTAATATTTTATTATTTTTAACTAAATTTAAATCCAAAAATACTCCATGAGTTTCAATTTGAGTTGATGAATATGTTTCATAAAAATCAGTTACAAAACTTAAATAAGTATCACCATATGGTTCTATATTACTAACCCAATAATCATCAATGCCAGAATTAGCATCATTTATTAAATCATCAAGATGATTGGATAAACTATCATTATAAACATTAAGATAAAATACATTATGATTATATTGTTTAGATGCTGTTTGTAAATCAGAAAAACCAATTGAAAACCAAGCTGTTAATAAAACAATTGTTATAGCAAATAAACATAAAGCAATTGTAAGAATTCTCCTTGACTTCTTTTTATTAAAAAATAATTCTTTTAAAGATTGAATTACAACATTTTTGAAATGAAATAATTTTCCGTATGATTGACCATTTATTTCAGGTAAATTTTCCATTGAATTATTATTAGTTGATTCAATTTGATTTGAAAAACTTTCATCTAGTAATTTTGTTTCACTAGTATCATCTATAATGGAAACTCTATTATCTTTTAATTCTAAATATAATTTGCCTTGATGAGATACAAGCCTTAGATGAACTGGTTCATCAATTTCATTACCAAAATATTCAACTTTTAAATGATTTGTATTTTCTTCTTGTTTTGGCAAATCGCCTAAATAAATATCATGTTTACTTTTTGTTGAATAACGATTTTTAGGTGCATTATCTTTTGTTTGAATAATTTTTCCATCACTTATTTCTATTACTTGATCACAGAAATGATCAACTAAATTAGCTTCATGAGTAACTAATAATACTAAATGATTTTTAGATATTTCTTTTAACATATTCATAATCATCAAAGTATTAGTTTCATCTAAATTTCCTGTTGGTTCATCAGCTAAGATAATACTAGGGTTTTTCACAATAGCTCTGGCAATCGCAATTCTTTGTTGTTGTCCTCCTGATAATGTATCAGGCAAACGATTTTTAAAATGTTCCATTCCAACATTTTTTAAGGCAATTGTTACACTTTTATCAATTTCTTCATTATCAGTAACACCACATAATCTTAATGAATCAGCAACATTATCAAAGCAATTAACATTTTTATTTAAATTGTAATTTTGAAAAATATAACCTATATAACGATTACGAATATAATCTTTGTCTGATTTGATATTTTGTCCATGAATGTAAAGTTCACCACTATAGAATGTATCTAATCCACCAATAACATTTAATAATGTCGTTTTTCCACAGCCACTTTTACCAAAAATAGCAACCATACCAACATCAGGTAAATCTAATGTTACATCATTTATTACATGGATTTCATTATTTTTACCTTTATTAAAAAACTTTTGAACATTTTTTAATTGAATCATTCTATCTCTCCTTTCAAAGACTCTTTAACGGAGATTTTATATAATTTCTTTAATTGACGTGATGTAACATATAGTGATATTAAAATCATTCCTAAAATAATTAAAAAATAATCTTGGAAATATAAGAAAGTAAACTGATCATTTAATGCTGGAACAAAAATAACTAATATAGATGCAATAGCAAAGAAAATAAATGCTGGAATTAAACAAATAAACATACGGAAGAACATTCCCATTTTAATTTCATTAGATTTAATGCCCATAGATCTAAATATTGATATATCTGATTTAAATGCTAATAAAGATTTACTTGTACATAAATATACAAATATTGCAATAAATAAGACAGCTAATATATATAATACATAAGCTATTAATTTAATAATGGAAACGCCTAAAACTTCTAAAGCATCATTAGGAACTTCTTCATATGACAATGTAGCTATATATCCCATATCTTTTAATTTAGATATTTGTTTTTTTGCTTCATTATTATCTTTATAAAATATTGATGCTTGATTATAAATATCAGTCATATAATTATCCATAATGTCATTAATAATATCAATAGAAATTACAAAAATTGACATACCATTATTAATATTATCGCCATGTAAATTATTAGGCATTTCTGAATATAAATCATCAATAGACAATTCTTTTGAATATGTTAATGTTTTTACTTCTGCCTCTATATATCCATAATATCCATAATAATATTTTTCAAAAGTATATGAAAGTTCAAGAGTAAAATTAGATATTTTCCCAGCTTCAAGATCTTCTTTAAATAATATATCTTCAATATATATTTCACCTTTTTGATCAGAAAAAGATATACATAAATTATCTGCTGAATATAAATCAATATTTCCATTATCATATATTGTAGCAGAAATATTAGTATAACTAGCATTTCTACTAATATATGTCATAAAACTTAAAGCATTAAAACCATCATGTGTCAATAAAGCTTTACCTTGTTTATTATTATCATAAAAATATTTAACACCAACAATTCTAAAAACACTAAAGTCTTTTAAAATAATTTTTTCTTTTAATAATTGTTCTGTTGAATAAGAACTTCTTACACCAATAGGAATATATAAAAATACTTCATCTGCTTTTTCAGGATATCTACCATAAATGTTTTCACCAAAACCTTCATCAATAACGATATCTAATGCAATTGGTCTTCCACGATTTGCATATTTATCTGGATTATATATATAACAATAACTATCTTCGTCAAATAAAAAATCAAAAGAATAACATTTTTTAGCGTTTGTTTCTTGTTTAATCAATTCTAATTCTTCATTTGAAATTGGTTTTCTATCATTATTAGTAATAACAACTCTTCCAGGTAATGATGTAAAATAAGTATAATTATAATATGCTTCATTTACCATTGTTTTTACTAATAATGTTACACCATATAAAGCAAGAATGGCAATAATCATAAATGCACACATGAATGTTGAAAGCTTAGGTCTTGATGTAAAAATAGCTTTACCTAAAATCATGCCATTTTTGATAGATGGTTTTGATGATACATGTTTATCTATTTTTTCTTCAACTAAATTAATATCATTATTTAATTTATGATCATATTCAACAGACCCATCAAAAATACGAATATGTCTTGTTGCATATTGTTCTACTTCATCAAAATTATGAGTTACAATAATTAATAATTTATCTTTTGATACTTCTTTTAAAAGTTTAATTATTTCTTTAGATGTTGCAGCATCTAAATTACCAGTTGGTTCATCAGCTAAGATAATTGGGCTATCTTTAGCTAATGCCCGAGCAATAACAGTTCTTTGTTTTTGTCCACCTGATAATTTGCTAGCTTTTTGATTAAGATGATCAATCATATCTACTCTTTTAAGTAATTCGATTGCTCTATTTTTTCTTTCTTTTCTATCTTTAATATGGAATAATGCTAGTTCAACATTTTGTAATACTGTACAACTTTCCATAATGTTGTAATCTTGGAATATGAATGATATATATTTTTCACGATATTCTTCCCATTCTTTTTGGGTATAATGTTGAGTTGGACAATCTTCAACAATCATTTCCCCTTCTTCATATGTATCCATTCCACTAATTACATTTAATAATGTCGACTTACCAGATCCTGATTTACCTGTTATAGCAACAAATTCTCCACGATCAAATGATAAATTAACACCTCTTATTCCAACAGTTACATTAGAATTTGATACATATATTTTACCAATATCTTTTAATGTTAATAATGCCATATATTTCCTCCTAAATTATATTTTTATTGTATAATTAGTTATTTTTTGTTATAATTATATAGGTGATTAATATGAATTCTAATATAATCCATAATAAAATATTTATAATATCTGAAATTATAAGAATAATTTTTTATATTACCTTTTTTAGTATTTTCATTATTATTCCAACTAAACATTTTGAAGAAGCAAAATCTATTTGTATGATTTATAGATATACAGGTATGAAATGTCCAACATGTGGAGTTACTAGAGCATTTTCAAGTTTAATGCATTTAAACTTTAAAAAAGCATTTGAGTATCATCCTATATTTACAATATCATTTGGACCAATTTGTATATTTATTTTTCTACAGGATTTATGGATGATTATACATCGTCATATTAAAAAGAATGATTCACTTTCTATTTTAGAATTTACTTTCTTGAAATATATTGCTTGAGGTATAAGATGAAAACACTATATATTATATTAACAATTTTTGTATGTTTGGGTTTTTTCTTATTTACAGGAATATTAATTTATAGTTACATTAAAAAGAAAAAATCAACATTGATAATGTTTATTATTTTTTTTGTTCTTACACTTGTATTATTTGCTATATGGGCAATAATAAGAAATATGATTACCTAATCAATTATTTAAAAATTTTTAAACATTTATATATTATATAAAAAACATCAAAATGATATTTATCAAATTGATGTTTTTTTTCAATATGATAAACAATAAATGTATAAAAATACTATCTATTATTTTACCATAAAAGCATTAAAAAAGATATAAAATTTTATAAATATTCATCTTATAGTTTCTGTGATATATATTTTTTTAAAGCATGTCTTGAAAAATATATAATAAGAATTGAACTAATTACTAAACTAATTGCATATAATATTAAACATTTTAAAAATGTTAAATTAAACCAACTTGTTGTTAATTGATATGCATTTTTAAAATATAATTCTAAAGAAGCAATTAAAATTTCAATTATGATAAAAGAAACTAAAAATGGAATAGTTATAATTAATAAACCTGCAAATAACAAAAACAAAATTAATGATTTCTTGTTCATACCAGTTCTTCTTAAATAATAAAGACTTTTTCTTTTGGAAAAAACTGTTTGATATATATCTATTAATAAAATTAACGATATAATAGATGTGAAAATTGAAATGATTGTACATATTAATTTCCATGTATTTATAGATGATTTAACTCTAAAAAGGTTGGGTTCAATAATATATGCTTCTAAAAAATTATAAGATGTGTATTCAATCAAATCTTTTTGTATAAAATATTCATCTATAGTTTTATTATCATATATTTTATTTTTGTGACTAAAGTCTTTATAAAAATGATAATCTTTTTCTAAATCATATGATAAGGCTACATATATTCTATCATATATTTGTGAATTATAACGAACATTTTTATATATATCAACAATTTCTGAACAGGCATATGCTGTATAAATATTACTATTAATATCGTCATTTATTTTATTACTTTTCTCAAGATAAAACCCAACAAGATTAACAGGTGTCTCAAAATTATAAAATGATAAAAATGTTGATGTATCAGATTTTTTTAATTTAGTTTCAATAGCCTCTTTGAAGAGATTTGCATAAGAATATTCTGGTTGAAATTTGTTTATTTCATTTTGTTTAATATAATAAACATAATCATCTAAATTAGATTCCTTTGTTTCTTTTTCAAATTCGTCTTTTATACTATCCCATGAATCACTAACAACTTCCTTAATGTATGATGAAAAGAAATCATATTTTAAAATAACTATAATGCCATTTTCTTTATTTTTATCATCGATATATACAATTTTTTCATTTGATAAATCATTTTCCGTTTTAACATTTTCAATAGAAATTTCTTTATGTGTACATTCACTAAAATTTTTAATTGTACATATTTTATCTAAGTAAGTCTCATCATCACTATCATTATTTAATTTTATTGAAAATGTATTATCCCGATAGCCAAGACTAAAATCTTCATCAATTTTTTCAATTGCTGCAATATTAAAACCTTGATATGTAAAAAAAAGATGTTTAAAATCACTTGCCTTAGATGTATCAATAATTCCAACAATCTTGAATTTTGGTTGAAAAGTATTACTTCCTGCATTATAAATTAAATTAATAATATCATTATAATTGCTAATATTTTTAATTTCATTATCATATTTATATCCGAATTTTTTATAAATATTAAACCAATAATCAGTAATTAGAATTTCATTATTTGCTTGAGGCATATGACCACAAATTAAATTCAATTCTAATCTATTCATTAATTCATCATTTATTTCAACAAATTCACCAAGATCTCCACCTTGTATATACTTTAATGCTTCACTATGAAATTCATCTGGAATATTACAAAAGTGAGAAAAATAAGGAGAATTATAAACAGGTATAGTTTCCAATCCATAATTATCATGAATGTATTTAACATCTATTGCTGTTAAAACATAAGCATCACGCCAATTACTTGGCTCAGGAAAATAACTTTTGCTTTCTATTTTAATATATTTAGAATTTTCAGCATATGCACTATTAAGTTCAATTTTTTTTTCATCTAAAAACGAAACAGATATAGTAAATAATAATAATAAAAATGTAATTATTAAACCAAAACCTAAAAATATTAATCTCTTAACTTTTACTGTTGTCCACCCTTTTAATATCCTTAGATAACTTCCTATCTTTGTCTTGGTTTCTTTTTCTTTATTAGATATTGTCGTTTTATTTTGTTCAGATTCTATTGTTCCTTGAACTTCTATTTTCCCTTCTTTTATTTCTATTATTATATCTGCATATTCTTTTATTTCTTCTTGATGACTTATTATTATTACTAATCTTTCTTTACTTATTTCTTTTAATTTATTAAATACATTCTCTCCTGATTCTTTATCTAATGCCCCTGTTACTTCATCACATAGTAATATCTTTGGTTTCTTTAATATTACTTCTGCTAAGGCTACTCTTTGTTGTTGTCCTCCTGATAATTCATTTACTTTTCTTTTCTTTAGTCCTTCTATTCCTAATTCTTTTAATATTTCTTCTATCTCTTCTTCTCTTCTCTTTATTCTACTTATTTCTAAATATGTCTTTATATTATCTATTACATTTATTTCTTCTAATAATTGATATTTTTGATATACTATTCCTATCTCTTTTCTTCGATATTCACTTAACTCTTTTTCTTTTAATTCTTTTAAATTTTTATTATTTACTATTATTTCTCCCTCTTCAAAACAATCTATTCCTCCAATTAGATTTAATAGTGTTGTTTTTCCTACGCCAGATTTACCTACTATTGCTATCATTCCTTTATTAGGTAATTCTATATTAACATCTTTTAATACTTCTATTTTTTCATTATTCGTTGTATAACTTTTACTTAAATGTCTTATTTCTATCATTTGACACCTCATTGAATTGTTAATATATTTTGATAAGGCATAATTTTAAATGTATTTTTCAATGGTAAAATTATACTACATAAGCTAAAAATAGAAATTATAATCAAAATAAATAAAAATTTTAAAGTAGTTAAATCAAAAATATTTAAATTAACCAAATAATGACTATATAAATAACTATTTACAAAATAAACAGCAATATAGAATAAAATTAAACTAAAAATAATAAAGAAAATTATAAATTTAAAGCATTGTATAATATACAATATAAAGAAATCTTTATGTGACATTCCCATACCTCTTAGTAATCCAATATCATTAACTTTCTCATTAATTATTCCACTGAAACAATAGCTTATTAAAAACAAACTAGCAAAAATCATAAAAACAGCAATTATTGGCGAAACAATATGAACAAGTGAATATATAGGACTATCATCATTAAGATCTAATTGTTGTGGGGAAATCATCACATATCTAAAAGATTCTATACCGTTTGGCAATAAATCTTTATTTGTCTTTTCTTTTCTTAAATCTTTAATCATTTTATAATCTTTTTTATAATTATATGTTAAAGGGATGTTATATGAATATAATTCAAAAAATTTTTCATCATTATTATCATATATCGTATTAAAAAGTTCTTTACTAACATAAATAGGATTTGAAGCATTTGCATTTCCAGTAAGGTAGAATCCAACAATTTTCATATTTAAATCAGTATTACTTCTAGTTTTCATAATAAAAGTTTCATTCAATTTTTTATTCTTAATTACATCAATAAAAAAAGAATTAACAGAATGATCTAAATCACATAAATTTAGATAATTGCTATAAACATAATTAGCATATCCTTGAGGTGAATCATTATTATTTCCAGCAATAATTCCTGCTCTACTTAAATAATTTGAACGAATAGATGGATAAACTGAAATAGCATATTTATAAATTTCATCTTTTACATCTTTAATTAAGTTTGAATCTTCGTTTTTAATTATAGGAATAATACATTCATTTTCTTTTAAATTAATATTACCTGTTTCTCTATTTTGGTTATCAATATAATTTACAAGCTCATTACAATATGGATAAAGAGCTATAAATTTACCGTAATGTCCTGTATATACATAATTATTATACATATTATCACATCCAAAATACATATATGAATTTTCTTTTGTATATTCTTCTATAAAATTTTCTTTTACATAAATAGCATTATGCATATTTGATAAACTCTCAACATAAAGTTTATCAGTCAATCGATATTCAGGTAAATCTAAATCATAAGGTTTATTTTCTAACTCACCAATATCGATATTAAATCTTTCATCAATATTTGTATCTATGATTCCAACAACTTTAAATGACTGCTTTGGGGCTAAAGAAATTGCACTAAAAGTAATAGTTTTTCCAATAATATCTTGATAATCATTTATCTTAAATGGTTTACCATCAACATGCAACGTTTCATACTTAATTGCATAAAAAGTATATTTTGTAATAACAATTTCTTCATTTGTTTTAGGTAAAGTTCCATAAACTAAATGAAACTTACTTGATGTTAAAAATTCATCATTAAGCTCAATAAATTCTATTCCATCCCATAAATCAGAAGGTAATGTGAAAGTAGAAATAATATTGTTTAAAAATGTTTTATCATGAACAATTGAACTACAATTTCCTATTCTTAATAATCTTTGATTAGTTCCATTAATTTTATATTTATCATTAATATATTTAACATCATCCATTGACAAACCAATTTCACATGATTCTGGGTCACGCCATTTACCATCAATCTTATATTCTTTACCTAATGTTAAATAAGTTGTATTTGTTCTATATAAGTCTTTGAGTAAAAGTTTTGTTTCATCTAAAAAAGACGAAGATATAGTAAACAATAATAATAAAAATGTAATTATTAAACCAAAACCTAAAAATATTAATCTCTTAACTTTTACTGTTGTCCATCCTTTTAATATCCTTAGATAACTTCCTATCTTTGTCTTGGTTTCTTTTTCTTTATTAGATATTGTCGTTTTATTTTGTTCAGATTCTATTGTTCCTTGAACTTCTATTTTCCCTTCTTTTATTTCTATTATTATATCTGCATATTCTTTTATTTCTTCTTGATGACTTATTATTATTACTAATCTTTCTTTACTTATTTCTTTTAATTTATTAAATACATTCTCTCCTGATTCTTTATCTAATGCCCCTGTTACTTCATCACATAGTAATATCTTTGGTTTCTTTAATATTACTTCTGCTAAGGCTACTCTTTGTTGTTGTCCTCCTGATAATTCATTTACTTTTCTTTTCTTTAGTCCTTCTATTCCTAATTCTTTTAATATTTCTTCTATCTCTTCTTCTCTTCTCTTTATTCTACTTATTTCTAAATATGTCTTTATATTATCTATTACATTTATTTCTTCTAATAATTGATATTTTTGATATACTATTCCTATCTCTTTTCTTCGATATTCACTTAACTCTTTTTCTTTTAATTCTTTTAAATTTTTATTATTTACTATTATTTCTCCCTCTTCAAAACAATCTATTCCTCCAATTAGATTTAATAGTGTTGTTTTTCCTACGCCAGATTTACCTACTATTGCTATCATTCCTTTATTAGGTAATTCTATATTAACATCTTTTAATACTTCTATTTTTTCATTATTCGTTGTATAACTTTTACTTAAATGTCTTATTTCTATCATTTGACACCTCATTTTTAAAAAATAGAGGTAAATAAAGGAAAATATTTACCTCTATTATTAATTTATTCTACACGTACATTAATTATAACTTTTATTCTTTGATTATATTTATAACGACCAATAACTGTTGTACTACCAACATGATGTCCTGTTAAAGTTCCGTAAATGGAAACACTAACAAGACTTGAATTACTTGATGACCAAATATATGCTTGATTTAAATTGTATGGAACATTATATGGCAAATCAAGAATTTCAGGAACACCAAGTTTAATGTTAATTGAATCTTCAATTTCAATTGGAGACGTGTTTTTATCATTTACAATTTTGAAATCTCTTTGATAAACAATATTTCTGTTGGTTTTATTTGATGCAACTATCGTCACTGACAAATTTTCTCCTCCTGATATCGCTAAAACTGTTCCATATTGACTAACAGTAGCAACATTAGGATTACTTGAATACCAATCATATTCTAATCTTGATTTTGGTGATTCAATTGTTGGATTCAGACTTAGACATCTTGTAAAACCTTCTGTAATAGTATCTCCATTAGATAATCCGTTATTTAAATGAACTTCACTACCAACAGCGTTAATATCAGCTAATAAGCCATTTCTAGAAGCCTCTTCATCATATTGTCTTACAATATTTGTATGAACAGAGCCCGCATAATTACTATTTAAAAATTTAATAGAAATAAAATGAACTCCATCTGTAATATCTGTTATCATTGTTGTATTATTATTGTTTATTGAATAATTATCACATTCTAACATCATATGTTGATCATATAATTTTACATCAACACTTTGATTGCTACTTGCTTTAATAATAATTTTAGATGATGCAAAAATATTTAATTTATATAATAAGCAATCATTTAATGAAAGCTCATTTTCAAAGAAAATTGGATTTAATGTTAAACCTATACTTTTTTCATCATTAATATTAGGAGTATACGCTTTAATATAAAATAAACCATCATCAACTAAACTTGAATCTAAATCAGTAAAGTGTAAAGTATCAACATAACCATTTAATTTATGATTCCAATCTTTAGCATATGGATGATTATCGCCTGTATGTTCATACAAACCACCATCACCCCATTTTGAAATTAATTTAACATATTTCAAAGTGTTAAGATTATCAATATTAAATCCATTTTCAACAGACGTTACTATTGCTGAATTACTAAGATAAATACTATCAGAACTTATTTCGGTTCTATCATTATTATTATAATAGATTTTTATCCTATAAAAACAAATTATATCACCAACATTAACAGATTGTGTTTCAATATAGCTTCCATCATCTATGTATTTTTCAATTTCATCAGAAGAAATTGAATAATGATTTGAAAGATAATCTTGATTAAACCATGCATATGAATGACCATTATACATTGCTGTCGGGTTATCTATACGTATTGCACCATTTTTTACATACCTATCTTCATCTATAAGATAAGCTTGAATTTTTTCTGGATTAAGTTCTGAATTATTTGTATAATATTTTATAACAGTTCCTTTAGGAGTGCTAGGTGTAGAATTAATTGCTTTCACACTAATCACGTTAAAAGACACAACTAAAATAAGCAACCATGCTAGGCAAAAAAACATCTTTAAAATTTTTTTCATTGTTCCTCCAAATTATATAAAATTTTAATTTCTATACTAAATAATGTTATTTAAAAAATGAAAATTAAACCAGTTCAATTAAATATTATCTATAAAAACAGAATGTCACATGAACATTTTCATTATACCATGTATCTGATCCTGATCCTGTCCCTTTATATTTTATCAATATATCATCGGTAGATAATTTATTGATGTCGATTGCTTTAAAAGAAATAACCGCCTCTTTATAACTCTCATCTTTATATCCGATACCATGTTCATATCGATTCTCAACTATCAGAACATCATTACCATCTTTATCTTTATTAAATATGGCGAAATGTTGATAACCATCATTTTCTTCTCTCACCATTGCTGTCAAAGTAACATCTAAATAATTAAATCCACCTGAAATTAATTCATTTATCTTATAACCAGTTAGAGACTTTAGATTAAGAGTGTCATATTTATTTTTTGAGTAACTATTTGCACTTATTTTTAACTCATCAGCACGAATTAAACATGGTTTTTCCACTTTATCTAACGAATATAACTCGTCTTCTATATTTTTTAAATCGAGACAATTATTTCTTATATAATTTTTACATTCATCAATAAACCATTGTCTTTGCGTAGCATATTTATCTGGAATAAATTCCCATAATGGAATATACCCTTCATGTGATGCAGTTAGAAAAACTGCATTATCACTATTCCAATTATTTATGGATGTATTATAATTGTTTTTCATATCCGAAAAATTTAAAAAAATAGTTGGAGTTTCGCATTTGCATGACATTTTTAAATTTACGGAGGCGTCATCAATTTCTTGCTCAAATAATGTATTAAGAGAAAAATCAATGTCAGATTCGATTTCAGCCTTTTTCAACATACTATTAATAATGTTACCACCTATTTTATCTGCTGCATTAATAACAATATTAGTTGAAAATGTTGCTGAACTTGATAAAACTGAATAATTAATATCGTATTCACATCCAAAAGTACCTCTCATCAATATATGAGTTCCAAATTTTTTAAAAAACACAGATGGTTCTATTACATGCCTAAATAATAATCCCAAATATCCATCATAATAAGGATCAAGATGATCTGTATAATCTTTTTTAGAATAATTATAAAGCATATCATATATATAGGACTGATAAATAGCTTCTAAGTTATAATAAAAATTTGCTTTTTTAGTTTTATCAACTTTATCCAATTTAATGTCAAACAATTGAGCAATATCTAAAGAAAATAAATCATCAATACCAAGTGAACCAGAGTTTTCAATTTTATCATCTAATTTATATTTCGACCTAAATTCGTATAAAGATCAACTGTATACGCTTTCTACACTTGTTCTACCAACCTCGTTAATTACATTTGAATTTTTAACTTCATCAATCCAATCACTTTCAAAAAAGTTAACGCCATAATTACTTTCGGAAACGTTATCCACGATTCCTTTTGTAATATCATACGATCTTCCCATCATACTAAATTTGTTAGCAACTATTGCATTTGACATTCCATATACTTCATTTCTAGATAACGAAATAGAAAGTACAATCACAAAAGACAACAAAAACAATAATATAGAAAAAATCTTTTTCATGTTTATTAATCTCCCTCTTTCTATAAGATTTTTTCTACAATAATATTATACCACTTTAAAAAAGATTGTCAATTATTATGACTTTTTCACTAAAAAATAATACAATATTAAAAGATCTTACAATTAATAAAATAATAGTAAGATCTTATATAATTATTTTTATAATTTAAAAATTCTTGTAGCTTCTACTGCTTTTTTCCAACCTTTATATTTATTATTTCTTTCTTCTTTGGTCATAGTTGGTAAAAATATTTGATTAATACGATGTAATCTTTTTAATTCTTCTTCATTTTTAAAAACATTTGTTGCTAAACCTGCTAGAAACATTGCACCCATAGCTGTAGTTTCAACACATTCTGGTCTCATTATTTTGCAATCTAAAATATCAGATTGAAATTGCATTAAATAATTATTACTACTTGCTCCACCATCAACCATTAAAGAACTTATGTTTGTATTGGCACTTTTTTTCATACATTCCATTACATCTTTTGATTGATAAGCAATTGATTCAACAGTTGCATTTATAAAATGTTCTTTCGTTGAAAAACGAGTTAAACCAAAAACAGCACCTCTTGCATCATTATCCCAATATGGTGTTCCTAATCCAACGAATGCTGGAACAACATAAACACCATTTGTATCTTTAGTTATATCACTACTTTTTTCCACATCTTTACTTTTTTCAATTAATTTCATTCCATCCCTTAACCATTGAACAGCACTTCCTCCAACGAATACACTTCCTTCTAATGCATAAGTTGTTTTACCATTATAATTCCAAGCAATTGTTGTTAAAAGACCATCTGAAGATGAAACAATTTCTTTTCCAGTGTTCATTAACATGAAGCAACCAGTTCCATATGTATTTTTTACATCACCTTTTGTAAAACAACATTGTCCAAATAATGAAGATTGTTGATCACCAATCATACTAGCAATTGGAATATGTAATGATGAATCAATTTCATTTAAAGCTGTTGCTTCTTCATAAATTTCACTTGATGATACTACATTAGGTAATATAGAAACGGGAATATCAAATAAAGAAAGTAATTCTTTATCCCATTCTAATTGATGAATATTAAATAGCATTGTTCGAGATGCATTAGTATAATCTGTAATATGACATTTACCTTTTGTTAATGAATAAACTAAATAACTATCAACAGTTCCAAATAAAACTTCATTACGTTTTGCCTTTTCTTTTATTTCAGGATATTGTTCAAATATCCAAGCAATTTTACTTAAAGAAAAATATGGATTTATTTTTAAACCTGTCTTTTTAGAAATAATTTCTTCATATCCATTATTAATCCATCTTTCACATATATCTTGTGATTGTCTACTTTGCCACACAATTGCATGATATAATGGCTTCATAGTATTTTTATCCCATAATATTGTTGTTTCTCTTTGATTAGTAATACCAATTGCTTTAATGAATTTCTTTTCATCTCCAAGAGTTCTTAAAACCATTTTGATACATTCATAAACTGTTTCTAATATTTCTTCAGGATTTTGTTCTACCCATCCACTATGAGTGCAAAATATTCCAACTTCTAATTGACTAGATGTTACAACATTAGCATTTTCATCAAAAACAATAACTCTACTACTTG
Organism: uncultured Bacilli bacterium; assembly: GCA_947627195.1. GTDB lineage: Bacteria > Bacillota_I > Bacilli_A > ML615J-28 > CAG-698 > CAKOMG01. The sequence continues at coordinate 21,977 of CANQVC010000022.1, forward strand.
TTGTTCCTTGATCTATAGCTAATATATATGATTTTTCTTTATTCATAAACTTCCTCCACTTCTATTAATCCTAAATCGATAAAACTAATTAAAAGTAAACTTAATGCGTAATATACTTGATATGCATTATAATATTCTTCTTCTTTATCTAATAAAGATAAATTAATATTAGCAAAATGATCTAAATTATAATATATATTTTCATTTGGTAAAAATAAATTAAGACCATTAAATAATTGTTTAATACCATGAATTATTTTATTTTCATCAATTTCGTAATAATGATATCTTTGTTTATATACATATTTTTTATAATTTGTTGATGAAAGATATAAATTATTAACATCTTGATAACATGAAATAATAAATGATTCAATTGCTGGGTAACTTAATAATAACAATCCACCATATTCTATATCATTATCTTGGGAATTTTGAAATTGCTTCATTAAATTTTGAATTATTGATAATTGATTAGATGAACGATCACGATCAAATATATAATATACTGAAGCATTATCCATTTCCAAATGATAATCTTCAAATAAAATACGATATATTTTATCAATAAATTCTTCACTTGAAGAAACACTTGAAATATTTGAATTTTTAGTATTTATTACATAAACTTGCGAAAAGGGATTATTTTTATTTTGAAACTTATCACAAAAAACAAATTTATTTTTTCCTTTTCTTTTAATACTCATAAATTCATAATGGAATATATTAGTAAAAAGATATTTTAATAATTCAATTTCTGTTTTTTCTCCTTCAACAAAATATACTACTTTACCAATATTTTTATTTTTATGAAGACAAATATTCTTAATCTTCATAATTAGGTATTCCTTCAAACATTCCACTTAAATACATTTTTTCAATATTTTGTGATTCACGTGGTTGATAAGATGAAATTTTATGACAATGACTTCCTTTATCTTTATCAAACTGAACTATATACATTTGATCAAGTCTTAATAAAGTTGTTTTTAAAAGATTTGAGGAATGAGTGGCAAATATAATTTGACTACCTTTGGTATTATTCATAAAAGAACGAATTAAAAATTCTTCTAATTTGTGATGAAAGCCAATTGTAAATTCATCCATTAAAAACATTCCATGTTTTTTTTGAAAATGAAATAAAATTGGTAAAAATTGGATAAAAGTTTTATTTCCTAAAGATTCAAAAGCAAATGGAACTTTTTCATTTCGCCCTTCTTTTTGAATATATAATTCGTTATCATAAAATAATTGAAAATCAAAATGATGAATTTTAAGAAATTGATTAATGAAATCTGTATTATATTCTTTTAAATATTTATCTAACATTATAGGTGAATTAGAATATATTTGTAATTTTTTATCTTCATTAATATAAATAGAATTTTTTAAATATTCTTTTAATGATTTAAATAATGGATTATTTTCTAAAACAAAAAATAATTTTAATCTATTATTTGAATTTGGTAAATTTATTTCTGTTTGATTTAAATATAATTTTTCATCAAATTGACATTTTTCATTTATTATCCATTGATATTTAATAATTTGATTAGGAAAATGGAATTTAAATATAAATTTCATTTCTTTTTCTTGTGAAAATAAACAAAAATATTTTTGATAATCAATATTATTATTACTATATAAAGTATCCAATAATAATTGAATTGATTGAACTATATTGCTTTTACCAACACCATTTTCGCCAATAAACATTAAACCTTTCAAAATATTTTGATAAACATTTGTATCTTGAAGTAATGAATAATTTGATGATGAAAATGATATTGTAGTTTCTTCAATAAATGATTTAAATCCTTTTACAACTATTTCTTCTAACATAATATTTAATTCCTCGTATATTTATGTTTATTATACCAAAAATTAAAATTTATTTCAATCATCTAACATTTAAATTATTAATTTTGTATTGCTTTTAAAGCATATGTTGTATTAACAATTTTTTCATAAGGTGTTCTTGAAGTTAATTCATTTGCTTCTTCCATTATGTCTAAAAATAATTCATATGCATCTTTGTTTAAAACTGGTGTTTTAGCCCAAGCTTCAATTGATAAATATCTTTTCATTACTTCTGTTAATTCTGAGATTGTTGAATCGGGGAAATATTGATGAATTGCTTCAGCTACCTCTTCAGGGCTGTGACTATAAACCCATTTAGATCCTTTATATATGGCATTAGTAAATTTTTGAATGACATCTTCATTATTTTCTAAATAACTTTTTGTACAAAAATAATTAGTATAAGGAATAACTCCTGTAACTTCACCTAAACTTGCTAATATATATCCTTCTTTTGCATTTTGGGTTATTGTGGCAGTTGGTTCAAATAATGCTACATAATCTCCTTCTCCACTTGCAAATGCTCCAGCTAATGCGGCAAATTGAACATCTGTTCTAACATTTACTCCACCATCATTTATAATATCTTTGTTATCTCTTCCAACTTTTAAACCATTTAATTTTAAAGCATATTCTAATACCATTTCAGGCATTCCACCTTTTCTTCCACCTAATATAGATGAGCCCTTTAATGAATTCCAATTAAAATCATTATTTTCATTTCTACCAACTAAAAAGTTACCATCTCTTTGTGTTAATTGCGCAAAGTTAATTGCATAATCTTCTTGACCTTCATTGTATACATAAATTGTTGCTTCAGCACCTGCTAAACCAATTTGCACATCTTTACTTAATAATGATGCCATAACTTTATCAGCACCATTACCTAAAATTAAATCAATAGTTAATCCTTCTTCCTCAAAAAAACCTTGACTCATAGCAACATAACTTGGGGCATAAAAAACTGAATGAGCAACTTCTGATACAGTTATTTTATATTTATCTTTTTTATTACATGCCGTTATAGAAAAAGTGATAAAAAATAAAAATAATATAACAGATATTTTCTTTACTAAACTTTTCAAACTAATTTCTTCCTTTCAATAATATTTTTTCAATTTGTTCTACGACCACATACATTAGAAAGGCACAAATAGCTAGGACAAATACGCCCATCATAACTAAGTCTAATTTAAATACTTGCCCTCCATACATGATTAAATATCCAAGTCCTTCGCGAGAAACTAAAAATTCACCAACTATTACCCCTACCCATGCCATACCAATATTTATTTTTATAACACTACATAAATTAGGAATATTACTAGGGAAAATTAATTTATAAAATATTTGTAATTTTGTTGCTTTAAAACTTTCCATCATTTTAATCTTTTCTTTATCAACATTTTTATAATGTTGATATGTTGATAGAATTGTTATAACTATTAATATAGATATTGCCACAACTACAATTCCTTTGACATCTGTTCCTGCCCATATAATCATTATTGGTGCTAATGCTGTTTTAGGTAAAGCATTTAAGATATTTAAAAAAGGATTCATTATTTTAGTCAATGTTTTAAAATACCATAAAATACTAGCTATTAGAATACCTAATACACTACCTATAATAATTCCTAAAATAGTTTCATAAACAGATATCCAGACATGATGCATCAATTCATTACTTTTAAGATATTTAATTAATAATTTAATAATTAAAGAAGGACGACTAAATAAAAATGTATTAATAACACCTGTTGCTGCTAATAATTCCCATAATCCTAAAAATATAATTAAAACTAGTAATTGATATAATACTAAACGGATTCTTTTATTTCTTTCTTTTTTTTGCATTTTCATACATTCTTCATTCATCTTGTATCACACTCCATATAGTTTCAAAATATTCTTGGAATTCTTTTGTTTGTCTTTTTTTTAATGGTGTTAATGCATCAATATTTATGGAAAATATTCCTTTTACTTTTGCTGGTCTATTAGATAATACAATAATCTTATCAGCTAAACTAATTGCTTCACTGACGTCATGAGTTACAATAATGGTTGTCTTTTTCTCTTTTTGAATTATTTGATATATATCTTCTGATACTTTTAATTTTGTTTGATAATCTAAAGCAGCAAATGGTTCATCTAATAATAATATAGTGGGATTAACTGCAAGAGTTCTAATTAAAGCTACTCTTTGTCTCATTCCTCCAGATAATTGATGAGGATAATGGTTTTTAAAATCATTTAATCCATATTCTTTCAACATTCTATCTATTCTTATAAGACTTTCTTTCATTTCTTCTTTTGTTTTCTTTTTCTTTTGGATTTCTAAACCTAATAGGATATTTTTGTATATTGATTTCCATTCAAATAAACAATCTCTTTGAAACATATAACCAATATTTCCTTCAACAAATATTTGTCCTTCACTTGGTTCAATTAACTTAGAAATTAAATTTAAAATCGTTGATTTACCTGCCCCACTTGGACCAACAATAGCAACAATTTCTCCTTCTTCAACTTGGAAATTTACATTGTCTAATACTTTCACAATTTCTTTTTGATCACAAAATACTTTACTAACATTTTTAAATTCTAATACTTTCAAAACTAAACCTCCTTTTGTAGTAGTCAATAATAATATATGAAATATTAATAAAAAGGTATAGGCAAGTTAGATTATGAAATAATTATAAATCCCATTAAAAAAAGACCCTTTTTTATAAGGATCTTTCATAATTTTATGATTCATCAATTATCATCAATATACCAGGTATTACATTTACAAATATGAGTGTTAATATTTTAAAGGTCATTGAAACATTTTTACCTTCATTTTTGGTTTTAATATAATATTGAGTCATTGGTACCATCCATAATAATGGAAACAATGCAAAACCATATACAACACATGAAATAATCATGAAAACTTTTATAACAGTGAACATTGTGGAATCCTTTTTAGGGGTATTATATCCATGTACACTAGATCCACAATTTGGGCAATAAACAGCGTCATCACTCATTTCTCTTCCACATTTAGTACAATACATAATTATTCTTTCTTATCTTCCTTTGTTTCTTTATTTATTTCTTTTTCATCTTTTTTTGTTTCTTCTTTTAATTCATTATTAGATAAAGATTTAGGCTGTTCTTTTTCTTTAGAAAGAATTTTACCACCTAAATAACCTGCTAATAATGATTTAATATCTAATCCTGTTGCTTTTTGTAATCCATCAAAAATTTGAACACCATTCTTAGATATTTCTTCAGTCAATTTAGCTGTATTACCTTCACCATACATTGTGATTGACTCAATTTTACCCATTGCTTCAGCAACTGGTTTACTGTATGCATTAATCATATCAGGTAAAACTCCCGAATCTAAAATCAATTGTAATGTTGCGGCTTCACCATATTGTTTCATGGCATCTGCTTTGGCTTTAATAGCATCAGCTTCAGCACGACCTTTAGCTTCAATTCCTGCAGCTTCAGCAAGTGCAGCTTCTTTTAAAGCATTTGCTTTAGTGATTTGGGCTTGAGCTTCAGCATCTGCTTGAATTTTTAAGGCTTGAGATGCTTGTTCTTGTTCATATTTACGAGCTTCAGCAGCTTTTTGACGAGTAAATAAATCAGCAATGGCAGCTTGTTCAGCAGCATATTTCTTTGAATCAGCTACTTTATTAACTTCAGCAGCTAACTTCTTTTCCTGAATTTCTACTTCACGATTTTCTAATTCAACCATTCTTTCACGTTTAGCAATATCAGCATTAATTTGGGCAATATTAATTTCTTGTTGTCTTTTTTGTTCCTCAATTTTATATGCAGCATCAGCTTGAGCTTTAGCTGTATCTGTTTGTTGTTTTAGTTCAGATTCTTTTAAAGACAACATAGTATTTTGTTCAATAATTTTTTGATTAGCATCCACTCTGCTCCTATTAGCTGCTTCTTCAGCTGCAGATTTAGCAATTGTAACATCACGGTCAGCATTAGCTTTAGCAATAGCAGCATCTTTAGAAATTTGGGCTATATTATCAATACCTAAATTTTCAATGACATGATTATCATCAGAAAATGATTGAATATTAAAGTTAACTACTTCAATACCCATTTTAGCCATATCAGGAACAACATTTTCTTTAACTGAATTGGCAACTCCTTGACGATCTTGTACTAATTTTTTAATATCAACAGTACCAACAATTTCACGCATATTACCTTGTAAAACTTGTTGAACCTGACGAATTAATTCATCTTCTGTCATATTTAAAATAGCTTCTGCTGCACGATCTAATAATGATGGATCAGAAGAAATTTTAAGGTTTGCTACACCATCAACACGAATATTAATAAAGTTTGAAGTTGGAATAGCTTCATCTGTTTTAATATCGACTTGGAAAACACGTAAAGATAGTTTATCTAATCTTTGTAAGAAAGGTATTCTAAAACCAGCTTTACCAATTAATATTTTTCTTTTCCCTAAACCTGTGATAATAATTGCAGTATCAGGTGCAGCTTTCACAAATCCTGAAAAGAAAAAAACTAGTAAAAGTATTACAATAACTGCAACAATAATTGCAATAATGATAGGTGTTTCTAATGCTAAAATCATAATTCATCTACTCCTTTTTTGATTTTATTATCATAACATCATATGACTATCACAATATTATTATATCATAATTTTTAAAAAATTGTCAAAAAAAATACAATATATTATAAAAATTTAAAGTTAAAAGGTAGGATTATCTCCTACCTAATTAGATCATTTTAATGAACATTCTTTTTCTTTTGGAATTTTCCATCTTTCTTTTGTACAACTAGATTTAAATCTTGATTGTTACACATTGTTTTTGCAATTTCAACAGCTTCAGATTTAGTCTTTGTTTTACGTATTACTCTTTTAGCGCCATCTCCCGAGTTTGACAGTTATTATGCGACAAATCCCTTACTGATCAATAAGTAAGGGATTTTTTTAATATTTTATACTTT
>CANQVC010000023.1 GCA_947627195.1 uncultured Bacilli bacterium
GAAGGTGAAAAATATCAAGTGAGTGGTATCATTTTGAAAAATGAGAAACTGGTATCATTTTGAAAAAGTATCAACAATCATGTAAAAAAGACTTGCAGTATTTTTAGATTTAGTTTATAATGTACAAGTAGGATGGTGAAAATATGAATGATAATTTCATCTTTAAAAATAAAAATATAATAAATCCTTTAATAAAACAATTACGCGAATATGGATTAAATCATAATATTCCCATTGTATCTGATGAAGGACTTGCTTATTTATTATTATTAATTAAATTAAAACAAGTAAAACATGTATTAGAAATTGGTTGTGCAATTGGTTATTCATCAATTGCTATGGCAATTAATAATCCTGATATTATTATTGATACAATTGAAAGAGATGAAAAGATGATTGAAAAAGCTAAAGAAAACATAAAGCTTTATAATTTAGATAAGCAAATTATTTTACATGAAGGTGATGCTTTAGATTTATCTATAGATGAATTTTATCATTCATATGATTTAATTTTTATCGATGCTGCTAAAGCACAATATACTAATTTCTTTAAAAAATATGAAAAATGTTTAAAAATAAATGGTATTATTGTGACTGATAATTTATTATTTCATGGATTAACAAACCAAATAGAAAATATTAAAAGTAAGAATTTAAGAGCAATGGTTCGAAAAATTAATGATTACACATCATTCTTAGAAGAAAATGATAAATATGATACAACATTCTTATCAATTGGTGATGGAATGGCTGTAAGTATAAAAAAGGAATAATATGAATATTTATACTTCAATTAAAAACTTAAAAAATATAAAAGAATTTAATTCTGATGGTATTATTATTAATACAAAATATAGTACTTATGGAGAAATGATTTGTGATAATTTATTAGATGTTATTAAAATATGTCAAGAAAACCATAAAAAAATAATATTAAAAATAGATCGTATTATTGAAGAATGTGAATTAAATGAATTTTATAATTATTTAGATAATATAATTAATTTACCAATTGATTATTATTTGTTTTCTGATTGGTCTTGTTATATATATTTTAAAAATATAAATAAAGAACATAAATTAATATATTATGCGCCAACATTAGTATGTAATTATTTAGATATTAATGAAATAAATAATTTAGGATTATTAACTACTTTATCAAATGAACAATCACTTGATGAACTAATTACTAATACAAATATTATTAATACTTGTATAATAGGATTAGGATATATTCCTATTTATTATTCTAAAAGAAAATTATTATCATTAAATAAAAAATATCATAATAAAGATATTGATACTAAATTATATCGCTTAGAATATATTAAAGAAGAAACAAGAGAAGAAAAATATCCAATATATCAAAATGATTATAATTCAATTGTTTTTGCTCCTAATCCATATGTAATAACTAATGAATTAGAAAAATTACATAATAAAATGATATTTTTATTAAGTGATTTTCTTGATGAACAAATTGTTATTGATTTAATTGAATTATATAAAAATATAATCAATAAAACAAATAATATTAAACTATTAGATGAACACTTTAAACAAAAATATCCTTTTCTTTCATCGGGATTTTTATATAAAAAGTTACAAATATTGGAGGAAGAATAATGAAGATAGAACTATTAGCTCCTGCAGGTAACTTAAATAAATGTAAAATTGCGATTCTTTATGGGGCAGATGCTGTATATATTGGCGGCAAACAATTTAGTCTTAGAGCTAGAGCTAGCAATTTCAGTTTAAATGACATTGAAGAAGCTTGCAAATTTGTTCATCAACATCATAAGAAAATTTATGTTACAATGAATATTTTACCTCATAATCAAGATTTAGATGGATTAGATGAATATTTAAAGTTTTTAGAAAAAACTAATGTTGATGCTATTATTGTATCTAGTTTAGCTATTTTAAATAGAGCTAAAGAAGTAGCTCCAAAATTAGAAATACATATGAGTACACAACTTTCTATTGCTAATCATAAAGCCATTGAGTTTTATCAATCACAAGGTGCATCAAGAATAGTATTAGCTAGAGAATTAGATTTAAAACAAATCAAAGAAATAAAAAATAATACTAATATTGGTTTAGAAGTATTTATTCATGGTGGAATGTGTAGTAGTTTTTCAGGTAGATGTATGTTAAGTAATTATATGGTAAATCGTGATGCTAATAGAGGTGGATGTGCTCATTCTTGTCGTTGGAATTATATTCATTATCCAAGTCAAACAAGTTTTCATATGGGTTCTAAAGATTTATCGTTAGTTGCTCATATTAAAGATTTAATTAACATTGGTGTTGAATCTTTAAAAATTGAAGGAAGAATGAAATCAGAATATTATATTGCGACCGTTGTTCGTGCTTATCGTAAATTAATTGATAATATTATTAACGATAATAATAATATTAACAATAATAATAATATTTCATATTATATCGATGAAATTAAAAAAGCTGAAAATAGAGATTGTGGGAAAGGGTTTATTGATGGTGATGTAACAATAGAAGAACAGTTATATGACCGTGATGATCATCCAACTAAAGAATTTGTTGGAAGAGTTTTAGATTATGATGCAAAAACTTCACTAGCAATGATTGAACAAAGGAATTATTTTACTATAGGTGATGAATTAGAATTTTTTGGACCAAATTTAGAAAACACGAAATGGGTTGTTACTAATTTACAAGATGAAAATAATCAAGAAATTGAAATTGCTAGACATCCTAAAGAAATATTATATTTAAATCTTCCTTTTGTTGTCCATAAAGATGATATGATTCGTTTAGTCAAAAATTCTTAAATTTAGGGAATAAGATTTATGTCTTATTCCTTATTTCACATTAAATATTAATAAATCTCTTAACACAAAAAAATTTATTCTTGCATTTTATAGAAATATTTGGTATAATTATTCATAATAATGTTAATAAAATTGATTAACAATTGAAAGAGGTGTCAAAATGAATTCGAAACAACAACTAACCCAAGAAGGTTATGATAGTTTAGTTGCGGAATTAGAACATTTAAAGAATGTTGATCGTGTTAAAAACTTAGAGGATTTAAAAGAAGCACGTGCTCAAGGTGACTTATCAGAAAATGCGGAATATGATGCAGCAAGACAAAGACAAGGTGAAATTGAAGCACGTATTAAAGAAATTGAACTTAATTTACGTAATGCTGTTATTATTAATGGTGCTTCCTCAACAAATCTTGGTAAATTTGTTACTTTTGAATATCAAGATACTCATGAAGTAGAAGAATATAAATTAGTAGGTACAATTGAATCAAATCCAATGGAAGGTAAAATTTCAAATGAATCACCTATTGGAGCTGCAATTTTAAAAGCAAAAATTGGTGATGTAATTTTAATTAAAACAGAAGCTGATCCAGAAGGATTTTATATCAAAATTAAAAGTATTCGTAACGACAAATAATTAAATTTTTAAATTAAGCAGCATAAAATGTATGCTGTTTTTTCAAAAGAAATAAATATCTTCAAAAGAAATAAATGTCTTCAAAAGAAATAAATATCTTTAAAAGAAATAAATTTCTTTATAAAATAAGATATTAATAATTTAAATTAATTGCTTTGCTAATTAAGGTGGTGAAAATATGACAGAAAAAGAAATAAAGAAAATGATTAATGATTTAGAGCTTTTACCTAATGAAAAAGAAACATTAGAAAATCATATCAATATATTAGAAAATATATTTATGAATAATAATGATACTAATTTTCATTTTGATGAAATTTTTAAAACAGGTTCATATTCTTATGGTATTTTAATTCATGATGAAAAGAAAATTGAAATTGTTATAAAAATGTCTTGTCAAGTAGAATTTAATGAACAAATCAAACAAAAGCTTATAATGAATTATTTAGAAAATCTTTTATATCTTTCTAATATTTATAATAATAATATTAATAATAATATTATTAATAATATTATAAGAAACAATGATTCATTTGATATAACTTTTAATGATGATATTCAAATTAGTGTGAAAGTCATTTTAGATTCTAATATTTTAGAAAAAGAATTAATGAGAAAATCATTTATCGATGAAGAAAATCGTAAATATTCTTATTATAAAAATGTTTTAAAATTCATTAAATATTATGCTAATGAATTAAAAATGCAAAAGTTAAATGATTATACAATGGCATCATTATTATCATATGGATTACATAAAGCTGTTGGAAATGTTCATTATAGTCAATATGTTCAAGCTTTCCTTTCGTCATTAGATGATTTATTACAAGAAAAGAAATTAAATGAACACGACAATATGTTATTCACTAATCAAAAATATGTTGTTGTTGATCCAATTGATGAAAACATCAATTTAACTTCTCATTTAGATGAAGTTTCCCTTACAGAAATTAGAAATTTAAAGAAAAGATTACAAAAATTATTTGAAGTAGCTCAAGAAGAAATTTTAGGCAGTGGACAATTAATCTTAGATGTAACACCAATTTATAATGAAGAAAAAGATTGTTATGCTTGGAATTATAAGATTGTTAATACATCATATATTGCAAATGGCGGAGAATTTAAGAATAATCCATTTGAATATAAAACGGCAATTTTAAGAGCATTATTTAAAGGTTTAAAATTCATTATTGATAGTGAACATATTTATACTAAAACAATTTTAATTCGTGGTTGCGATGAATCTATTTTAAAATGTATTGAAAAAAATGTTGATGAACAAGAAAATAATTCAAGAAGAAAAACAATTATTCGTTTTATTGATGATAATAAAATTAAATTGGTATTCACAAATAAGTAAATAATAATTGAAACCAATTTCAAAATATGATATACTATATATACGATAAATAATTAGGAGGAACAAATTTATGTATATACCTAAATTTGACAAAAATTTTAAACCTGCCATTTTAGAATTAAGAAATTTTAATAATAGAGTAGAAGAAAGTGGCTTGGCAAATGAATTGACAGTTTGTTTAGAAAGAACAAAAGGTTATAATTACATTTATACAATTGATGTTTTTAAAGATGGTACAGGTCATGATGAAGAAAATTTTGACTTTATTGAAAGAATTGTGAAAACATTAATATGGATGGTTGGGGGATATAAATTATATATTGCTGGTTCTGAATATATTGCTAACAAATTGAAGGAAGCTTATTCACCTACTGGTAAACGTTCCTTTGATTATGATTTTATGAGTAATGTTTATGAACATAAATTTGAAGTTATTTCTTGTAAAAAAGAAGAAGTACCAGCATTAAATGTGGAAAACGTCACAATGGACAATAGTTTAGATGGTTGTCGTATTGGCTTTGATGCAGGTGGAAGTGATCGTAAAGTATCAGCTTCAATTAATGGTAAAGTTGTCTTTACTGATGAAGTAGTTTGGTTCCCTAAAATTAATAGTGATCCACAATATCATTATGATGGAATTATGGATTCTATTAAAACAGCGGCAAGTTATTTACCAAAAGTTGATTCAATAGGTGTATCAACAGCAGGAATTTGTGTAGATAATAAAGTAATGGTTGCTTCATTATTCTTAAAAGTAAGTAAAGAAGATTTTGATAAACGTGTTAAAAATATATATATTGACATTGCTAAAGAATTTGGTAATGTTCCACTTGTTGTTGCAAATGATGGTGATGTAACAGCATTAGCTGGTGCAATGGATTTAAATGATGATAGAGTATTAGGTATTGCTATGGGTACTAGTGAAGCTGCTGGCTATATTGCTCGTAAAGGTAGTTTATTAGGATGGCTTAACGAACTAGCATTTGTTCCTGTTGATTTTAATAAAGATGCAATGGTTGATGAGTGGAGTGGTGACTACGGATGTGGTGTTAAATACTTCTCCCAAGATGGTGTCATTAAATTAGCTATGGAAGCAGGAATTGAATTAGATGAATCATGGAGCCCTGCTCGAAAATTAAAATACCTTCAAGATTTAAATGAAGAAGGAAATGAAACTGTTGATGCTATTTTTAATGATATTGGTATTTATTTAGGATATACGCTTGCTTATTATGCTCATTTTTATGACATTAAACATGTATTATTATTAGGACGTGTTGTAAGTGGCAAAGGGGGAAATACAATAATTTCTCGTGCAAGAAAAGTTTTATATAAAGAATTCCCTGAAATGGCAAGAACAGTTTTACATATGCCAGATGATTTAAATCGTCGTGTTGGTCAATCTATTGCCGCTGCAAGTTTGCCTACAATTAAAAAATAATTGATAAATGCCTTATCTTGCATCTTTGCTTGTTAAGGCATTTATTGTAATATTATCTTTTTCCTGCTGTTAAATAAAGATATATTTTTGTTAATGCTCTTTTTTCAATTCTTGAAACATAACTTCTTGAAATATTTAATCTTTTAGATATTTCTCTTTGTGTTTCCACAGGATGATTAAAGAAACCAAATCGACAAGATATTATTTCTAATTCTCTTTCATTTAATAATGAAAATGATTCTTTAATTTTTTGATTGTTTTCTTCCTTTAACATCTCTTCCATCATTGAAGGATGAGGATCTTCAATAACATCACAAAGTTTAATTTCATTTCCATCTTTATCTGTACCGATAGCAGAATATAACCAAGTAGTTTGTCTTTTCTTTTTGGAACTTCGTAAATACATTAATATTTCATTTTCAATACATTTTGATGCATAAGTTGCTAATTTATTTTTAGCATCAAAATTATATGTATCAACTGCTTTAATTAAACCAAAAGCGCCAATTGAAAGAAGATCTTCTTTATCTTCTTTAGTATTTTCAAACTTTTTGACTATATGGGCAACTAATCTTAAGTTATGTTCAATTAAAATGTTTCGAGCATTTTCATCTTTTTGTTGCCATAATTTTAAATAATATTCTTCCTCTTCATTAGAAAGAATTTCTGGATAACTTTCAGAATTAATACTTCCCAGTAAAGGAAGAATCATCCATAATAAATTCATATGTACACTCCTTTGGGTAATCATTGCCTAAAGAATATTAAGAAAGGGGGATTATTTTGTTTGAATTATTTTTTCGTTTAAAGAAGTTCATTCCAACAATGTGTGCTAAAACCGTTTATGACATTGATTATATTAAATTATACGAACAAGGAAAAAGAATTATTCTTACAGATTTAGATAATACTCTCCTTCCATATGATTTACAATATGCTAATGATGAATTAAAACAACTAATTAATAAAATTCGTTCAATTGGCTTTGAAATTATTGTTGTTTCTAATAATCATAAAAAAAGAGTTAAAAATTTTTCTAATGATATTAATTGTCCATATATTTCTTTTGCCATGAAACCACTTACTAGTGGATATCGTAAAGCATTAAGAAAATTTAAATTAAAAAAAGAAAAACAAGAAGTAATAGCTATTGGTGATCAATTATTAACTGATATATTAGGAGCTTCAAGAGTTAAAATAGATACTATTTTAGTTAAACCAATTAAACAAAAAACAGAAAAATGGTATACAAGATTAAATAGAAGAAAAGAACAAAACATCTTAAAGAAACTAAAAAAACATTATCCAGAAAAATATTTAGAAATAGAGGCAATCCAATCATGAAAATTAAATGCATGGGATGTGGAGCAACTATTCAAACAATATCACCTAAACAAAAAGGTTATATAGATATAGATGTTTTAGAAAAAAAGAAAGATAATTTTTATTGTAAAAGATGTTTTGAATTAAGAAATTATCATAAAAATCAAAAAATTGAAATTTCTGATAAAGATTATAATCAATGGATAAATAAAATTAATAAAGATAATGGCTTAATTGTTTTTATTGTCGATTTATTAGATTTAGATGGTACATTACCAACTAATTTAAATAAAATATTTCCAGGTAAACAAATATTACTTGTTGCAAACAAAATAGATTTATTTCCTAAATCTTTCTTTTCTATAAGAAGTGAAAAAGAAAAAGATATTTATTTCCAACAAAGATTAAGTGCGCAAAAAAAGGTAGCTAATTTATATTTGTATTTGAAAGAACTTGATATTCATGTTGTTGACATTGTTTTTATGTCAGGTAAATCAAGAGAAAATATTGATTATTTAATTAGTAGAATTAATCCTTATTTAACTAATACACATTCTGTTCGCAATGTTTATTTTGTTGGTATGACTAATGTTGGTAAATCTACTATTTTAAACCAAATTATTAAACATTATACTGATGAAGATAATGTTATTACCGTATCTAATTCCACAAACACAACTCTTGATTTTATTTATGTTCCTTTTAATGAAAACAATTATTTCATTGATACCCCAGGATTAAATAATATGGAAAGTTATATATCTTATTTAGATAAAAAAACATTAGATACAATAGCTCCTAAAAATGTTTTAAAACCTAAAGTATTTCAACTAAATCCTAAACAAACTTTATTCATTCAAGGTTTCTTACAAATTAATTTTATTAGTGGTAAGAAGAGCTCCTTTGTAACATATGTTGCTAATCAAATTCTTGTTCATCGTACAAAATTAGAAAACAGTCAATCATTCTATGATGAACATTTAGATGATATATTACTTTTTCCAACAAAACAAGAAAGAAATAATTTAGGAAATAGAAAGAAATTGGTAATTGAATTTAATAATTTAGATAAAGGAATTGATATATCTATTCCAGGAATTGGTTTTATTCATATATTTGGTGAAGGAATAATGGAATTATATTATTTTGAAAAAATAAAAATTAATAAAAGAAAGGCAATTTTTTAATGAATAATGTTGATAAAAAAATGAAAGACATTAAAATAAAAGACATTTCTAATAATGATATACAGTATTATCAAAATAAATTGTTTGAAAAATTTTCTTTATCTAACAATGAAGAAAGATTTGAACGTTATCAACATTCTATAGGCGTAATGAAAAAAGCATTAGAATTAGTTGATTTATATAATTTACCAATATCAAAAGAAAAAGTTCAAATAGCTGCTATCTTACATGATTATGCCAAATTCTTATCAAATGAAGAATTTGAAAATATTGTTTTAAAACATGGTTTACCAATGGATATATTAGAAACAAGTCCAAAAGTTTGGCATGCTTTATTAGGTAGATGGGCTGTTGAAGAAGAATTAGATATTCATGATGAAGAAATCTTAAGTGCAATTGAATTTCATACAACTGGAAAAAAAGAAATGACTCCTTTAGAAGAAATAATTTTTTTAAGTGATTATATTGAAGAAAATCGTCAAGGTAAAAATTATGAAAAAGTAAGAAATATTGCTAACAAAGATTATAAAAAAGCTATAGCTATTATGTTAGAAGATACAATATCATATGTTAGAAGTAGATCTTTACCTTTACACCCTTTAACATTAGAAGCATATGAATATTATAAATCATTTAAAAAAGAAACTAATGGTAAATTAGAACAAATATTGGAAACAATAGATCGTAATTTAGTTACAGATGTAGTTATTTATGATGTAACTAATAATTCACCTTTATGTGATTATATAATTGTTGCAACATCTTTATCTCTTCCTCAAATGAATGCTGCCATAAATTATTTACGTGATGATTTTGTCTTAAGAGGTGTTGAACAAGGAAGTGGCTGGACATTAATTGATTTTGGTGATATAGTTTTACATTTATTTTTAAAAGAAGATCGTGAATTATATGGTTTAGATCGTCTGTATGTCAATGTACCAAAATTAAATAATAAATAAAAATTTGTCATTTTTTTAATTCATATGTCATATATTGATGTGGGTGATAAAAAATGTTGTTAAAAGAGTTACAAACACGTGATGTTGTAAATGTTACTGACGGCAGTAAACTTGGCAAAGTAACTGATATTGAAGTAGATTTCACAACAGGCAAAATTAATTCCATCACTGTTACCAAAAATAAAGGTTTATCTGGTTTCTTTGGAAATAATCAAATAAATATTTTGTGGAATCAGATTGTGAAAATCGGTGGAGAAGTTATTATTGTTAATTGTAATCAAGTAGAATAATAATATATGGAGGTTTAATATGGCAATTGTTGTTAAAAAGTTATTTGCAAAAAATTTTATTTCAAATAGTTACCTTTTATGTAATGAAAGTGGAACTTACATTGTTGATCCATCTGCCCCAATAGAAGAAGCTAAAAGAGATATTGAATCTCCTGTTTTAGGCATTTTATTAACTCATGGTCATTCAGATCATATGATATATTTAAAAGAATATATTAATGAATTTAATTGTCCAATATATTGTCATAAAAAAGCAATTAAAAAAATAGAAAATGATGAATTAAATCTTTCTTTATTAGTATTAGGTAAACATTTAAATTTTTCTTTTCCCAATGAATTATATCATGTAATTAATGATGGTGATATTATTAAATTAGGATTAGATGATATTAAAGTGTTGTATACGCCAGGTCATACTGATTGTTCAGTTGTTTTTCAATTTGCAAATAATTTAATTACAGGTGATACTTTGTTTTATCATACTATTGGTAGAACTGACTTTTATAGTAGTAATTTATCTTCAATGCTTACTAGTCTAAAAAGACTTAAAAATTTAAATGGTGATTATATTATTTATCCTGGTCATGACAAAGAAACAACTTTAGATACTGAAAGAAAAGAAAATCGTTATTTAAAAGATTTATAAAAAACAATTATAAATAAAGAAATTATGGACAACGTTTGATTTATGAATGTTGTCCATATATATTTTTAAAAAATAATTGGTTAGATATTGACACTACCGTTCAATATTAGAGGTGATTAAATTATGAAAAAAATCTTTATGCTTTTCTTATTTATACTTTCAATATTATGTTTACTTGGATGTAAAAAAGAAATTGAAAAAGTTAAGGTTAATTTTATAATTGATGATATTTCAAATGTTATTGAAATAGAAAAGGGAGCTAAAATAACTAATGATTTAATTCCTGTAGATGATTTTGATGAATATGAATATGATTTATATTATGATTATAAATATAAAAATAAATATAACGATGAAGAAATAAATAAAGATATTGATATATATATCAAAAAAATTGAAAAAGTTACAATTGAATTTATATATGAAAATACTTTATATACTTTAAAAGTAAGAAAAGGGAACAAAAATAACTAATGATTTAATACCATTAGAAGATAAAGATGGAATTGAATTATATTATGATGTAAAAAAATACAGATCGAAATATAAAGATGAAGAAATAAATAAAGATACCAAAATATATATAAAAAGTAAAGAAGAAGTAGCATTATGTAAAAAGGCAAGTGAAGCATATTTAAATTATGTAATTATTCCTAATAGACGTATTGCAAAACGTGATGAAAATGCGACCATTGATGATGTTTCCATAACTCAATATATAGGCACATATGATAATGATATTTATGTTGCTATTTTTATGGAAGCACATACCTTATTTTATTGCGTTGAAATAACGATTCAAATTGCAGATTTGGAATTTCACACATCATTAGGACTTGTACTTTATGTTTATTCTAATAATATGATATATACATTAGAAGATGCTTATAATAATAATATTATTTCTTATGAATTATTAGTAAACATTTATAATGATTATAATAAAGGATTTTAAACTATGAAAAAACGCAAAATTTCAAAATTAATTATAAATTTGATGAAGATGATGAATTTGATGGAATAAAATATGCATCACCCTTAATAAAATTCTTTGAATATGCAAATTTTAATTTATCAAAATCATAATTTATGTCTTTAAAAAAAGACAAAAACATGATATAATAAAATCACTCCTTTCAATGGTTAAATTGTGCTAATTTTATTATATCATGAGAGGAGCTTTTTTTATACAAAAAAGACCTGTCAAGAACTCTGCTGATAAAATTATAATTTTATTAGTAGATTTTTTGTTTTATCATATTATTGATATTTATATCATTTCTCATAAAAATAAAAGCACAAAAAGATTGAAAAAATTGTTGAAATATGGTATCTTTTTATTAGGATTACTTTTATTAAATATAACATGGAGGTTATATGCTAAATTTGTCGAAATTATTATCTTTATTATTATTAATTATTATATCTTTTGTTTTTATTGGTTGCAAAGAAAATAAAGAAGTAATTAATCCTAATATTGATCCTAATAAAATAGATATAACAGAAATTGAAAACTTTATTAATACTATTGATAAATATTATACAGTTAATGCTAATATTAAAGATATTACATATTTAATGAAAGTTGATGATAATAAAAGATATTATCAAATGAGTAATCATCAAAATGTATATTTTGAAAATATAGGAACAAGAGTAGAAGAATATCGCTTAGAATTAGATAATAAATATCATAAAGTTACTAGAAATAATGTTGAAAGTAGTATATTTATTTTAGCTGAATTATTTAGAGGATATCTAAATTCGTTTAGAACAGCTGAATATATTGAATTAGTTAATGATATTTATTATGGTAATGTCAAATCTAATTTCTTTAATGGCGATTTTTCTATTCAAATTAAAGATGATATATTTATGTTAAATATTGGAAATGATTGGTTAACAATTGAAAAAGAAGCAAATGTAACATTACCTACAGATTATATTGATGATAGTGATTTTGAAGATATAGAAATACCTACTGATATTATATATACTACATTAGATAATTCTAAAGATAATTTTTCTTTGAAAGCTAATATTTTAGATTATAAATTTATTGAATTTTATTATGATAATGGTATGGCATATTATTCTGATGATAAAATCCAAAGATATTATGAAAAAACTAATGATGAATATTTTTTTTACGAAAAAACTAATGAAACTTGGCAAAAGTTTTTATTAGAAACAGATAATATTGATCCAATTAAAGAAATAAAACAAATTATTGATGATTGTAAATGGACAAGATATGATGAAAATTCAAAAACTTTTTTTGGAACTGTTAAAATATATAATATAAGTTTTTCTTTATCAATCGAAATAAATAAAAATATAATTATAAAATTAAGTGGTGCATTATATGGGGAAATAACTATATATGATATAGGAAAAACAAAGATATCTTTACCAATACTTTTATAAAAAATAAATATTAATTTTTATTAACAATGAAAACAATTTTACATTGCAAATGAAATATACCTATAGTATAATTATTTTATTGATTGTATTGATGGAGGAAAATTATGAGCGAATTAAAAAATGTTGATATTGAAGTATTTAATGCCATTGAAAATGAAAAGAAAAGACAACAAGAACATATTGAATTAATTGCCAGTGAAAATTTCGTTTCATTAGCTGTTCTTGAAGCTCAAGGTTCAATTATGACAAATAAATATGCTGAAGGATATCCCAATAAAAGATATTATGGGGGATGTGAATATGTTGATGTTGTTGAAGAATTAGCTAAAGAAAGATTAAAAAAATTATTTAGTGCTAAATATGTCAATGTTCAACCTCATTCAGGGTCACAAGCTAATATGGCTGTATATAAAGCATTATTACAACCTAAAGATGTTGTTCTTGGTATGTCACTAGATGCTGGTGGACATTTAACACACGGTCATAAATTAAGTTTTTCAGGATTAGAATATAATATTCATAGTTATGGTGTTGATTCTAATACTGAAATGATAGATTATGAAGAAGTTAGAAAAATTGCTCATGAAGTTCATCCTAAAATGATTATTGCTGGTGCTAGTGCATATCCAAGAAAAATTGATTTCAAAAAATTTAGAGAAATTGCTGATGAAGTAAATGCTTATTTATTTGTTGATATGGCACATATTGCTGGTCTTGTTGCTGCAGGACTTCATCAAAATCCAATTGATTATGCTCATGTTGTATCATCAACTACCCATAAAACATTGCGTGGTCCTCGTGGTGGTATTTTACTTACAAATGATGAAGAGATTTCAAAAAAATTAGATAGAACAGTATTTCCAGGCATTCAAGGTGGTCCATTAATGCATGTAATTGCGGCTAAAGCTGTAGCTTTTAAAGAAGCATTAGAACCTTCATTTATTGAATATCAAAAACAAGTTATCAAAAATAGTAAAGTTTTATCAGATGAATTAATTAAAAGAGGTTATCATGTAATTAGTAATGGTACTGATAATCATTTATTGTTAGTTGATGTTAAATCATCGCGTGGTATTACAGGAAAGAAAGCCGAAAATATTCTTCATTCTGTAAATATTACTTGTAATAAAAACACTATTCCTAATGAAACAGAAAAACCATTTGTGGCAAGTGGTATTCGTTTAGGTACACCTGCTGTTACAACAAGAGGTTTAAAAGAAGAAGATATGATTGAAATTGCTTCATTAATTGATGAATCATTATCTAATTATCAAGATGAAATTAAATTAGAAGCAATTAAAAATAAAGTAATTGCGTTAATGAATCGCTATCCTCTAAAATATTAATATTTTGTCCTTATCATATGAATTGATAAGGATTTTTCTTATTATAATAGTTACCAATTTTTGTAAACATTTTCATAACTTTTTTACAAATTTTAGCACTAAACTATTGACAGTGCTAATATAATGGTGTATAATATTAGCAAAGAAACATAATGAGTGCTAAGTTATGATTCTTGAAAGGGGGAGTTCCATGTGATTACCGAACGACAAAAGAAAATTTTAAAATGGATTGTTGAAGAATATGTTAGGACAGCTGAACCAGTTGGATCAAAATCCATGGCAGAACTTCCTGAATTTGGCTATTCTTCCGCAACTATTCGTAATGAAATGGCTGCCTTAGAAGAAATGGGTTTACTTGTTAAAACTCATACATCAAGTGGGCGTGTTCCATCAGAACTTGGATATAAATTATATGTTCAAGATGTCATTGATAGTAAAGAAGAAAAAGAAGATTTCCCAATGATTGATGAAATCTTTCGTCGTAATGATAATAGTCGTGAACAAGCTGTTCGTGAATCTATGTCATTAGTATCTGAATTAACTAATTATGCTGCTGTAGCTTTAGGTAGAGGAGCATATAATGAAAGAATCAGAAAATTACAATTAGTTAAAATATCTGATAATTATGCTGTTATTGTTTTAGTAACAAGTCATGGATATGTGGAAAGTAAAAAGATTTTAATTCCTGAAAGTGTTAATTATCGTGATATAGAAAAAGTTATTGTTTTATTAAATGAATGTTTATATGATTGTCCAATATCACAAATAGACAAAAAACTTCATGAAACAATGATGAATGATGATTTAAATAGAACTGTTGAATATTATGATGAGTTAGCTAGTGTTTTTGTAAGAGCACTAAGTACAATGGTTAAAGATAAATATTTCATGTCTGGTCAGACAAATATCTTAGAACAACCTGAATTCCAAGATGTTAAAAAAGCTCGTTCATTTATGCGGGCATTAGAACAACAAGAAGTATTAAAAGTTATTAATTTTAATACTAATGGTATTACTGTTAAAATTGGTCAAGACAATGAAGTAAAAGCAATGGAAGATTGTACAGTTATTACTGTACCATATGAAAGTCAATCTGGTGAACGTGGGGCAATTGCCGTTATTGGTCCAACAAGAATGGAATATCAAAAAGTTATTCCTTTACTAGATTACATTGCAAAATATTTGAATAAACTTTAGGAGGGTATTGTGGCAAAGAGTGATAATAAAAACGAATCAACAAATAAAAATGAAATGAATAATCGATATCGTGAAGAAGAAAAAGATGAAGTTGAAAACAATAATAATAATTCAGAAAACATAAAATCTAATCAACATAATGATAATCATAATAATGAACATAATGTTAATCATAATGATAATAATAATGATAATAATAATGAACATAATGTTAGTCATAATGATAAACATAATAATAAACATAAAAACAAATATAATGATAGACATCATGATGATGAATATGTTGAAGAATTATTAAAACAAATATCACAATTAAAAAATGATGTTTTACGAGCTAAAGCTGAAGAAATAAACTTTAAGAAAAGAGTTGAAGAAGAAAAAAACCGTTCAGTTAAATTTGGTAATCAATTACTTCTTGAAAAGTTTGTTGAACAAATTGACCTTTTTGATAAAGTAGTAACAATGAAAACAGAAGATCCTGTTTTAAAGAATTTCTTAATTGGCTTTGAAATGATCAATAACAACTTCAAACAGATATTATCTGATGAAGGTGTTAAAAAGATTGAAGTAAAAGTTGGTGATGTTTTTGATCCCAAAATTCACCATCCATTACAAACTGAATGGAATGAAGAATATGATGAAAATGTAATTCTTGGTGAATTAAAAGGTGGTTATATGTATAAAGATCGTGTATTAAGACCAACTTTAGTTAAAGTAAATAAAAAAGAAGAAAAGGAAGGTAAATAAATATGAGTAAAATTATTGGTATTGATTTAGGTACAACAAATTCATGTGTTGCTGTTATGGAAGGTAATGATGTAAAAGTTATTGCCAATGCGGAAGGTGAAAGAACTACCCCATCTGTAGTTGCTTTTAAAGATGGTGAAATTCAAGTTGGAGCTATTGCTAAACGTCAAGCAATTACTAATTTAAATACAATTTCCTCAATTAAAAGAAAAATGGGTACTAATGAAACTGTGGAAGTTAATGGTAAAAAATATACCCCACAAGAAATTAGTGCTATGATATTACAAAATTTAAAAGCTACAGCTGAAGCATATTTAGGTGAAAAAGTAACAGAAGCTGTTATTACAGTTCCTGCATACTTCAATGATGCCCAACGTCAAGCTACTAAAGATGCAGGTAGAATTGCTGGTTTAGATGTTAAACGTATTATTAATGAACCAACTGCTGCAGCATTAGCATATGGTATTGATAAAACTGATAAAGAGCATACTGTATTAGTATTTGACTTAGGTGGTGGTACATTTGATGTTTCCATTTTACAATTAGCTGATGGTACATTTGAAGTATTATCTACAGCTGGTGATAATCATTTAGGTGGTGATGACTTTGATGATGTTATCATTCAATGGTTAGTTGATGAATTCAAGAAAGCAGAAGGTGTCGATTTAAGTAAAGATAAAATGGCTTTACAACGTTTAAAAGATGCCGCTGAAAAAGCTAAGAAAGAACTTTCAGGAATTACTAAAGCTGATATTAGTTTACCATTTATTTCTATGGGCGTTAATGGACCATTACACTTAAATATGTCATTAACAAGAGCTAAATTTGATGAATTAACTCATCATTTAGTTGAAAGATGTGTTGGACCAGTTCGTCGTGCATTAAGCGATGCTAAAATGACTCCAAGAGACATTGATCAAGTAT
The DNA here is from genome assembly GCA_947627195.1 of uncultured Bacilli bacterium. Taxonomy (GTDB): domain Bacteria; phylum Bacillota_I; class Bacilli_A; order ML615J-28; family CAG-698; genus CAKOMG01. The sequence continues at coordinate 17,298 of CANQVC010000023.1, forward strand.
TATTAGTAGGTGGATCTACAAGAATTCCTGCTGTTCAAGATTTAGTTAAGAAAGAATTAAATAAAGAACCTAATAAAGGTGTTAACCCTGATGAAGTAGTTGCTATGGGTGCTGCTATTCAAGGTGGTGTCTTAAAAGGTGATGTAAAAGATGTATTATTACTTGATGTTACACCATTATCATTAGGTATTGAAACACTAGGTGGTGTATTTACTAAATTAATTGAACGTAATACAACAATCCCTACATCTAAATCACAAGTATTCTCAACTGCTGCTGATAATCAACCTGCTGTTGATATCCATGTATTACAAGGTGAAAGACCAATGGCAGCTGATAATAAAACTTTAGGAAGATTCCAATTAGGAGACATTCCGCCTGCACCACGTGGTGTTCCTCAAATTGAAGTAACATTTGATATTGATGCTAATGGTATCTTCAATGTTAGTGCTAAAGACTTAGGAACAGGAAAATCACAAAATATTGTTATTCAAAGTGGTTCTGGTTTAAGTGAAGCTGAAATCCAAAAAATGGTTAAAGAAGCTGAACAAAATGCGGAAGCTGATAAATTACGTAAAGAAGAAGCTGATTTACGTAATGAAAGTGAACAAATAATCTTTGCTGCTAAGAAAGCTGTTGAAGAATTAGGTAGTGAAGTTACTGAAGAAGAAAAGAAAGAAATTGAAGAAAAATCTAAAGAATTAGAAGAAGCTTTAAAAGGTAAAGATGTTAATTTAATCAAAGAAAAGAAAGAAGCTTTAAATAAAGCTAGTCAAAATGTAGCTATTAAAGCTTATCAAAAAGCTCAACAAGCTCATCAAAATAACAATGAAAATAAAGAAGATGGTGTTGTTGATGCTGATTATACTGATGTTGATGATAAGAAATAAAATTTTTATTGAGTGAAAGAGGTTTAAAGGATGGCCAAAAGAGATTACTATGAAGTATTAGGAGTGTCTAAAAATGCAACCGATGATGAAATTAAAAAAGCTTATCGAACATTAGCTAAGAAATATCATCCCGATGTTTGTAAAGAACCTGATGCTGAAGAAAAATTTAAAGAAGTTCAAGAAGCGTATGATGTATTAAGTGATCCGCAAAAACGTGAACAATATAATCAGTTTGGCCATGATGGACCAAATATGAATGGCGGATTTGGTGGCTTTGATTTTGGTGGTGGTTTTGGTGGCTTCGATGATATATTATCTTCCATATTTGGTGGAGGAAGATCTAGAGGAGCTTCGCAACAAAATCAACGAGGAAGAAGTTTAAAAACATCTATTACATTAACATTTGAAGAAGCTGCTTTTGGTGTTGATAAAGAAATAAGTGTTACCAAATATGATACATGTAAAGATTGTAGTGGTACAGGAGCAATGTCTAGCAAAGATATTGAAGTATGTCCAAGATGTCATGGCACAGGTCGTGTTGTAGTTGAACAAAATTCAATATTTGGTAGAGTTTGTGCAGAAAATGTATGTCCTGACTGCAATGGCCGTGGTAAGAGAATTAAAAATAAATGTACAACATGTAAAGGTGAAGGTAGAGTACGTAATTTATCAAAAATTAATATTCGTATTCCATCTGGTATAGAAGACGGTCAAACATTAACAGTAGCTGGTAAAGGTGAAGCAGGATTAAATGGCGGTTTAGCTGGTGATTTATATGTTGAAGTTCATGTTAAACCACATGAAATATTTGAAAGAGATGGCTTAAATCTATTTATGGAAATGCCAATTACTTTCAGTCAAGCTGCTTTAGGCGATAATGTGGAAGTACCTACATTAGATGGTAAATGTATATTAAAAGTGCCAGCAGGTACCCAAACAGGCACTAAATTTAAATTCTCTGGTAAAGGAATTTCTAGTTCAAGAACAGGCTCTACAGGTAACTTATATGTTATTGTAAATGTTGTTACCCCAACAAAGTTAAGTTTAGAACAAAAAGAATTATTTGAAAAATTATCAAAAACCAATGAAAAATCAGAATCATTCTTTGATAAAATAAAAAAATTCTTTAAAAAATAATATTTTAGGCTATTTTCTTATGAAGATAGCCTTTTGTTTAATATAATTTTAAAACAAACAATAATTGAAAAAAACTAGCAAAAAAAGGCTAACTATGCTATAATATCATTATTAAAAGGACTATTATTATGCAAAGATATTTTATAAACAAAGACCAAATAAATGGTAATTTTATTACCATTGCCAGTAATGATGTTCATCATATTAAAAATGTTATGCGGATGAAAATTAATGATAATGTCATTGCTTGTGATGAAGAAAAAAGTTACCAATGTAAAATAAACAATATAAGTAATGTCATTACATTAGAAATTATTAATATCATTGATACAAATAATGATTTAAATATTCATGTAACAATTGCCCATGGACTAGTTAGAAGAGAAAAAACCGAAGAAGTAATTAGAAGACTTGTGGAAACGGGATGTTATAGTTATATACCTGTTGAAATGGAACGTTCAATTGTTAAATTAAACAATAATAACTTTAAATTAGAAAGATATGAAAAAATAATTAAAGAAGCATCTGAGCAATGTCAAAGAACTAATTTAATGAATATATCAATGCCTATTAGTTTTTCTTCATTAATAAATGATATTAATAATTACGATCTTGTTTTATTTGCTCATGTTTTATATGCTAAAGAAAATAATTTAAAACAAATATTACAAACTTACTTACATGAATCAAAGATATCTAATATATTATGTATTATAGGTCCTGAAGGAGGATTTTCTGATAAAGAAAAAGAACAAATATTACATACTAAAGCTAAGCCAATTGGCTTAGGAAAAAGAATTTTACGTACGGAAACTGCTCCTCTTTTTTTAATGTCAATTATTGCCTATGAAACGGAGAACATAAATGATGCGAAATAATATTAAAACAATTAGTTATTGTTCATTAGGATGTAAAGTAAATCAATATGAAACAGAATCAATAATTAATACATTTTTAGAAAATGGCTTTGTATTAAAAAACTTTCATGAAATATGTGATGTATATATAATAAATACATGCACAATTACAAATACAGGTGACGCTAAAAGTCGTAAAATGATTCGTCAAGCCTTAAAAACTAATCCTAATAGTATTGTAGCTGTTATGGGATGTTATGCTCAACTTCATATTGATGAAGTAAGATCAATTGAAAATGTGAAAGTAATTGTTGGCACTTCAAATCGAAATAAAATATATGATTATGTTATGAAAGCATTAGAAACAAATCAAAGAGAAGATCATTATGAAGATGTCATGTTAAAACCATGTTATGAAGAATTAAAAGTAACAAAGTTTAGTGATCGTACAAGAGGTTTTGTTAAAATACAAGATGGTTGTGATAATTATTGTAGTTATTGTGCTGTTCCATATGCTAGAGGTCATAGTTTAAGTAGAAATCCTGAAAATATCATTGAAGAAGTAACAAAACAAACAAATCAAGGAGTAAAAGAAATAGTTCTAACAGGTATTAATACAGGAGAATATGGCAAAGATTTAGATAATTATTCATTATCACAATTACTTCAAGATTTAATAAAAAACGTCTCAAATTTAGGTCGTATTCGCATTTCATCGATTGAAGCAACACAAATTAGTGATGAATTTTTATCGATTTTAAGGGAAAATTCAAGCCATTTTTGCCAACACTTACATATTCCAATACAAGCTGGATGTAATAAAACATTACAAAGAATGGATCGTAAATATAATATCGAACAATATAAACAAATAATTGATAAAATTCGTCAATTATTTCCTAATATTAATATAACAACAGATATAATGGTAGGTTTTTCTGGTGAAACTAATGAAGATTTTGATGAATCTCTTCGTTTTTATGAGAAAATTGCCTTTGGAGAAATGCATGTTTTTCCATATTCTCGAAGACCAAATACTAAAGCATATATGTTTTTAAATCAAATAAATGAAAAAGAAAAACATGAAAGAGTTAAAAAATTATTAGAATTAAATCATCAATTAGCATTAAATTATCGAATGAAATTCTTAAATAAAACAGTTAGAGTACTTGTTGAAAGAATTGATGAAAATAATTCATTAGCATTCGGTCATTCATCGGAATATTTAGAAATATCATTTAAATCTAATAAACCATTAAAAACATTATTAAATACATTTGTTAATGTCGTTATAACAAAAGTTAATTATCCTCTATCAGAAGGAGTAGAAGAAAATGAAATTTACTGATTTTAATTTAAAAAAATCATTACAAGAAGGATTAAATAAAATAAATTTTTATGAAACTACACCTATTCAAGAAAAAGTAATTCCATTATTATTAAATTATAAAAATGTAATTGGTAAAAGTGAAACAGGAACAGGTAAAACCCATGCTTATTTAATACCTTTATTAAATAGAATTGAAGAAAATAATCATGAAATTCAAGCTGTCATAATATCACCAACAAGAGAATTAGCATTGCAAATTCATCATGCAATTGATGAGTTAATGCCTAATATTGATACAAGATTATTTGTTGGGGGAACAGATCGTGACTTTGAACTTAATCGTTTAAAAAAAGAACAACCGCAAATAGTAATAGGTACATTGGGTAAAATAGATGATTTATCAATTAAAGCAAATGAATTAAAAATTCATACTGCTAAAATATTAATAATCGATGAAGCAGATATGGTATTTGAATCAAAAGAAATAGAAAATGTTGATAAAGTATTTAAAGTATTTAATCAATCAATTCAAGTTGCTGTCTTTAGTGCTACAATTTCCCAATCATTAGTTCATTTTTTAAACAATTATTTTTCTAAGTTTACAATGATTGATTTATCTACTAAATCAATTACTAAATCAACAATTGAACATATTTTTATTCCAACAAAAAATAAAGATAAATTTGCCTTATTAATTGAATTATTAAATACATTCACCCCCTTTTTAACATTAATCTTTGCTAACACAAAGACAAAAGTAGATGAAATATCGGCATATTTAAGTAATAATGAAATTAAATGTGCCAAATTTACTGGAGATTTACCAGCTAATATTCGTAAACAATTATTAAAAAGAATAAAAGATGGTGTTTATAAATATGTAGTATGTACTGATATTGCTTCACGTGGCATTGATATTGAAGGAGTAAGTCATGTCATTAATTTTGAATTACCTGAAGATATCGAATTTTTTATCCATCGTGTGGGTAGAACTGCTAGATATAATAATAATGGCTATGCCATTTCTTTTTATGATTATGATAATGAAAATTATGTTAATCAACTAATTAAAAAAGGTTTAAAATGTTCATTTAAAGTCTTAAAAGATGGTGAATTAATTCCTACTAGAACAAGAAATAGAATGGTAAAACCCCAAGAAGCATTAACAATTGAAGAAAAGTTACATGCGAAAACGCCAATGCCTAAAAAAGTAAAACCAGGATATCGTAAAAAAAGAAATGAAAAAATCAAAAAAGAATTAGCAAAAATGAAACGAAAAAGAATTAATGATTTATATCATAAGAAAAATAAATAATATGAGGTAATTTATAATGAAATTAGGATGTCATGTAAGTAATAATGGTCATGAAATGTTAGTTGGATCAGTAAATGAAGCAATAAAATATCAAGCCAATTGTTTTATGGTTTATTTAGGTGCTCCCCAAAATTCATTTCGTAAACCAATGAATGAATGGAATATTGAACATTTTTTAAAAATATTAAAAGATAACAAAATAAATAATGAAGATGTTATCGTTCATGCTCCTTATATTGTCAATTTAGCTCAACAAAATGAAGATAAAAGAAAATTTGCTGTTGATTTTATTACCAGTGAAGTATTAGGTGTTGAGGCAATTAAAGGAAAATATATTGTTGTTCATCCTGGAGCTCATTTAGGAGTAGGAATAGAAGAAGGATGTAAAATAATAGCAAAAAGTCTCAAAGAAATATTAAATAACACTAAAAATACTAATGTTCATATATGTATAGAAACAATGTCAGGTAAAGGAACAGAATGTTGCAGCAAATTTAATGAAATACGTATGATATTAGATGATGTAAACGATGAAAGACTTAATGTTTGTTTTGATACATGTCATACATGGGATAGTGGTTATGATTTAGTTAATCAATATGATGAAGTATTTAAGAATTTTGATGATATTGTTGGTTTAGATAAAATAAAAGTCATTCATTTAAATGATTCTAAAAATGATTTATCAACTCATAAAGATCGTCATGAAAATATTGGCTTTGGTAAAATAGGTTTTGATACTTTATTAAAAGTTGCTAATGATGAAAGATTTATTAATATTCCTAAAATATTAGAAACACCATATATTAAAATTGGTGATGACTCTTTTGCTCCATATAAAGAAGAAATTTCCATGATAAAAAAAGGAATATTTGACCCTTTATTATTTTCTAATTTAAAGTAATTATATTTATATAATAATTATTTATAAATAAAACATTTTATTTTAATGTAAACATTTTCGCCAATTTTATACTTGCTATTTATAAATATAAATAGTATAATGTTGGTATCTTGAATATAAAAGACGTTGAAAAGAAGAGTAGAAACTGAAATTTTTATAGAGAGTTGTCGTTTGGTGAAAGACAATAAAAGGAAAGTTTTGAACATGGTCTTGGAGTTGTATTACTGAGTCTCATTGATAAAGTAGTAACGGATTTCGCACGTTATAGCGATAGAGCATGATAGTGCTTGAAAATAGGCTAGGAAACTAGTGAAAAAGGTTGGTACCACGTGATTATTATAAGTCTCGTCCTTAATATAGGATGAGGCTTTTTTTGCTTTTTATGTTACAAAAAATATATTATTATTTGCAACCAAATTCCTACCTACTTTCATGCTAAATTGGATGTAAGGAGGTTTAAAATGATTAAAATTAGTAATTTAAATAAGACATATCATTTAAAAGATAAAGATGTCAAAGCTATTCAAGATGTTAATTTATCAATTAAGGAAGGAGAAATTTTTGGCATTATTGGTTATTCTGGAGCAGGAAAATCATCATTAATTAGGTGTATAAATTTACTAGAAAAACCTGATTATGGAGAGATAATTGTTGATGATGTTAAGTTATGTCAAATGACTAATATAAAAGGTCAAGATAAATTAGTAACTTTATCTGAAAAAGAATTACGAAAAACAAGAAAAAATATTGGCATGATTTTCCAACATTTTAATTTATTAGAACGTTTAACAGTTTTTGAAAACATAGCTTTTCCTTTACGGCATACAAAAATGAGAAAAAATGATATTAATAAACGTGTTCATGAATTAATTGATTTAGTTGGTTTAAATGATAAAATTAATGTTTATCCCAAACAATTATCAGGAGGACAAAAACAAAGAGTAGCTATTGCTAGAGCTATTGCTAGTCATCCTAAAGTATTGTTATCAGATGAAGCAACTAGTGCTTTAGACCCTGATGCAACAGAATCAATTTTAAATTTATTAAAAGATTTAAATAAAAAATTAGGATTAACAATTGTCATGATTACACATGAAATGTCCGTAATAAAATCAATATGTGCAAAAGTAGCGGTGATGGAAGAAGGAAAGATCGTTGAAAGCGGTGATGTATATTCAATATTTTCAAATCCCCAATCAGATGTTACTAAAAAATTTGTTGCTTCAACATCTGTTCTTCATCATGTTGATGATTTATTATATCATTCAATTATTCAAGAAGATAAAAATGGTAAATTAGTAAAACTTATTTATCAAAAAACAACTGTTAAAGATGCAATTATATCAGAAGTTTCTAGAAAATATAATGTTAATGTAAGTATCATTTTAGCAACAATTGAAATATTAGAAGATGCTCCTTTAGGCGGAATAATTGCTTTATTACAAGGAAATATTAGAAATATTAATCAAGCTATTTTATTTTTCCAAAATAATGATGTAAAAGTGGAGGTGATAAATCATGGTAGAGTGGATTAAAAAAGTTATACCAAATGTTTATATTTATCGCAAAGATTTTATAACTAATACCCTTGCTACTCTTGAAATGTTTATTATTTCTGGTATAATTGCTTTCATTATTGGCTTGTTTGTTGGAATATTATTGACAATAACTAAAAAAGGAGGAATAAAGCAAAATCGAATTATATTTCATTTTCTAGATATTATTATTAATATTTTACGTTCTATTCCTTTTATTATATTAATTATTTTTCTTATTCCAATTACTAGAAAATTAGTTGGTACAGCCATTGGTATTACAGGGGCAATATTTCCCTTAGTTGTTGGAACAGTTCCTTTTTTCGCAAGACAAGTTGAAACAACTCTTGCTAATGTAAGTGATGGTAAATTAGAAGCAGCTAGAAGTATGGGATGTAGTACAATTGGCTTAATATTTAGAGTTTATTTAAAAGAAGCAGTTCCTGAATTAATTCGTGTAACAACAATTACTGCTATTAGTTTAATTGGCTTAATTGCCATGGCTGGAGCTGTTGGGGCTGGTGGTTTAGGTGATTTTGCGATGAGTAATGGTTATGCTATGCATCATACTGATATAGTTAATGTTTGTGTCATTGTTTTATTGATAATTGTTTGTATTATTCAAGCAATTGGTTCTTTATTATCAAAGAAAACTGTAAATCGTGAATTGTTTAGAAAAAAAGTTCTATAAATATCAAATAAGATATAAATAAAAATAAGATAAGTGAGGTTTATAAATAATGTTTAAAAATAAATTATTAAGTTTTTTATCAAAAGTATGTTTATTAGTTGTCATAATTAGTGTTTTTACTGTTTTTACAGGATGTAGTAATACAAAAACTTTAAAAATTGGTGTTCCAAATGATGGTACTAACCAAGGAAGAGCAATTAAATTATTAGAAAGTGCTGGTTTAATTGAAGTAGATCCTAATGCAGGATATAGTCCTGAATTAAAAGACATTACAAAATATCTTTATGATATACAAATCGTTCCAACAAAACCTGAATTATTACCATCATTATTAGATGATTATGCAGCATGTATTATTAATGGTCAATTTGCTGCTGCTAATGGTTTATCCCCATCTAAAGATGGATTGCTTGTTGAAAAGCAAGAAGAAGGTTCATCTAACCCATATATTAATGTAATTGCAGCTAGAACAAATGAAAAAGATAATGAAATATATAAACAAATTGTTAATGCTTATCAAAAACAAAATGTTGCTGAATATCTATTACAAAGATATAATGAAACATATTATCCAGCATTTAGTTATTCAGAATTTACTAATGATGAATCATTTGTAAATGAAATTACAAATTATACATCTTCAAAAGAAAACAAAACAGTTGTGAAAGTTGGGGTATGTGGTCAATCAAATGAACAATGGAAAGCTGTTCAAAAGAATTTAGATGATGAAAATCTTAATATTTACATTGAATTAGTTATTTTTAGTACTTATAATTTGCCAAATGAAGCCTTAAATAGTAAAGATATTGATTTAAATGCTTTCCAACATTATGCTTATTTAGAAAGTGAAGTTAAAGCTGAAGGATATGATATAGTAGCAATTGGTGAAACATTAATTGCTCCTCTAACTTTATATTCTAAAGGATCTAATTCATTAGAACAATTAAAGGAAAAATTAACAAAAATTTAATTATGGATAATATTTATAAACAAATTAAAAATGATATTTATAACAATTTTAATGATATCATTGAATTAAGAAGATATTTTCATCAATATCCTGAACTTTCTAATGAAGAATATAAAACAGCAGATAAAATTGAAGAAGAGTTAAATAAAATTGGTATTAAAACAAAAAGAGTTAATAATACTAGTGTTTATGGAGAAATAATTGGTAATGAATTAAATAATAAAACAATTGTTTTAAGAGCTGATATAGATGCTTTACCATTAGATGAAAAACATCAATGTGATTATCAAAGTAAAAATAAAAATGTTATGCATGCTTGTGGACATGATGCTCATATTGCTTCTTTAATTTTTGCTGCTAAAATATTATATAAATATCGTTCATCATTTAATGGTAAAATTATTTTATTTTTCCAACAAGCTGAAGAAATCGGCTATGGTGCCAATGTATTTATAAATGAAGGATATTTAGAAAATGTCAATCGCATATTTGGAATACATGTTGCATCAAATATTGATTGTGGGAAAGTTGCTATTGTTCCTGGAATTAATAATGCAAGTGTTGATTGGTTTAAAATAACAATTAATGGTAAAAGTAGTCATGTTTCAACACCAGAAGAAGGAGTTGATGCATTATATATCGCAAGTCAAATCGTCATTCAATTACAATCAATTGTATCAAGAATGACTAACCCATTAGATCCTATTATTTTAGGAATTGGTAAATTAAATGCTGGAGTTAATTATAACATTATTGCTAGTGAAGCTATAATGGAAGGAACATTAAGAACATTAAACATTGAAACAAGAAAAAAATGTAAAAAATTAATAGAAAAAATAACAAATGAATTAGCAAATATTTATGGAAGTACAGTAAATATTGAATGGAAAGATTATGCGTCACCATTAATTAATGATACAAATGTCACAAAAGAAGTCCAAGAAATATTTATTGATATATTTGGTAAAGAAAATTTAATTGATAATAGAACACCATCTTTATTAGGAGATGATTTTGCCCAATATTTATTACATGTACCTGGATGTTATGCTTATGTTGGTACAAGAAATGAAAAAATCAAAGAAACAGCAGTACCTCATCATAACGAATATTTTGATATTGATGAATCATCTTTATTAATTTCATCAACTCTTTACGCCATTTATGCACTCTTCTATTTGAAGAGAAACGAATTATAATTACCCCCTTTCTTGTAAAACCAGTAAGATATTAATTCTTGCTGGTTTTCTCAATTTAAGCGGTTAAGAACGAAAAAAGTCCTTATACATTTAAGAAAACGTTGTTAATCATTAATCAAAATGATACCATTTAAATATTTGAAATTAGTAAAAATATAATATTGTTTTAGTTAAGTAA
>CANQVC010000024.1 GCA_947627195.1 uncultured Bacilli bacterium
CAATTCCCATTGAACCATTTACTAAAATATTAGGAAATCTTGAAGGTAGTACAACCGGTTCGTCTAAAGTCTCGTCAAAGTTTTTCATCATATCAACTGTATCTTTGTTAATATCTCTTAAAAGTTCTTCTGAGAGACGACTTAGTCTTGCTTCAGTATAACGCATTGCAGCTGCAGGATCGCCATCCATACTACCATTATTACCATGCATATCAATTAAAGGTAATAAGATTTTAAAATTTTGACTTAAACGAACCATAGCATCATATACAGATGTATCACCATGAGGATGATATTTACCAATTACTTCACCGACAATACGAGCACTCTTCTTATATGGTTTATTATGAAACATATTTAGTTTATACATTGCGAAAAGAATTCTTCTTTGAACTGGTTTTAATCCATCTCTAGCATCTGGTAAGGCACGATCTTGGATAATATATTTAGAATATCTACCAAATCTTTCACCAACAATTTGTTCTAAATTTTGTTTTAAAATTGTTTCATTAGCAAATTGTTCGATGATACTAGATAGTCTTTTTTTCTTACTGTTCATCAGGTTCTGCCTCCTCTAATGTATAATTATCTTCAAAATCGAAAGAAACATTTCCTTCAATCCATTGTCTACGTGGTTCAACATCATCACCCATTAAAATGCTTATTCTATTATCAGCATCAGCAAAATCTTCAATATTTACTTGAATTAGAGTTCTAGTTTGAGGATTCATTGTTGTATCCCATAATTGTTCTGAATTCATTTCACCTAAACCTTTAAAGCGTTGGATTGTATAATTTTTTAAACGAGCTGTCTTAAGTTGTAATTCTTCATCTGTCCAGGCATATGTAATTTCGTTTTTAGTTGCTATTTTATATAATGGAGGTAAAGCAATATAAACTTTCCCAGCTTCAATTAAAGGTTGCATATAACGGAAGAAAAATGTTAATAACAATATTTGGATGTGGGCACCATCATCATCAGCATCAGTCATAATGATTACTTTATTGTAATTTGATTTAGCAACATTGAAATCAGCACCAAATCCTGCGCCAATCGAATATATAATTGACATAATTTCTTCATTCTTTAATAATTCATCTGTTCTTGTTTTTTCAGCATTTAATACTTTACCACGAAGTGGTAATATTGCTTGAAATCTTCGATCTCTACCTTGTTTAGCACTACCACCTGCAGAATCACCTTCAACTAAAAATAATTCACTTGTTGATGGATTCTTTTCTTGAACTGGTGAAAGTTTACCAGCAAGATTAGTTGTTTTTGTTAATTTTTGTTTACTTGAACGAGCATTTTCTTTGGCAACTCTAGCTGCTTCTCTAACTCTAGCTGCTTTAATGGCATTACCAATTAATAAATTAGCTATTTCACCTTTTTCAGCTAGATAGAAACCAAGTTTTTCATATATAATAGTTTCAACAGCCGCTTTTGCTTCAGGAGTTCCTAATTTATTTTTTGTTTGACCTTCAAATTGTAATAAGCTTTCAGGGATTCTAATGGAGATTATAGCTGTTAATCCTTCCCGAATATCTAAACCATCTAAATTAGGATCTTTATCTTTTAATAATCCTTTTTTACGGGCATAATCATTAAATGCTTTTGTTAGGGCACTTCTAAAACCAGTTTCATGAGTACCACCATCTCTAGTTCTTATATTATTGACAAAAGATAAAATATTTTCAGTATAATTTTTTTCAGTATATTGTAAAGCAGCTTCTATTTGAATACCTGTATTTGTTCCTTCTAAAAAAATGGTATCATGAATAGGATTTTGTCCTTTAATTAAATCAGATATGTATTCAACAATTCCATTTTCATAATGGAATGAAACTTGTTGATTACTTCTTTCATCAATTAAATCAATCTTTAACCCTTTGATTAAATAAGCTGATTCTTTTAAACGAGTAGCACATGTTTTAAAATCAAAAATTGTTGTACTAAAGATTTCAGGGTCGGGTTTAAAGTGAACTGTTGTACCAGTTTTTTTTGTTTCACCAAGTATTTTTGGTTTATTAATTATTGAACCACCATTTTCAAATCTTTGGAAATAAATTTTTTTGTCACGTTGAATTGTTAATTCAACCCAAGAACTAAGAGCATTAACAACACTTGAACCAACACCATGTAAGCCACCAGATACTTTATATGCTCCATCAGCATCAAATTTTCCACCAGCATGTAATGTACAATAAACTACTTGTGGAGTTGGTTTACCAGTTTTATGCATTCCAATTGGAATACCACGTCCATTGTCTTGCACTTCAACAGAGTTACCTTTGTGAATAATTACTTTGATATGATCAGCTTCACCTGCTAATACTTCATCAATTGCGTTATCAACAATTTCCCAAACTAAATGATGAAGACCTCTTGAATCTGTTGAACCAATGTACATACCAGGACGTTTACGAACAGCTTCTAAGCCTTGCAAAACTTGAATATCTTTTTCACTATAAGACGATTTACCTGTTGCCATTAATTTTACCCCTTTCTTAATTATATCTATATTAAAATTATAGCATATATTTAATTAAATGTCAAGTGTGTAGATAAAACTTTTAATATATTCATGTTTTAAATATGAATATATTTATAAAAAAATTTATGATTTTATCAAAAAAACGTTATTTTTAATATTTTTTATTAACATAAAAAAATAAAATAATATAAGGTCAATTATATTATTTTATAATATTTTTATTTTATTCTCTTTGCTTCTAAATAATATCTTTTTTCAATTGATTGTCCCATGGAAAAAGTTTTTCTTGGTAGAATATTATATTTTTCAATCATTGGAAATAATTGATTTTTAGGTAATATTGGAAATAATATACCAATAGCATTTTTATTATTTTTACATATTTCTTCTACTGAATCTCTTCCATGTATATAATCAACATAAACATTAGAATGATTTTTAATATAAGTATCAATATAATTTTGTAATATCTTAATTGTTTCAATAGGATCATCACATATTGGATAATCATTCCATCCTAAATCGGCTTTAAAAAAAGATGAATGATGAATTCCTAAACAAATTTTTTTTAATCCGCTTATAAAGTCATTTTGAGCATTAAATATTACTCGATGTATAGCATCAAATGATAATCCATCATCATATATACTTTCTATTTCCACAAGACTATATCTTGCTGGATTATTAATTAATTGTTCTTCTTTTAATGATTGTTTGATATTATCCCAATGAGTTTTAGCTGTTGCTAATGAATGATTACCATCACCAACAACAAATTGAAATGAAGAATTCTTTGATAAATTCATTAATTTATTTATTATTTCATTACAATCATCAATTTTATATCCTTCAAGATAACCTCCATCCATATTTAATTTAAAATCATATATTTTATTATATTGTTCTTTATTTATATAAAGATTTTGTAATATCTTTTCCTTTTCATCGTTCATCAATAAAATTACATGAGGTAATTCTATTAAAGCATTACTTCTTATTTTTAAACGTGGAGGTATTCTTTCTAATACTGTTTCTTCTGTTGCTTTTATTTTAATATTTTTTGTTGGATTGAAGCTATATTGTTCTAAATCAATTGCACAAACTAAACCTAATATTGATTTATTTGATTTCATTGTTCTTTTTATTAAAATCATACATGGATTAGTTTCATAAAAGATATTATTATTTAAATATTCTTTCATTGTTTGATTTATCTTATCAATGCGTTCTTTATTATTAATTTCATCTTCTAAAAAAGCTTCAGGAAAAATAAGATTTAACGTTGATGGAGAATCATATATAAGTTTTTCTAATTGATACCAATATTCTTTTTGACTTGTAAATTGATCACATGCTACTACTGCCCATTTATTTAAAGATATATTTTTATTAGGTAATAACATTTTTGCAGGATATATATAATTATTATTATTTATATTATTCATAAATGACCTCTCAATAAATTTATTTTTTATATTTTATCATAAATATAATAAGAAGAAAACATTCATTTATAAAAAACGTTTTCTATTATTGAAAAAAAATGTCGTTTAAGGTATAATAATTAATATGATTTATATTATTAATGGAGGTTTAAATATGCCTACTGCTTTAAATATTGTCATGAAGATATTATTTGTTCTTCTGGCTTATTTGTTTGGGGCAATTCCTTGGGGATTCATTTTCGGTAAAATGCACGGAATTGATTTACGCGAACATGGTAGTAAAAATATTGGTGCAACTAATGCTGGAAGAGTATTAGGTAAAAAATATGCTATTCTCGTTTATATTTTAGATGCCATTAAAGGAGCATTATTTGTGGCATTATTTAGATATGGTGCTTTACCTCATGAATGGTGTTTATTATCTCCTATGTTATATGGATTTGTGGCAGTAATTGGTCATACATTTCCAATATATTTAAAATTTAAAGGAGGAAAAGCTGTTTCATGTGGTAGTGGGGCTGCTGGAGCATATTGTTTTTGGATATTAATTATTGCCTTATTAACTTTCTTTATTGTAACTAAAATATCTAAATTTGTTTCTCTTGGTTCTTTATGTGCTGCTGTTACAACATTTATTTCCACATTAATATTTAGTATAGCAACAGGTGATATAATGAAAAGTTTATTTGAAGTTCCTGAATCAAAATTTTGGCCTTTAAATTTATGGTATGTTATATTTACTGTATTAATTATATTAATTGTAGCTATAAGACATAAATCAAATATTGTCAGACTTTCTAAAAAGGAAGAAAATAAAGTATCATGGTAAAAAAAATAACAATAGAAATATTGTTATTTTTTCATATTTAATATTATTTTTTATTTTTCTTAGCTGGTTTATTTGCATTCATAGTTTGCATAACTTGTCTAACTTGTTTTTCTGATGGAGTTCTTCCCATTTGCTTGAACATTGCTCGAACTTGTCTTTCTTCCATTTGTTGACTTTGTTCAACATACTTACCTAAAATTTTTCTAGCAATTAAAAAACCAATGATAGCTCCAACAATTAGACAAATAATACCAACTAATATTGGTGTTAACCAACTCCATACTGATAAAATAACTAACATTTCTTTTACTCCTTGTTTACAATTTCTATCAATAATTTTACTATATTTTAATTAATATTTCAAGAAAAAAATGCTTTAATTTTTAATTTTAAAATAAAATATAAAAACTGACATTTTTTGCTTTACCTTTTTATTGATTTGTGATAAAATATTAATATCTAGAACATTTGAGGAGGAAAAAATTATGCCTAGAAAAATTCTTGATACATGTGTAGGATGTGGATCATGTCAAGCTGCTTGCCCAGTGGATGCAATTAGTGAAGGAGATATCTTTAAAGTAGATCCAGATAAATGTGTCGATTGTGGTGCATGTCAAGAAGCTTGCCCAACAGATTCAATTACTGAAGAATAATTTATAAAAAACTGTTTATAATTATTTTGTTTTTAACTTCTTCTATTATTTAATAATATTAGATAAAGTTAGATAATATCAAACAGGATAGTAACGCTCTAAGCAAAAAATGCTTGGGCGTTTTCTATATAAAATATAATAAGTGAAACAATTGGGGATAATATATGGACATATTAATAATTAAAAAAGTTGATAAAGAATCATCATTAAGAAATATGTTAATTGAGTTCGTGATGAATTTCTCATGGATAGATGTAAAAGAACATATGTTAAAGGAATTGCGAAATTGGACATTTACAGATTGGGAAACACCATTTGTAGCTATTATCAATGAACAAATTGTTGGAACAACGTTTATTAGGAAGAAAGATTATTATCCATTACCTGAAATATATCCATGGATATCAGGTGTTTTTGTATCTGAAAATTATCGTGGAAATAGAATTAGTGAAAAATTAATTAATTATGCCAATGATTATGCAAAAGTAAATGGATTTAATAAAACATACATTCCATCAATCCATATAGGTTTATATGAAAAATATGGATATCATTATTTAAGAGATATTGTTAATTATGGTGGAGGAATAGATAAGTTGTATTTTAAAGAAATATAAAATATATTATATATTATATTTTATATTATATAATAAAAAGACCATTGACACAAATTATCAAATAAAATGTCAATGGCTTTTTTATCATCTAATTCTATATTATAATATATTTTATATTTTAAAATGAATATGTAACAAATGGATCTGTATCTATATCACTAATATAGACATTAATATTTTGTTTTAATATTAATTCTTCTTCTAATATTTTTTTCACATTTTGAAAAACAAATTTTTCAATTCCATGATTAACTTCAATTAATGATAAACCATTAGAAATTGCAAAAATAGCATTTTGCAATTTAATTTCACCAGTAATATAACAATCACATTTTTCATTGATAGCATTTACAATAGCATCAGGTTGTGCGCCACTTCCCCCAATAATACCAACTTTATTTATAATTTTATTAGGATCACCAGCAATTCTTACACCATTAAGTAAGAATTTTTTTTGCACTAATTTTGCGAGCTCTATTAATTTCATTGGTTTTATTTTTCCTGCTCTTAAAAGGTTATCTTTTTCACCTTTATAATAATTGTTTGCATCTATTCCTAACATATTACCTAATAAATCATTAACACCATTTATACCTGCATCTAAATTAGTATGCATTGAAAAATAACTAAGATGATGTTCAATCATATAATAAATTATTTTACCTTTATCGTCTTGTTTAATAACTTTATGTAATGGATCAAATAAAAATGGATGATGTCCAATAATAAGATTAGCCCCTTTATTAAATGCTTCTTTAGCAACATCTAAAGTTAAATCAAGTGTACATAAAATATTTGCAACTTCAATATCCATATCACCAACATTAAAACCAATTCTATTTTGATCAAAATCAGATGCTATTTCTTTAGGAAATTTTTGATTTAAAAAATTAATTACATCGCTTATTTGCATAATTAATACCTTCTTTCAACATAATTAAATGTTAAATAATTATTCATTAAACATATCATCAATCATACCAATATATAATTTACTAATTGATTTGGGATTTTTCATAAATTCTTCTCTTCTTTTTTTCCATTTTTTAATAAACAATGGTGATTTTTCTTTTCTTAGAAATGGTCCAAACATTAAATCATCAATGCTATATTCTTTATTGAAAATTATACTAAAAACATCATCATTTAATTTGAAATTAGTTACATTATCTTTCTTTTCAAAAACTATAATTTCATAAATTATACCATCTTCTTCCATTATTACTTCATTAGTAATTTTAAAATGATTATTTACGAGAAGTGTACGTACTTTTTGTTCATCACGATTAGCTTCAACAATTATTCTTTTAACATTTCTTAATTTTTCAAAATCTTTTTCAATAATTTTTTTTATTAATGTGCCGCCCATTCCCGACATTACTACAACATCTATGTCATCTGGTAACATACTAATTCCATAACTTAAAGAAAATGTAACATTTGGATAATTTGATAAAAG
Organism: uncultured Bacilli bacterium; assembly: GCA_947627195.1. GTDB lineage: Bacteria > Bacillota_I > Bacilli_A > ML615J-28 > CAG-698 > CAKOMG01. The sequence continues at coordinate 7,499 of CANQVC010000024.1, forward strand.
ATTTTTTGCTGATTGTAATGGCATTTCTTTGTTATCAACAGCAAATGCTTTCTCAATATTATAATTATCAATGGCAATTTTTATTAAATAGCCATGATCACATCCAATATCAGCAATTGTTTGATATGGGGGAATATAACTAGCAATAACTTCTAATCTTTTCATATTTCTTTCCTTTATTAGATTAAAAGAGGTGAATACACCTCTTAATATTATTTATATCATTATTTATATTGTGATAATCTCTTTTGTCTAGTTGGATGACGTAATCTACGAAGAGCTTTAGATTCTATTTGACGAATTCTTTCTCTTGTAACATCAAATTCTTTACCAACATCTTCTAGTGTATGAGGTTTACCATCATCAAGACCAAATCTTAATCTTAATACTTTTTCTTCTCTAGGAGTTAATGTTTTTAAAACTGTATCAATTTCTTCTTTATATTTTTCATTAATTGTAAATTCTAATGGATTAGGTAGTTCAACATCATGAACAAAATCACCTAATGTTGAATCATCTTCTTCACCAACTGGTGTTTCTAATGAAACAGGTTCTTGAGCTATTTTTTGAATTTGTTGAACCTTTTCTACAGTCATATGTAATGATTCAGCTAATTCTTCAGGAGTAGGTTCACGATGTAAATCTTGGGTTAATTTACGTTGAGTACGAACTAATTTATTAATTGTTTCTACCATGTGAACAGGAATACGAATTGTTCTAGCTTGGTCAGCAATAGCTCTAGTAATTGCTTGTTTTATCCACCAAGTTGCATATGTTGAAAACTTATATCCTTTAGTATAGTCAAATTTATTAACAGCTTTCATCAATCCCATATTACCTTCTTGAATTAGATCTTGGAATTGCATACCACGACCAAGATATCTTTTAGCAATTGATACAACTAAACGTAAATTTGAATTAATTAAAATATCACGAGATTCTAAACCAACTTCAACAATTTCTTCCATTTTTTCTTTTTCTTCTGGAGTTAATTCCGCATTTTTCTTTCCTTTTTTAGCAGCATCAATTCTAGATTGAGCTAAAATTCCTTCTTGAACTTTTCTTGAATATTCTAGTTCTTGAGTTGGTGTAAGTAATTCAATTTGTCCAATTTCTCGTAAATACATTTTAATTGGATCATCAGCTTGGGTAGGAGATATAATTGAAGAAACAATATCATCAATATCTTTTGTTTTTAATTCATTTTCATATTCACTACTATATTCATCATCTACATCATCATCTAATTCTTCATTCAAAAATTCTTCAAATTCAGCATCATCGATATCATCATAAATATCTTTATTTATATCTTCTTCATTTAATGTTTTTTCTGTTACTGTAATACCTTCATCTTCAAGTTTTCTTGTTACTTCATCAAATTCTTCACTATCTTCATCAACGAAACTTAAAATTTTTTTCACAGAAACATAACCAGTATTTTTACCTTCTTCTATTAATTGTGTTAATTGTTCGTTTTGTAATTCGTTTAACATAATTACTTAAACATCTCCTTTTTTTATCCTAGTTATTGCTTTTTTATAAGATGATAATCTATTTATACCTTCGATAGTTTTGTTTTCACTTAAAGCTTCTTGATTAGCAGCTTTAACATAAGGCCATTCTTTAACATTATTTATTAATATTTCAATTTCTGAGCCATTAGGAATTTCTTCATCTTCTAATATTTCTCTTAATACACGCCATTCATCTTCTGATAAAGCTTGTTGAAATTCTTGATCAATCATTTGATTATGTTTTTGATAATACATTCTAATTTTGAATAATATTTCTCTATTTATTTTATCAACAAAATTATTTTCTAATTGATTTTCAATATATAAACATTTTTCTTGTTCATTATATGATGCAACAATTAATTTTCTTTCTGATTTCAAATATTTCTTTTTTGATTTAGGTTGTTTTATAACAACTGGTTGATTATTTAAATTATTGTCATATGAATTATTATTTTTATTATTATATTCTTGTGGATAATCAATTTTAGTTGATACAACATTTTTATAATCACTTATTAAAGCATCATAAGATATTTGGATATCATTTGCCATTTTCTTTATGTATGTTTCAACTACTAAATTAGATTGAAACATTGGTAAATAAGAAAATATTTTATTCTTAAATGATTCAATTTCATTAACATCTGTCAATACTAAATGAACTTTCTCTAATTGATAAAGATATTCCATTGCACTAATAGTTTGAGTTGTTAATACTTTATTTAATGCTTCTTCACCATTTTTAAAAATATATTCATCAGGATCTTTACCATCAGGAATTCGCACAGTTTTCACATTCATTTTGTGACTTAATAACATATTAATTGCTCTTTTTGTTGCTTCTATTCCAGGTCCATCATTATCATAACATACAATAACATTATTTGTTAAACGATGAATTGCTATTATTTGTTCATTTGTTAGTGCTGTACCCATTGAAGCTACTGCATTTGTTACACCAGCTCGATATGATGCAATAACATCCATAAAACCTTCAAATAAATATACACAATCTTTATTACGAATTGCTTGAACACTATCAGAATAATTATATAAAATATTCCCTTTTTTAAAAATAATTGTATCAGGAGTATTTATATATTTTGCTTCATCTGATTGTTGATATATTCTTCCACTAAAGCCAACATAATTACCATCTAAATCTTTTAGGGGAAACATAATACGATTTTTAAATGTATCATAATAATCATTACCACTTTTAATTATAGCAACCTCTAACATATCTAATGGTAAATGATGATGTTGATTTGATAATATATCATATAATTCATTATTTTTAGGTGATAAACCAATATTAAAATGGTCTATTATTTCATTTGATAATTTTCTTTTTTGTAAATATGATATAGCATCTTTTCCATCTTCAGTGTTTTTTAAAAAGAAATGAAAAAATTGTGTGGCATCAGCCATTATTTGATAATATTTTTTATTTTTTTGCTGTTCAACCTCTTTTTTTGTAATTGGAACATTAATTCCTAATGTTTCAGCAATCTCTCTCATTGCTTGTAATTGTGAAATATTTTTGATTTTACTAAGAAATGTAATACTATCTCCACCTGCATTACAACTAAAACATTTAAATATATGTTTGGATGGAGAAACTGACATAGAAGGATTTTTGTCATCATGAAAAGGACATAAGCCAATATAGTTTGCTCCTTTTTTTTCAAGTGTTACATATTGACTAATTATTTTAACAATATCTGCTTTTTCAGAAATTTCTTTTCGTAATGAATATTGAGAATCATGATTATTCTCCATCTATGTCCCTCCCTTTATTTTAATTTTTTATTTAAATATGGAACAAGTTCATCAATTAAAATTCTTTCTTGTTTCATTGAATCTCTTTCTCTTACAGTAACACAATTATCATTTAAAGAATCATAATCATAAGTAACACAGAAAGGTGTACCAATAGCATCTTGACGACGATATCTTTTACCTATATTACCTGATGTATCATAATCACAAACAAATTCTTTAGATAAACTAATGAATAATTGATTAGCTTGATCGTTTAATTTATTTGTTAATGGTAAAATAGCTACTTTCATTGGGGCAAGAGAAGGTTTTAAATGTAATACAATTCTTGTATCATTTTCTAGTTCTTCTTCATCATATGCGGAAGTAAGGATAGCTAATAATAATCTTTCAACACCAACTGAAGGTTCAATGACATATGGTAAATATTTTTCATTAGTATCTGGATCAAAATATTCTAATGATTCTTTACTATGTTTTTGATGAACTGATAAATCATAATCAGTTCTATCAGCAATTCCCCATAGCTCTCCCCAACCAAAGAAAAATTCAAATTCAATATCTGTTGTTGCTTTTGAATAAAAACTTAGTTCTTCTTTGGCATGATCACGATAACGTAATCTATCTTGATTTAAACCACATTCTTCTAAGAAATCTAAACAGAATTTTTTCCAATATTTGAACCATTCTAAATCAGTATTAGGTTTACAAAAAAATTCCATTTCCATTTGTTCAAACTCACGAGTTCTAAAAATAAAATTTCCTGGAGTAATTTCGTTACGGAAACTTTTACCAATCTGTCCAATTCCAAATGGTACTTTCTTTCTTGTAGTTCTTTGTACATTTTTAAAATTAACAAATATTCCTTGAGCTGTTTCAGGTCTTAAATATACAACATTTTTGGCATCTTCGATAACGCCTTGATTAGTTTTAAACATTAAATTGAATTTACGTATGTCAGTAAATTCTTTTGCCCCACATTCAGGACATGTAATATCATGTTTTTCAATATATTCCATCAATTGATCATTTGACCATCCATCACCAGTAATTTCACCATGTGTAAAATCTTCTATTAGTTTATCAGCACGATAACGAACTCCACATTTTTTACAATCAATTAAAGGATCAGAAAAACCCCCAACATGACCACTAGCAACCCAAACATTAGGATTCATTAAGATTGCTGCATCTAAACCTACATTTGTAGGTGATTCTTGCACAAATTTCTTCCACCAAAACTTCTTAATATTATTTTTAAGTTCAACACCTAATGGCCCATAATCCCAAGCATTAGCTAAACCACCATATATTTCACTACCTTGGTAGACAAATCCTTGATGTTTTAAAAATGAAACAAATTCATCCATGGTCATTTTTTTCTTCATTTTATATTAATATTTTAATAGATAGAATAATTTTTATCTATTAAATTCTCCTTTCTATACATTAAGAGCTATTATATAATATATTATCATATTTTGCAATAAATGTAAATCATTTTTTTAAAAGATTTTGTTGGAAAATAAAAAAGGATATAAAAAATACCCATATAAATAATATAAATATATAATATTTATAAAAATTATTTAATTTTATATATTATTTAAATAAAAAAATAAAAACAATAAAATAAGGAATCCTAATATTCCTTCTCCTTTTAATTTACTTCTTTTTTGAATAAAAAAAGTTAAAAATGTTGATAATATTATAATTAGAAATAAAATAATAAAATTAAATTGATAATATTTAATTATTATAAAATAACTGATTAACATTAATATTATACTAATCATTCTTGAAAATAGATAATTATTTGGTACATTTGAGATTATAAAATATTCAAATAAAATCATTAATAATGATGAAGTAATAAATACCTTACTAAATTCTAATATTGTATTATTTATTGGCAAAAAATATTTAGCAATTTTACCTGTGAAAAAGCCATAACCATTCAATACTAAATACATAACGAATAAAAATAAAATGGGATAAAAAACAAATAAATGAAAATAATAAATATAATTAAATGATCTATTTCTTCCATTGTAAACTTTGTTTACATTGGAAACTTTGTTTACATTGGAAACTTCGTTTACATTGGAAACTTTGTTTACATTGTTAATATTACTCATCTTTGTTACCACCTACTAATATATTATACAATTATTATTTGAATTTAAAGTAATTTTATGCAATTCATAAAGAAAAGTGATAGAAATATCACTACTTCTATCACATAATTATATACATATTATTTAATTAAAAACTAGTTGGTACAATAAAGTAAACTAAGAATAATAATGTAACAACTATTGCTACAATTGATACATCCCATTTTGGCTTTTCATATTTGTTTTTATCAATAGCATATTTAATTAAATCTACTAAATAAATGATTGTTGATAAAACTACATATGAAATAATACCAATACCAATGCCATCAGTAATTGAATAACATAAAACCATCATAATTATTGTAAGAAATGCTGGAACAGCGTTTTTCACAGAATGGAAATCAATGTTTTTAACATTCTTAATCATTAATACACCAACCCAAATTAAGGCACTTGCAGCTGCTGCTGATGGAATAAAAGCAAATACTGGTAAAAAGAAAATTGATAATAAAAATAATATTGCGGCAATAAATGCTGTCATACCTGTTTTTCCGCCAACGGCAACACCAGCACCACTTTCAACGAACGTTGTAACTGTTGAAGTACCTAATAAAGCTCCTGTACATGTCGCAATTGAATCAGAATACATAATTTTATTATAATTATTTGGTTTACCATTTTCATCAATTAAACCTGCATTTGTGGCACATCCTACAACTGTACCCATTGTATCAAACATATCAATCATACAGAAAGTAATTATTAACATAATTGATGTGAATAGAGATTTAGCAGGAAATTTAAATCCATCAGTAAATGCCGCAAAAAATACTCCACCTTCATCAGGATTAAAACTAAAGAATGTTTTAAAGTTTTCCCAGAATTTCCAACTAATACCAGAATTTTTGCCTAATAAATTATTAATATCAGCAACACCTAATGGCCAAGCTAATAATGTTGCAATTAAAACACCAATAATAACTGCTCCTTTTACTTTATAATGAGATAAAACAGCAATAACTGCTAAGCCAAATAAAGCAACAATAGCACTATTAGCATATAATCTAACATTTTCACCATCATTTAAAATAGCATTTTTAAAATCAACAAATGATACTAATGTATATTGATCATCAACTATAATATGAGCATTTTGGAATCCAATAAAAGCAATAAAAAAGCCAATACCAACAGGAATTGCTAAACGAACTGCTTTAGGCATTCCATCAAATATTTTTTCACGTAAAGAAATTAATTGCCCTGTATCTTTATTTTTTCCAACAGGAACAATTGATAATACTAAGAAAATAACACCACTTATTAAAATTAATAACATAGCATTACCATAAGAATATGATATTCCACCAATAAATCCACCAATGACTAAACCAGTCATTGAGTTTAATCCCATTCCCGAAGCTTGAGCAAATGGCATTTTAGCAAGAAAAGCCATTAATAAAGTACCAATAACTGCACCAAAGGCAGTTGCAATAAACACTGATGCCCATTTAGGATCACCAGTATCAAAATTTAAAATTTGATTTGGATTAACAGTTAAGATGTATGCCATTGCTAAAAAGGTAGCAATACCAGCAAAAATCTCAATTTTAAATGAAGATCCAAGTTTTGAAACACCCCAGTAATTATCGACTTTTTTCAGAAATCCTGATTTGTAGGGACTTTCTTTAGCTTTTTCTTCAGCTAATGTCTCTTCTTCTTTTAATGTTACATCTTCTTTTTCGTCCATTATTAACCTCCTTTAAAAGAATAACATTTATTATAAATCGATAATATACCATCATCAAAAATATTATAACAAATCAATTAATAATTAGCAATCTAATTTTTAAATTTTTTAAACGCTAAATTTAATTTGATAAATTAGATAATACTTTACTTACTTTACTTTTGAAACCTAAATATTGTTCATAATATAAATCTAAAAAATGACTTACATGATCTAATTTAATTATATCAATTTCACTATGAAGTATTGATAAATCATTAATAATTGTTTGTAATTTTTGATTATATAATTTTTGAACAATTTTTATAGTTTCCATTGGATATAAGAAATCATCTTTTTCAATACATGAATGACATTTCATTCCTCCACAATTAAAAGCAAAGCTTGTTAAATCAGTGATTTTTCCACATTTAACACATTTATTAAATATTGGAGCTATCCCTAATAAATATAATGTTTTAGTACGAAATATTAATTCAATTATATTATAATCATCATTATTTGATATTAAATCTAAAATTTGATTAAGAAATGTATAAAATAATTGAAAATCATTAATATGATTGCCTAATACATAACATATTTCAATAATTTTTAAAGTTGATTGTAATTTAGAAATATTTGTTCTAATTTGTAAATAAGGATTAATTACTAAAGCATTTTTCAAATATTTATCTTTACTTAACTCATAATTAATTTTTGTTATTTCATGAGTATATAAAAATGTTTTACCATTTAATTTATTTGCTCCTCTAACAATAACACTATCAATACCATTATTAGTTATTAAATAAATTATTTTAGAATTTTCTTGGTAATCTATCGTCTTTAAGACGATTCCTTCTTTCTTCTCCATTTTGTTCTCCAGAAGTTAATTTCTTTGCATTCACATATTTTAAATAATCATATATACTTCCCGTCTTTAAAAAAGTTTCAAATTCTTCATTCTTTTTCATACAGTTATCACTCCTAACCATATAATTCGTCGAACTTTACTTTTTTATTCACGGATTATTCATTTTCCAAATAATACCCAAGTCTTTGCATTACACTTTTTTTATCACGCCAATCTTCTTCAACTTTTACCCATAAATCTAAATATATTTTTTCTCCTAATAACATAACTATATCTTTTCTTGCTAGGGTACCAATTTCTTTAATCATCTTACCTTTAGTACCAATAATAATTTTCTTTTGACTTTTTCTTTCAACAAATATCGTTGCTCTTATGTTCATTAAATTATTTTCATCATATTTCATTTCATCTACAACAACAGCTATTGAATGTGGAACTTCTTCTTTAGTTAATAATAATACTTTTTCTCTAATTAATTCACTTATAATAAACGATTCAGGATGATCGGTAATTTGATCTTTTGGATAATACATTGGTCCTTCAGGTAAATTTAATTCTATATCTTTTAATAATTCATTTATCTTTGTTCCTAAAGTGGAACTAATATAATAAATATTATTAAAAGATTTATTTTCTGTAAATTTATCAATATTTTCTTTAAATTTCTTATCATTAGTTATTAAATCAATTTTATTTACAACTAAATAAATTGGTGTTGAAATTTTTTGTAATAAATTTATAATAAATTGATCTCCAGTGCCAAACGAACTATTGCCATCAATCATCCATAAAATTAAATCAACTTCTTTTAAAGTTTGCATACTCGTTTTATTCATATAATTACTTAATTCATGAATTGGTTTATGAATACCTGGAGTATCAATAAATATCATTTGTGATTCATTTGTTGTGTATATTCCTTGAATAGCATTTCTTGTTGTTTGAGGTTTTTGACTAATAATAGAAACTTTTTGCCCTAGTACATAATTCATAAATGTTGATTTTCCAACATTAGGGCGACCAATAATAGCTATAAATCCTGATTTAAACATCTAAATCTTCTCCACTAAAACTATAAGGTAATAATTGTTCAACTGTTTTTTCAAGAATATCTTCTTTTAAATTAGTCATTATAACTTTAGAATTTTTAGGCATTAATTCAGCCATAACTTGTCTACATGCTCCACATGGAAAAACTGGCTTATCAGTATTAGCAACAACAAGTAAATATAAAATATCTTCCTTTTTATAACCTGCTTCATAAACTTTAAATAGTGCAGTTCTTTCTGCACAATTAGATAATCCATATGAGGCATTTTCAATATTACAACCTGTAATTATCATATCATTTTTTAATTTAACTGCAGCACCAACGAAAAAGTTAGAATATGGAGCATAAGCATTGTTTCTAGCTTCAAGTGCTTTATTATAACAATCATTATATTTATTTATCATTTATTACCTCTTATATGTTGTTTGATTTAATATATTTTTTTGTTCTTGAAACATAATTTGTTCATCTTCTTTTGTCATATGATCATAACCTAACAAATGAAGAATTCCATGACATACTAAAAAAGCAAATTCTCTTTCATTTGAATGTTCAAATGATTTAGCTTGTTCAAATACTTTATCTATGCAAATAAATATTTCTCCTAAATAATCTTCTTCATTTTCTTCAAATGATAATACATCTGTTGGATAATCTAAATGACGATAAGATAAATTCATTTGATGGATTTCTGTTAAATTAATTAAAATTAATGTTACATTTTTATTAATATCTTTTTCTTTATAATCTTTAAGAATAATATCTTTAATATCGCAAACTATTTTTTGATAATTAAAAGGAATATCGCCATATTGATTTATTATTTCTATTTCCATATATATCCTCTAATTTTATTTTTGGTTATTTTCATATCGATGAATAATTTTATATACCAATGGATGTCGCATAACATCATTTTTATCAAAATATACAATACTTAAGCCAGGTAAATTATTTAATAATTTTGTCGCTTCAACAAGTCCTGAATGTTGAAGAGATGGTAAATCAATTTGGGTAATATCACCTGTTATAATCATTTGACTTTCCACTCCTAATCTAGTAAGAAACATTTTCATTTGGGTTCTTGTTGCATTTTGTGCTTCATCTAATATAGCAATACAATGATCTAAAGTTCTTCCACGCATATAAGCAAGAGGGGCAACTTCAATAGATCCTTTTTCAATCATTTTAGTTACATTTTCTTTGCCAAAGCAATCATTTAAAGCGTCATATAAAGGTATTAAATAAGGATCTATTTTTTCTTTTAAATCACCAGGTAAAAATCCTAATTTTTCTCCCGCTTCAACAACAGGTCTTACTAGTAATATTTTTTTAATTGATTGCTTTTTTAAACAAGATGCTGCATACATTACTGCTAGATATGTTTTTCCAGTACCGGCAGGTCCTATACCAAATACAATATCATTATTTTTTAATTCTTTTAAATATATTGCTTGATGGGCTGTTTTAGGAAAAATTGGTTTGCCATTTTGCAATGTAATAATAACTTCACGATGAAAATAAATTTCTTTTAATGATTCTATTTTGTCTTCTTTAATACTTTGGATAATATAAATGATGTCTTGAGCATTAAATGAAATATGTTCAAAACAAAACTGTTCTAATAAAGTAAATAAAGAAATTAATAAATCTTTATCATTTAAATGTTCATTAGGAATATAAACATTCCCTTGTTTTAAAATGACTGAAAAATTGACTATTTCTTCAATCATATGTAAAATGGAATTATTTGCTCCTAATATTTTGCTTTCATTTAAAGCATCTTTTAATTCATAAATTAAATGATATTCATTCATATATTCACCAACATTTCATATTATCTATTATACACTTTTTTTTGATTTTTTCCAAACATTTTTTATTCGATAATTTGATTATTCATATTTTCTTGTTTTAAAGCTTGAAAAATAGCAATATTTTCTTTTTTCTTTAAAACAAATTTTAAATGATAAAATTCATTATCTTCAATTGTTTTAATCAATTTAATATCAATTAATTCTTCTTTATCATGAATTTTATGTAATAAAAAATCTTTATTTATTAAGCTTTTTGCATATGCTATTCCCTCATCTAATGTATATAATGTTTTAATTTCTTTTGTTTCATAATATGTACATTTTATCTTTTTAAAAAGTTTAGATTGAAAAATAATCTTTTCTTCTTTTTCATAACTTTTAAAAGATGAATAATCTTTTTTATTTTTATTAAATAAAATAAAGTAATCTTTTGTTTCAATTTTACCTGTACGAATAATTGATGTCAATTCTTTTTTAACTTTAACATTTTGAAATTCAATTGTATCAGCAATTACAATTCCAACAGGATGAATATAATCAAATCCTCCTGTTGTAATTTTTTTATTTCCACTTACTAATACATCACCACTTTGTACTGATTGTCCTTCTTTAATGAGTACTATTCCTTTTTTCACAAAATATAATTGTACAATTCCTTCTTTTTTTGCAACAATATCCCCTAATACAGTACTATTTTCATCAATAAAACTTTTTTCATCTTGTTTTTTAATAGAAACAAAAAGTTTAGTCCCTTTTTGTTCAACACTAATCCATTCATAATTAAAAAATATATTTCTTAAGGAAAAGTTAATTTGATTTATTGATTGATTTAAATAATAAAATGGACCTATTTTATTCATTTGACTTCTCAAATAATCTACTACTTCATCATTGTATGTATCTTTATCAACAAATTCAATCTTTTGAATAGTTTTGGATAAATTAAATAAAAATATAAACATTAATAAAATACCTAATATTGTTATGATATTTTTTTTAATGAATTTTATAATTTTATCTTTTCTTTTATTATGGATATATAAAGTTTTAATTTCATTATTTAATAATTGAAAACTTTTTTCATTTGTATCAAATTCAATATTATCTTGATTGATAATAATATTATTTATATCTTTTTTTGATAGATATTTAGAATCTTCTTTATTTATATGTATATGATATTTCATTCTTTACCTACAATGATAGAAGAAATCTTACCATCAATTTCAATCATATAATTATCCATTCTTCTAATTTTTAAGAAATCCCCAATTATTTTATAATCATCAATTATTATTTCTAAATCACTTATATCCATTAAATTATCATAATTTTCAATTATTATTCGCTTATTTCCATAAATAGATAATTTAATTTTACTATTCTTCAACAATTCTTTTTCACCCATAAATTATATGAATAAATAATTAATTATATACTTAAGAAATTAAAAAATGGTAAACATAAAGTTTACCACTAAAACTCATTAGTTACCACGGCGACCGCCATTCTTCTTTTGAGCTCTTTTTTTCATTTTACGAACATCACTTGGCTTAAGGAAATGTTCACGTTTGCGTAACTCAGCAAGGGTACCTGATCTAGAAACATCACGTTTGAAACGTTTTAATGCATCTTCGATGGATTCATTTTCTTTAACTACAATTTTTGGCATCTTGATCCCCTCCCTTCTGGTAACACATATCTACATTATACAACTTTTTAGTAAAAATGTAAATAGTTTTTTCTATTTTTGACGAAGAAAATTTGTACATTTCATTAAGGCAATTCCTCTATGACTTATTTTATTTTTTTCATCCATTGAATATTGAGCTAGTGAACGATTATCAATATAAAATAAAGGATCATACCCAAAACCTTGATCACCAACTTCTTCATATCCAATTGTACCATAACATTTACCATTAAAATAATGAGGTAAACCATCAAAGTAACAAATTGTACAACTATAAAAAGCTGATCTATCAGTAATATTAGCCATATTTTTTAATAAAAATTTATTATTATCATCATCGTTTCCACCTGAATATCTTGAAGAATAAATACCAGGTGCCCCATGTAATGCAGGAACTACTAAACCAGAATCATCTGCTATAGTTGGAATATTATATTTATTAAAGAAATGTTTAGCTTTTATTAAGGCATTTTCATCAAATGTACTGCCTGTTTCTTCTACTTCTTCATTATCATTTAAATCAGATAATGTTATTAATTCAATATTTTTGTTTTCAATTAATCGTTTTATTTCTAAAACTTTATTTTCATTATGTGTTGCTAATAATATTTTCATAAAATCACTCCATAATCATTATATACTATTTTATTATTTATTTCAATCATAATTTGTTTAGAAAACATATTCATTATTATTAAGATGAATAATGAGATTTTTAATTCCTAGATAGCTATATGTTTCTTTAATACTTTTAAAAAAGCGATAAAAATCATAATCATAATAATAATTGTTATTATTAATATTATTAATATTATTAATATTATTAATGTTATTAATGTTATTTACTTCATCAATAAAAATTTCAATATTTTCATTTTTATGAATTAATTTATTACAAAAATAAACATTTGATGAAGCAACTTTATAATCAATAGGTAAAATATTACGATTTTGATTATAATAATTAAAAATCGTTTGATATATATTATCATCAATATCAATACTAACAGGTATTATTTGCCATTCATCATTTTCATTTAATAAGAAAAAATTTATTGAATCATTAAAATCTTTTTCAAACGAATCAACATAAAATACTTCACATTCGATATTTAATTTGTTTTTTAAACCTTTAATATTTTGATAAAGAAATAAAATTATAAATACAATTATTAAAAAAATAATTGATATTTTAAAATATTTTATTTTTATTGAAGATAACATAAAATCACCAATAAAAGATATGTTTATAAAATATAAAATATTCAATAATATTATTAAATATTTTTATTATTTAAATAATCTTTTAACGCATTACTACTTTTAAAATGAATACGATATTGACTTATATTTTCAATAAGTTTACCATCAAATGGACTATATACATTGAATGGTTGAGTCTTTTTGGCTTCAAATGTGCCAAAATTTGATATACATACTTTTGAACCTTTTTTTAATTCTTCTTTAAAATTTAAAAAAATTTGATCATAAATGTTATTAATTACTTGTAATGAATAACCAGTATTAAGATGAATTTTATCAATTAAATCTTTTTTTGTCATATTATTACTCCAATAATTATTATATATATTATTTTATCATAATTTTATGATTTTGTCATTAAAAAAGGAACAGAAATCTGTTCCGTTTATAATATGATAGCTATTAAACTACCTTTTCCTTTGTTAACTATTTTTTCTAAACATTCACGTAATTTAAATTGAATATTTTCAGGTATCATATATAATTTTGCTCTAACACCATCATTTACTACTTCACTTAATTTACGACCAAATATTTCAGATTCCCACATTGTATTTGGATTTGTTTCATAATCTTTCATTATTTTTTCAATTAACAAATTTGATTGCTCTTCACTACCAATTATTGGTTCAAAAGAACTTTCAACATCTACTTTAATCATATGAATAGATGGCGCAAGAGCCCTTAATTTAATACCATATCTTGAACCTTGTTTTATTACAGCTGGCGTATCAAGAGTCATATCATTTACATCAGGAGTTGCAATACCATATCCTGTTGATTTAACTGCTTCAATAGCGCTTTGATATTTTTTATATTCTTCTTTTGCTATCATTGATTCTTGTAACAAATTAATGAATTTACCTTTATCATTTATTGCATCACCAACAATTTCTTCTAAAATTGAATCATATAATTCATCAGGACAATCTAAAATCATTTCAACTTCACCTGTAGCACTATCAACTTTAATAATGTCTACTTTAGTAAATATTGGACATTCTTCTAATTTTTTTTGAATTTTAGTTACATCTTTAAATTTACGATATGTACCTGTTACTTCATTAAGTGATTGATTAAACATTATTTTATGAGGATTATCATCTGATAAACTAGAAATCCATGTAGGAGCATTAATATCTAATTTAGAAATATCAAATTCATTTAATGCTTCTTTTAATATTTTATCCATATCATTAGATGTTAGATTATTTACATCAACACTAATAACCGAAATATTATATTTGTTTTGTAATTCATTAACAAGATCTAAAGTCTTTTTGCTATTTGGTTCAATTGTATTTAAAACAATAACAAATGGTTTATTTAATTCTTTCATTTCATTAATTAATTGTTCTTCAACTTCTTGATAATCTTGACGATTAAATTCACCAAAACTACCATCACTTGTTAATATAATACCAATATGTGAATGATTTTCCATTACTTTCTTAGTTCCTAAATGAGCTGCTTCATCAAAAGGAATATCATCTGTAAACCAAGGTGTTTTCACAAGTCTTGGCGAACCATCTTCATTTTTATATCCTTTGGCATTTTTAATAATATATCCAACACAATCAACCATTCTAATACTTAAGTTTAAATTATCTTCTAAAATAATATTAGCAGGATTGGATGGAATAAATTTAGGTTCAACTGTCATAATTGTTTTACCTTCAGCACTTTGGGGAAGTTCATCTATTATTTTATTTTTTTCATCCTCTGATACATATGGTATTACTTTTGTTTGCATAAATTTACGGATAAACATTGATTTCCCACATCGAACACTTCCTAAAACTCCAATGTATAATTCACCATTAGTACGATGAGCTATATCTTTAATAACATTATTCATATTATAATCCTCCACAATTAATTTTATGAAAATGTTAATAATAATATGACTAAAAGTAAATATATGAAAACATATTAAATCATGTTAAGTAAATCTTCATTGATTCCGTCTTGCATTATTTTTTTAACTAGTAAATCTTCTTTTAATTTATCTACTTCTTTACCTGCAATAATCGATGCTTCTTGAATAATTGAACGTAAATTTTGTTCATCATTCAAATCAGTATTTTTAATTTTTTCAACTAATGCAAATACTTTTTCTGGTTCAATGTTATTTTCCGCAATCATATTAAACAATTTACTAAAATTCATTTTATCACCTTCCAAAACATTATATAAAAAAAGCTGACTCTTATGAATCAACTTTTAATAATTATTCTTTTTTTCTTAAAACAAATTTAATAGGTGAACCTTCAAAATCAAATGTATTACGAATTTGATTTTCCAAATATCGTAAATAAGAAAAATGCATATGTTTTTCTGAATTTACAAATAAAACAAATGTTGGGGGCATTATATCACTTTGAGTCGCATAACTTAAACTTAAACGATTGCCATTAAACATTGGTGGTTGATTTAGTAATACAGCATCCATTAATACATCATTTAAGGTACTTGTATTAACATGGCGATTGTAATTTTCATATACATTATTTATTTTATCTAATAATTTATGAACTCTTTCATTATTCATTGCGGATAAAAAGATAATAGGGGCAAAATCCATAAATTGAAATTGTTTACGAATTTTATCTTCATAATTTTTCATTGTTTTATCATCTTTATTTACTAAATCCCATTTATTTACAACAATTATTAAAGCTTTATTATATTCTCTAGCATATCCAGCAATTCTTTTATCTTGCTCTTCAATTTCTTTAGTGCCATCTAATACAATAACCGCAATATCAGATCTTTCAATAGCTCTAATAGCTCTTATGACACTATATTTTTCCGCATTTTCATATATTTTTCCTTGTTTACGAATTCCTGCTGTATCAACAACAACATATTTTCTTTTATCTCTAGTAAACATTGTATCAATTGCATCCCTTGTTGTACCAGGAATATTACTTACAATAACTCTATTTTCACCTATAATGGTATTAGTTAATGTTGATTTTCCAACATTAGGTTGACCTATAAAACAAAATTGAATAGTACCTTCTTCATATTCTTTCTTTTGATGATTAGGAAGAGCTTCAAGGACATGATCTAATAAATCTCCAACTCCGATACCATGCAAAGCACTTATGGCAACTACATATTCACAGCCTAATGAATAAAATTCATACATTAATGATTGCATTGATCCATCATCAATTTTGTTTGCAGCTACAATTAATGGTTTATGGCTTTTATTTAAAAGATGTATAACATCTTCATCTTCAGTAGTTATACCAGTTCTAGCATCAACTACCATGATAATAACATCAGCTTCATCAATAGCAAGTTGAGCTTGAGCTCTTATTTCTTTAGAAAAGGGCTCATCTTTTAAGATGATCCCTCCTGTATCGATAATCGAAAATTCTTGATTTAACCATGAAGCTTTACCATAAATTCGATCTCTAGTTACGCCACTAGCATCATCTGTAATGGAAACTTTATCGCCAATTATTCTATTAAATAAACTAGATTTACCGACATTAGGTCTCCCAACAATGGCAACAACTCCACGCATGATTTAAACTCCTTTTATTTTAAATCATCAGGTTTAATGAAATCAGCAAATGTACCAGATAATTTTTCTTGGTTCTTTAAATATTTGTTAATTTCATTATCAGATGCTTTTCTTTCAGGTTTAACTTGTGGTTCACGATCACGCATGCTTAATAATAATTTATTTTTAGATGGATCAAAGATACGAACTTTTGCGGATACTTTTTCGCCTTTAACAAATTCAGTTTTTTCACCAAAATTACTCTTTGGTAAATATCCACCAGCACCTTCTACATCAATTTTAACACCTTCAGGTAAAATTGCAATGACACTTCCTTCAACAACATCACCTTGTTTTAATGTTAATACTTCCCATGGATTTTGAGTTAGTTGTTTTCTAGAAAGGATAACACGTTTTTTAGAAATGTCTAATTCAATAATTTTAGCTTCAATTTCATCATTAACAGCAACAAAATCTTCCATTACAACATCTCTTTCATAAGAGAATTCACTCTTAGGAAGGAAGCCTTGAATTTGTTCAGTTAATTGCATTACAACACCTGATTTATTAATTTCCGTAATTTTACCATTAATTGTTTGACCAACTTCATGAGAATCAATAAAGTCTTTCCAATAATTAGGGATTAATGCTTTTCTTGAAAGACCGATATGTTCTCCTTCAATTTTAATTACTTGTACTTTAACAGTATCTCCTACTTTTAAAACTTTATCAACTCTTATAATTCGATTATGTTCAATTTCGGAAATATGAAGTAAACCTTCAACTCCTTCACCTAAAGCAATAAATGCACCATAAGTTTCAATGTTTTTAATAACACCATCAAAAACATCACCAACTTTGATGTTTTTCATAAATTCATCTTTCTTATTTCTTTCATTAATTGCTTTAGCTACTTTTTGGGAAACAATTAAACGAATTCTATTATAATCTACACGGATTGGCGCAACTTCAATTTCTTTACCGATGTTTTCTTCAATTTCTTCCTTAGTCATTGTTTCTTGACCTACAGGAAGTAAACAAGAATAACCTTCATGATCAAGAATTAATCCAGCAGTAATATTGCGAACAATTTTGGCTTTAACAACACCATGATTTGCGATAACATCTTCGAATTTTTTAAGTTCTTCACGTTTTTTTACAAGTTTTTCTGAAAGTAAAACTTTTCCACCATCAGAATACACTTTTTTAACAACTAATTCGATTGGATCTCCTTCAACAAATTCAACAAATAAATCATCATCACTTTCAATATTATGCTCTTCATCAACATCTCTTTGGAATAAGTAACCTTCTTGTCCATTTTCAAGTCTTACAAGTACTCTTGCTTCTCTTACATGAGTTTTACCGTCTTTGGTAGTGAATTTCTTTTCTTCTTCAATCGCTTCAACAGTACCTTTAACTAACTGTAATTCTTTAACAGGATTTGGAATAGTTTCTTCTTCCTTTGTTTCTTCTGAATTAGCTTCAACATTTGTTTGTTCTTCAGTAGTTGAATCTACGTTTGCAGATTCAATGTTGTTTTCTTCAGAAGCAACATTTTCTTGTGACAAACTTTGTTCGTCATTTGGTTGTTCTTGTTCTAAAACAGTTTCTTCAACTGCTTTTTCACCCTCAACTTGATTTTCAGTTGATTGTTCTTCAGTAGCTTCATTAGCTACTTCATCGTTAATTTCTTTAACGTCATCCATGTTCATACCTCTTTCTCTCATTAAAGTTATGATCTTATCGACCACTTCATCAACGCTTAACTGTGATGTATCAATTTCAACGGCATCATCTGCTTTTTTTAAAGGACTAATGTCACGATGAGAATCTTTATAATCACGCTCGCAAATTTCTCGGATTGTTTCATCTAGAGTTTGCGTGTTATCGCCTTTATTTTGACGTTCTAACATTCGCCTTCTAGCTCTTTCTTCTGGAGTTGCAATTAGAAATATTTTAATATTGGCTTTGGGCAATACAACTGTTCCAATATCTCTACCATCCATAATGACATTATTTTTTTTAGCCATTAGGCGCTGCAATTCTACCATACGATCTCTAACAATTTTAAATTTAGAAACTAAAGATACATTATTACTTACTTCTAAACTCCTGATTTGTTTTGAAACATCTTCACCATCCATATAAATATTGTTATTTGCAAAAGAAATAGATGTTTCATAAATGAATTGGTAATTTTCTTCATTTTCTAAATCAATGTGCAATCGCAATGCTTTTAAAGTAATTGCACGATACATTGCACCTGTGTCAAGATATAAAAATCCTAATTTGTTAGAAATTATTTTCGCAATCGTACTTTTTCCTGAACCAGCAGGTCCATCAATTGCAACTTGCCATTTCATAGCAACACCCCACAAATCCCACCTTATTATATCATAAAGTCAAAATAACTTCAAACATTTTTCAATTAAAATTTTTATTGATAAACTTATGAATAAATTCGTACTTTTTTAGGAACTTGTTCATGATCAAACTTAGCATCATTAAGTAATACTTTAATTTCATGTGGTGTTAATTGACGTACTTCTCCTTCAGCCAAACCATCTAAAGTTATACAACCAAAACGAATTCTTGTCAATCTTTTTGCTGGATGACCGATTGCGGACACCATATTTTTTACTTGATGATATTTTCCTTCTTGTAAAATAACCCGAGTTTGACAGTTATTGTGCTACAAAAATTAATTTATGCAGAAATCATTAAAAAAACACCTAAATATGGC
>CANQVC010000025.1 GCA_947627195.1 uncultured Bacilli bacterium
TTTATAATGACGCGTAGTACATAATTATTCCACATTATTTTAATTAATGATGGTAAATTGCGGGCAAACTCGGGATAATATCATTATAGATGATAATATCATTATAGATGATAATATCCAACATGATAATATCATCAAAGATGATAATATCATTTTAGATGATAATATTATTGAAAATGAAAAAAATATTAAAGAATAATTTTACTAATAAAAAACATTAAATGTGATAAATAATATGTTTTATATTTACTTTTTTGAAAAATATGATATAATAAACATAAGTAATCAAGTAAAAAAATAATAAAACTGATTATATATGCGATAATGTATGAAGGAGTATTGTTTGGATTTTAAGAGAGAAATGGTTTGGTGAAACATTTTATTCTGAGCTTTACAATGACACATACTAGCACCATTTGGCGTACGTTGGCGTTAACAACATAATGAGTATATAAATCTATTTTCAAACATTTATATAACATTTTAATATCATTTAAAATGATATAAAAGTTATATGTTGATATTGTTTATATAAACTAAGGTGGCACCACGGTATTTATCGTCCTTAATTTTGTTGTTAAGGACGTTTTATTTTTATTTAAAGGAGAGCATAATGAAAGAATATCAAAAAATTAAAGGAACACAAGATTTTTTTGGCGAAGATGCTTTAAAAATAAGATATGTTGAAAAAGTAGCATCAAATTTAATTACTTGTTTCGGTTTTCAAGAAATCCAAACACCAATATTTGAAAACACAGAAGTTTTCATTAAAAATGTTGGAGAAGAAAGTGATGTCGTTTCTAAAGAAATGTATACTTTTAAAGATAAAAGCGATAGAAGTATTACATTAAGACCTGAAGGTACTGCATCAGTAGCAAGAGCATATTTAGAAAATAAAATGTATGCGAATAATTTACCTCTTACAAAGTTATTTTATTTTGGTCCAATGTTTCGTTATGAAAGACCACAAACAGGTAGATATAGACAATTTCACCAATTTGGTGTTGAAGTATATGGTGAATCATCACCAATGTTAGATTGTGACATTATTTTATCTGCTTATTCTATTTTTTCTAAATTAGGAATTAAAAATATTTTACTTAAAATTAATTCAATTGGTAATATTGAATCTAGAAAAAATTATAGTAAAGCTTTACGTTCATATTTTTCTAATAACATAGATAATATGTGTGAAGATTGTCGTAGAAGAATAAATACTAATCCAATGCGTATTTTAGATTGTAAAGTTGATAAAGACAATCCAATTCTTAAAAATGCTCCTAACATTCATGATTATCTTACAGATGAATCAAAACAATATTTTGATAAAGTATTATCATATTTAGATCAATTTTCTATTCCTTATGAAGTAGATTATAACTTAGTAAGAGGATTAGATTATTATACAGATACTGTATTTGAATTTATAATTCAAAGTGATGATGAATTAAATGGCTTAGCCATGGGTGGTGGCGGCAAATATGCTGATATGATTCAATTAATGTCAGATAAAGATATTCCAGGTATTGGTTATGCATTTGGTGTTGAAAGAATAATTGCCATCATGAATAAACAAAATATTTGGCATGATTTATCATATAAAGTTGATGCTGTTATAATTGGTTTAGATGAATTGTCTAAATTAAGTGGTTTTCATTTAGCACAAGAACTTAGAATGCATGATTTAAATATTGAAATGGATTATAATCATACAACTATGAAACAACAATTCAAGTTATGTGACAAATTAAATCCTAAATATATTATTATCATTGGTGAAGAAGAAAGGAAATCAGGAATTTATCAAATAAAGGATACCCAAACAAAACAACAAGTTGGGGTTAAGAAAGAAGAAATTCTTTCATATTTAAAAAATAATAAATAAAAGGACATGATAAAATGGCAAAAATAAATCGAACACATAACAATAATAGTTTACGATTAAATAATGTTAATGAAAAAGTATCATTAGTAGGATGGGCAAGTAAAATTCGTAATTTAGGTGGACTAATTTTTATTGATTTACGTGATCGTTATGGTATCACGCAAATTGTTGCTAAACCTAATAATCCATGTTATAATGTAATGGAACAAGTACGTAATGAATATGTTTTAAGTATTGATGGTGTTGTTTTAGAAAGAGAAAGTAAAAATAAAAATATACCAACAGGTGATATTGAAGTCGAAGTTACAAAATGTACAATATTAAGTGAAGCTGAACAAACTCCTTTAATTATTGCTGATAAAACTGATGCTTTAGAAGATGTTCGTATGAAATATCGTTATTTAGATTTAAGACGTCCAATAATGCAACATAACTTAATGGTTCGTCATGAAATTACTAAAGCGGCAAGAAATTATTTAGATAGTCAAGACTTTATTGAAATTGAAACACCTATTTTTGGTAAATCAACTCCTGAAGGAGCACGTGATTATGTTGTACCATCTCGTGTTCATCCAGGTAAATTTTATGCTTTACCTCAATCACCACAAATTTATAAACAATTATTAATGATTTCAGGAATGGAAAAATATTATCAAATAGCAAGATGTTTCCGTGATGAAGATTTACGTGCTGATCGTCAAATGGAATTCACCCAAATTGATTTAGAAATGAGTTTTGTTGATGAAGAAGATGTATTTTTAGTTATGGAAGGCATGATGAAAAAAATATTTAAAGATGTTATGAATATTGACATAAAAACACCATTACCTCGTTTGAAATTTGATGATTCAATGGAAAGATATGGTAATGATAAACCAGATACTCGTTTTGGGTTAGAATTACAAACTGTTAATGATATAGCTCTTGATATGGATTTTTCTGTATTTAAAGATGTTATTAATAATAATGGTGTTGTTAAATGTATAAATGTGAAAAAAGGTGGAGAAAAATATTCACGTAAAGACATTGATAATTTTGCTGAACAAATAAAAAAATTTGGAGCAAAAGGTTTAGCATGGTTTAAATATGATGGTATTAATGTATCAGGTGGTATTTCTAAGTTTATAACTCCTAATGTATTAAATAAATTTATTAATAGATTGAATTTAGAAAAAGATGATTTAGTATTATTTGTTGCGGATAAGAAAAATGTTGCTAATGCATCTTTATCATATTTACGTAATTTCTTTGGTAAAGATTTAAATTTAATTGATGAAAATAAATTTAATTTATTATGGATTGTTGATTGGCCATCATTTGAATGGGATGAGGAAGAAGGAAGATATGTTGCTGCACATCATCCATTTACAATGCCAAAAGATGAATGGAAAGATAAATTATTAACAGATCCTGCTCATTGCTATTCTAAATGTTATGATATTGTTTTAAATGGATTTGAATTAGGTAGTGGTTCTATTCGTATTCATGAACAAAAAGTTCAAAAAGATATGTTTAAAGCCATTGGTTTAACTGAAGAACAAGCCCAAGAAAAATTTGGCTTCTTCCTTGAAGCTTTTAAATATGGCACACCACCTCATGGTGGAATTGCCATTGGTTTAGATCGATTAGCAATGCTTTTAACTCATTCAACGTCAATTCGCGATGTAATTGCCTTTCCAAAAAGTGCCAGTGCAGTTTGCCCAATGAGTGAAGCACCTACTCCAATTGATGAATATCAATTAAAAGAATTAAAAATTAAATTTGAAACTGTTGAAAAATAATAAATATGAAAGGAGAATTAATCCATGAATCAATCACATATTTCTTGGGATGAATATTTTATGGGTGTAGCTATCTTATCCTCATTAAGAAGTAAAGATCCAAATACTCATGTTGGAGCTTGTATTGTCAATGAAAAAAATAGGATAGTAGGAATTGGTTATAATGGTTTTCCATATGGATGTAGTGATGAAGAATTTCCTTGGACAAATCAAAAAGATGATTTCTTAAATTCTAAATATCCTTATGTTGTTCATGCTGAACCTAATGCTATCTTAAATTCAACATGTTCTTTAGAAGGCTGTTCGATGTATGTAACTTTATTTCCTTGCAATGAATGTGCAAAATTGATCATTCAAAGTGGGATAAAAAGAATTATATATATGGATGATAAATATAGTGGATCAGATTCAGACATTGCATCTAAAAGAATGTTAGATAGTGCAGGTATATCATATCGAAAAATGAAAAAAATGGATGTTATACTAAAGGGGGCATTAAATGATTAATTATTTAATGTCGTTATGGGAAAGTTTTGTAAAAAAAACAATTATAAAAAAAATATTATTAATTTTTTTACTTATTATATATATTTTTATAATTGTTATTTGTACTGTTCATATATCAGTTGACAAAACTACACCAGGTTATGTTAATGATGTTTCATATCTTATTGATGTCGAATCCGAAAATCCAAGAGGAAAAGTATATACAGTGTCAGTTTTTTCAAGTCAAAAAGTATCAATACTTGAATATTTCTTATCATCAATGGATAATAAATCATCAATAATAAAAGGTAAAAGACAAACTATTTATACAAAAAAAGAAGAAAATAAAATAGATACTTTGTTTAAAGAACAAAGTATTCAAGATTCTATTATCTTAGCATATGAAACAGCTAAAAGTAATCATTATGATGTTTCTTTATCATATGAATATATTGGTTATTGCTTATTATATATTCCACAAAATTATTTGAATACGGATTTAGATGATTTTCGTATTGGAGATATAATTATAGCAATTGATGGTGTTGATGTAGATGAAAATATTGATGTTGCTAATATTATTACATCATTATCAATACCCGAAAAGAAGAAGTTTAAAGTTTTACGTGATAATGTGGAAATGGAAATAACACCATCTGATAAAATGATTGATTATTTAACAACTCAAAAATTAAATAAATCATTAGGTTATAAATCTTATAAAATTGATTATGATAATGCTAAACCTAAATTAGATCGCGAAAAATCTAATACAGTAGGTCCATCAGGTGGATTAATGCAAACTATTTCCGTTTACAATGCAATCATACCTGAAGATATTACTCATGGTAAAAGAATTATGGGAACGGGAACTATATCATTAGATGGTAGTGTAGGTAAAATCGGCGGAATTGAACAAAAAGTTGCTACAGTGGATTTATATGATGGTGATATATTTTTCCTTCCTGAATCAAATTATGAAGAAGCAAAAAAAATGTATGATAAAATTAAAAAGCCTTCATTTGATTTAGTTGTTGTCAATGATTTTACCGAAGCAATTCAATATTTAGAAAGGTTAGGTGAAAATAATGGCTGATTTTAAAATTGAAAACGGCACATCTAATCAAACTAAACAAGAAACTAAATCATATCGAAAATTTGGTAAAGAACAATATAAAGCTTTTATGGATATTAAGCTTAATAAATCGACTGATATTAAATCATTTTTGTTTAGTTGTTTAATTACTTTATTAATTGTTTTACCATTTTTATTGATATTAATTGTTGTGTTTAGAACTTTTGTTTATAACCCATATATTAAAATGTTGATATTTGTTATTGGTTGGGGATTATTGTTAATATGTAATGGCTTATCTAATTATTTTATGGTGAGATTAAGTAAATTTTATTTTACAGATAATCCTAAATTGAATGAAATTGATGAAAAGGCTATAATGTTTTATCAAACATTTAATTTTGGCTTTATGTTATTTACATTAGTAATCATCATATTTTTTGCTCTTGGAGTGGTTTAATGAGAAAGGTAATTAAAAATATGTTATTTGGTTTATTAATTGTCATAATTTTAATTGCAATTGATCAAATTACCAAAGCTATTGTTCGCTCCCATTTTGAAAGAGTAGGTCAATCCATTAAAGTAATTGGTAATTTCTTTAAATTGACTTATGTTCAAAATCAAGGTGGAGCATGGGGAATCTTATCAGGAAAGAAATGGTTTTTTATTATAATAACTATTTTAGCATTATTTATATTTGGTTATTTTATGAAAGATTTCGATTTAAAAAACAAAACATTATACAGTCTTGGTTTAGCTTTAATGGTTGGTGGAACTATTGGTAATTTTATAGATCGTTTATTTTTTGATTATGTTACTGATTTTCTTGATTTTGTCTTTTTTGGTTGGGACTTTCCTGTATTTAATTTTGCTGATATTTGTTTAACAATCGGTGTTGTTTTGTTATTAATTCATGTTTTACTTGGTACATTTCATGGAGAAAGTGCTGGTATATAATGGAAAAAGAAATAATAAAACAAATTATTTATCAAGAAAATGAAAATGTTAGAATTGATAAATATTTAGTTTCAATTTGTCCTGATTATACAAGAACTCAGTTGCAACAATCTTTACAAAAAGGAACAATTGTTGTTAATGGAAATGTTGTTAAAGCAAATTATCTTTTAAAATTAAATGATGTAATTGAAATTTATGAAGAAGAAGTAGAAGAAACTTTATTAGAAAAAGAAAATATCCCATTAGATATATATTATGAAGATCATGATATAATAGTAGTTAATAAACCAAGTGGAATGGTTGTTCATCCAGCAATTGGTAATACTCATGGAACATTAGTTAATGCTTTATTATATCATTGTAATGATTTGTCAGGAATCAATGGCGTTGAAAGAGCTGGTATTGTTCATCGAATTGATAAAGACACATCAGGGTTACTTGTGGCTTGTAAAAATGATTTTGCTCATAAAGCTTTAAGTGAACAATTTGCTTTACACCAAGTAAAAAAGATTTATATAGCAATATGTTGTGGAGTAATTCCCCATAATGTTGGTTTAATTGATGCACCAATTGGTCGTAATCCAAATAATCGTCAACAAATGGCTGTTGTAGGTGGAGGGAAGGAATCAAAAACTCATTTTAAAGTTTTAGAAAGATTTAAAGAACATACACTAGTGGAAGTAGAACTTGAAACAGGAAGAACACATCAAATTCGTGTGCATATGAAATATATTGGTTATCCATTACTTGGGGATCCTATATATGGACATAAGAAAGTCTATGGAAATAATGGACAATTTTTACATGCTAAAATATTAGAATTTATTCATCCAAGAACAAAAGAAATAATGCATTTTGAATGTCCATTACCAGATGATTTTAATGAAGTTTTAAATAAATTAAGAAATGATACATTTTAAATATAATAAAAATAAAAATAGTCATTTTATGAGAATGACTATTTTTATATGGGCCAATATAATTATATAAATTATTAATTATATTCCTAATATTTGATTATATAATAATCTTGAGCTTGCATATCTATCACTTGCTTTTAAAACTACAACGATAATAAATCTTCCATCTTTTTCTGCGCCTGAAATTAAGCATCCACCAGCAGCATTTGTTGTACCAGTTTTACCACCAATAACATATGGATTGTAATAACTACTAGAACTTTTAATAAAACTATTAGTGTTGGATAAAACAATATTTTCCCCACTTTCAATTTGATATGAAATTGATGCAGTTCCCATTACTTCAGCAAGTGCTCCACAAGCAAAAGCATAATTAGCAACTTTAACCATATCATTTGCGGTAACATAATGATTTAAAGCTCTTTCTTCATATTCATTACTAGCTGTATAATAACTATTTCCATCAGGAGTCATAAAATGACAATTTGTAGCTCCAATTTTTGTTGTAAATTCAGTCATCATTTCCGCGAATTTATCAATCCTTTCACGAGCAGTTTTATTAGCATATTCTGGGAATTTTTGCATTGCACAAGCAGCAACACCATATGCCGCATCATTTCCTGATGGTAGAAGCATTGCGTATAATAATTGACGCATTGTCCAAACTTGTCCAGCTTTTAAACCAGCAGTAGATGGACTTGATCCTTCATATGTTAAATCGATTATTTCTTTTTCAATTGTATAAGTATCATCTAAAGAAGCAAATTGTAAAGCTGTTAACCCAGTAATAACTTTAGTAGTACTAGCAGGATATGCTTTCGAATCACCACTTTTATCATAAAGTTGTACACTATTTGTCACATCATAACTAGATGCATAATCACATCCAATATTACCAACAAATTTAAAATTATTAGTAAATGCCTCAACAGGTTTATCGATATATATCTTATTAGCTTTATTTATTGAATAATGATCTAAATTAATTTTCGTACCGACTTTAATTTCATTCATATATGTTTGATATTTAGGATTGTTTTTCGCAATACTTACAATAAAACCATCAAATGGTATTTTTGTATCATTTTTAGCACCATTTTCTAAAATAGAAGTAACATAATAACTATTTGTTTTAATATCATAATTAGCTACAATAAATACTTGATCTTCATATGTAAAGTTCTCAAATTTTACAGTACCTGCATAACTTGGTGAAAATACTTGTACTTGTCCATTAGGATGATATTTACCATTATAGCCAACTGTATAATCAACAGTTAAAGTAGTACAATTTGTTATTTCATCTTCATATTTACTATATAAATTAACATCATTCATAATTCTTAAATCATAATCAACTGGGTCTTTACATTCATGATCATAAAACCAACCAATAAATACTTTTCCATCTTTATTAGGGAATAGACGATCTTCATATTTTTCTAAAAGAACATAACGTAATAATGTCCCTTCAACAACACTAACTTCTTCACCATCAATATTAACAATATGTTTAATTAATTCATAAGGACGATCTTTAATACTAACATTTATTTCTAATATTACATCTTCATATGAAACTGTAATTAAAACTAAACCACGAGAAACAGCGGTAATTTTTCCATTTTCATCAACTGTAGCAATATCAGTATTATAACTTTCCCATAATAATTCACCTTTATAATTGGTTTCATATTCCACAGTCACTTCATCACCAACTAACATGTCAATTTCCGTATTTTTAATATTGAAAGTATATTCTTTCTCTTTATTACAAGCACTTAAAGCTGTAAACGAAAATAACATTAACAATAATAAGAATAATTTACTAATTTTTTTCATTTTTTATTCATCCTCCTTTTTATTCATTTTTATTTTAATGGTATTTTTAAAATTCATTTTCGCATATTTACTTAAAAATTTTTCCCCTTTTTCTTTATATATTTTTTTTCCAATTGCATCAACTTTACAACCAGCACCTTTTGGAAGAGGATAACCACTTTCTTCACTTAATGCTTTCATATTTTTTAAAAAATAATAACGGGCAATAATGCTACTACATGCAACAGCTGCAAATTGATTTTCAGCTTTTTCAATCATTTCCAATTTTTGATCAATTTCATCAATGTTATTTAAATATGAAAGATATAATTCTTTAGTACAAAATCCATCAACAATAATTCTTTCATAATTAATTTTATTTTGATATTTAATTAAAAGATTATGAATTACTTTACTATGCAAAATAGCTTTAATTTTATTCATATTAAATTCATGATTTATTAATGAATTATATTTTTCATTTGATAAAAGTAATACCGAATGAGGAATAATTTGAATTATTTTAGTTGCCAGTTCAGTTATTTTTATATCAGTTAATTCTTTTGAATCTCTTATTCCTAATTGATGTAATGATAAAATTTTATCTTTTGGAACAAATGAACTACATACAACAATCCCCCCAAAATAATCACCTGTTCCTACTTCATCACTACCAATAATAGATTGACCTAATTTAATTGGCTTAGGCATAATTTGGGGATTTGTAGAAGTATATGTATTTGGTATATTAAGTAAGTTACAAATATCAATACATAACTCATCACAATCATTTCCTTGTAATAAAACTTTACCAGTTCGATAAATTGTTAGCGTTGTAGACTTGATTTTTCCTCTAAAAAGTGTATAATTATGGATAGAATCAATTTGAAAAGTTTGATATGTTTGAATTAATTGTTCAATTTGTTGTTGATTCAATTCCAATGTATACGTCAATATATCACCACTTTTCTATTTTTTATACTATTATTATATCATAAAAAAATTTTTTTTGAAAGTTTTAGGTGAAAAATGAACAAATATAATAAAATATTAGAATTCGATAAAATCATTTCTATTTTAAAAGACAAAGTTTATTTAGAAAAAAGTAAAGAAGAACTAGATAATTATGTTTTATTTGAAACATTAGAAGAAGTTAAAAATAGTTTAGATGAAACATATGAAACATCTTCATTATTACAAAGAATGGGAAGAATTCCTATTTCTATTACTCCTAATTGTGATATGGATAAAATAATATCTAAAACTACTAAAGGAGGAATTTTATCATTACAAGAATTAAGTGAAACTGGCAATTTTTTAGATACTCTTAAAAATAATATTCTATATTTAGATAGAGTTAAAAATGCGAAAATAAATTGTATTCATTTAGAACAAATTGTAAATTTATTTATTTATCCTAAAGAATTAAATTTAGAAATTAAAAAAGTAGTTACACCATATGGTGAATTAAAAGAAGATGCTAGTCCATTATTAAAAGAAATTATAAAAAAAGAAAGAGATACTGAAAAAAACATTCAAATACGATTGCAAGAAATACTACATAAAAATGCAGCTATTTTATCGCAACAAGTTATTTCAATACGTAATGATCGTTATGTTTTACCAGTAAAGAATGATTATAAAAATCAATTAAAAGGTATTATTCATGATCAATCATCTTCTAAAGAAACAGTATTTATTGAACCTTTATCAATTTTAGAATTAAATAATACCTTAAATCAATACAAAGATGAAGAACAAATTGAAATAAATCGTATTTTAAGATCTTTATCAAATGAAATATCAAAATATAGTGAAATATTATATAATGATTTTAAAAATCTAATATTCTTAGATATTTTGTTTAGTAAAGCTCAATATGGAGTTGATATTGAGGGTAGTTTACCAAAAGTTAACCAAGATGGTATTGTTGATTTATTAGGATGTTATCATCCATTGTTACAAGTAGAACATGTTGTTAAAAATAATATTTCTATCGGAAAAGATTATAAAGGTATTATTATAACTGGACCAAATACAGGAGGAAAAACAGTTTTACTTAAAACAATTGGATTATTATCATTAATGGTTAAATTTGGTTTATTATTGCCTTGTGATGAAAATAGTAATATTATGATATTTGATCATATATATGCTGATATAGGTGATGAACAATCAATAGATCAAAATTTATCAACATTTTCTAGTCATTTAATGAATGTAATTGAAATTATGAATAATGTAACAAACAATTCATTAGTTTTATTAGATGAATTAGGTTCAGGAACAGATCCATTAGAAGGATCATCATTAGCTATTGCAATTTTTGATGAATTAATCAATAAAGAATGTTTAGTTGTAGCAACAAGTCATTATTCAGAACTTAAAATACATGCTTATCAATCAAAAAATATTGTTAATGCTAGTGTTGAATTTGATATTAAAACATTAAAGCCTACATATCGTTTATTAATGGGTGTTCCAGGAATGAGTAATGCCTTAGATATTGCCGCGATTTTAGGATTACCTAATCATATTATTGAAAAAGCTAAAAATTATGTACATCAACAAGATGATTCAATATCTAATGTCTTAGATAAATTAGTTAAACAATCAACTGTTTTAGATGAAAAAATAAGAATCGTTGAAGAAGAAAGAAAACAAATTATTAAAAAACAAAATGAATTAGACAAATCAATTGAAGATTCTTATGATAAAAGAAATAAAATAATTGAAGAAGCAAATATTGAAAAAGAAAAATTAATTAATCAATCAAAAGAAGAAATTGAAAATATTTTATATGATTTAGAAAATTTAAAAAAGAAAGATGTGAAAATGCATGAAATAGCAAATATTAAACATCGTATTTCTTCATTAGATACTCTTTCATTAGAAAAAGAATATGTTCTTGAAAAAGAAAATTTAGAAATTGGTGATAATGTGTTTGTGAAAAGTCATCAAATGTATGGTAATGTTATAAAAAAGATTAAAGATGATGTTTATGAAGTTCAAATGGGAATTATGACTTTAAGATGTAAAAAGAGTGATTTAATCATTAAGGATAATAATATAAGTGATACTATAAACAAAATAAATAAAAATAATATACCAATTGAAATAAAGAAAAATGTTTCATCAACATTAGATTTAAGAGGAGAAAGATATGAAAGTGCCAGTGATAAAATTGATAAATTCTTAGATGATGCTATATATGCTAATTTATCTATTGTTTCAATTATTCATGGGTTTGGTACTGGTGTTATTCGTAAATTAGTTCATGACAAATTAAAAAATAATAAAAATATTATTAGTTATCGTTATGGAGGAAGTGGTGAAGGTGGACAAGGTGTAACTATTGTCACCTTAAAAGAATAATTTTTTTAATTTAATGTAATAATAATAAATAACAACAATGAAAGGATTTAAAAATGAAAGAAATTAAAAGTTTAGATGAAATGTCTAATGAATTGACATTAGTTGATTTTTTTGCTACATGGTGTGGACCATGTAAAATGCTAGCACCTGTTTTAGAAAAGGTGAGTGAAAAATATAATGTTCTTAAAGTTGATGTAGATCAAGCAGAAGAACTAGCTTATAAATTTAATATAAGCAGTGTTCCAACATTAATTTTATTTAAAGATAAAAAACAAA
Organism: uncultured Bacilli bacterium; assembly: GCA_947627195.1. Lineage (GTDB taxonomy): Bacteria > Bacillota_I > Bacilli_A > ML615J-28 > CAG-698 > CAKOMG01. The sequence goes on from CANQVC010000025.1 coordinate 12,577, forward strand.
TTGCTTATCGTGTTGGTTATGCATCATATGATGAATTAATTAAATGGATAGAAAATAATATATAATATATATTTATATTAGATATAATGGTGTCAATACATAATTATTGATGCCATTTTTCTTATACTAACATTAAAAACTAGAAAACGTTTTATAATTTTTTGTTTACTTTTAATAAAAAAATTGATATACTATATATAAGAAGGAGATATAAGAAGTATGAAAAAATTTACATTATTTCTATTATTGTTTATTGCTTGTTTATTTGTTGTTGGCTGCGATAAAAATCCTGAAACACCAAATGATAAAGATGATGCAATATTAAAAATAACAGGAGATCCTTATTTATTTGTTGGTGGAACAACTGAATTATCATATGAATTAAAAGATGAATATGCTAGTTCATTTGTTTTATGGAAAACTTCTGATGAAAGTATTGCTTCAATAGATGAATTATTAGGTGTTGTAACTGGAGTTAAAGAAGGATCTGTGGAAATAACAGCTTATTTAGAAAATCATGAAAATATTAGTGATAGTATTGAAATAGTTGTTGAACCAGTTATTCCTGAATATACATTAGAAAAAATTGTTGTAAGTCAAGAATTTACTGATTATAAATTACGTGATAAATTAACTTATAATGGTGATTTGTTCTATTTTGGTTATAATGCTTTTAAAAACGTAACTGATGCGATGAATGCTGTAGAAGATAATACAACTGTTTATTTAACTGGTGTATTTGATTCACCAATGACTTTTACTAAAAGTAATATTAATATTATCGGTGATGAAACAACAGTTATTAAAAACTCAATGTTTGTAAGTGCCCAAGTAATGAATATGAAAATATCTAATTTATTATTTACTGAAGGTGGTAATCTAAAATTATTTGGTGATAATAAAAATATTATTATTTCCGATAATAAAGTTTACAATACAACTAATTATAATGTTAAATGGTCAATTGATAAAAATCATCAACAAGCTATATTTACATTAGCTATGGGTAGTGATTCATCTGATGAAATAGTATTTACTAATAATAGTTTTGATAATGTTCGTGATATTGCTTTATCAATATCAAGTTGTAATAATATTAAAATTACTAATAATCAATTTACCAACTTTTTCCAAGATGCCATTCGTTTAGATTATGGTACATCATCGAAAAGTTGTCAATGGTTAATTAAAGGAAATACTTTTAAAAATGGATCTTATAATGGTGTATTTATTCGTTCATATGGTTCAGATATGTTAAGTATTGAACAAGTATTTTCTATTTATGATAATGTATTTGAAAATGTAGGTCAAGAAAATGTTGAATATTCAGGTGCTATTACAACAATGGGATTTAGAGATAGTGCTGTAACTTTTTCAATAAGTTATAATACATTTAAAAATTGTAAAAACTACATTGCAATTAAAGATGAAATAGAAGCAGAAAAACAATGGATGGTTTCAACGATCATTAATTATAATACATTTATCGGAATACCTGAAAAATATTTTATTAAAAATGACCAAGGAAGAGATGAATGTTTCTTAAATATTGATAATAATTTTTATAGTGATCAAAATGAACAATCATTATCATTAACAAATCATAAAGATAAATTTATTGGATGTGAAACTAATTCAAATATTTCGAAAAATGATTTAGATAATATGATTCATCTATATGGTAAAAATATGGTTGGTCTTAACGATACAATAAATTTAATATCTGATGAAAAAAATGTTGAATGGAAAAGCAATGATTCATCAATATTAAATGTTGATAACAATGGTAAAGTTACTGCTCTAAATAAAGGAGTAGCAGAAGTAACTATTAAATCAGGAACAAAAGAAGGTAAAATATTAATTGTTGTTAAAGATGTTATTAAAATCAATTATGCAAGATTGATGATTGAAAAAGCATTAAATGAAGAAGGATATGTTGAAGGAAACAATAACTATACAAAATTCGGTGTATGGTATGGCGAGGAATTTGGTCCTGAATTTGCATATGGTGAATGGTGTGCAATGTTTGTATCTTGGTGTGCAAATGAAGCGGGAATCTCTCGTCGTGTTGTACCAAAGTATGCTTTATGTAGTGCTGGTATGAATTGGTTCGTTCAAAGAAATTTATTTGAATATAAAGAAAGTGGTTATAAACCTAAAGTTGGTGATGTAATTTTCTTCTTATCAGATGGCGCAGGTCATACAGGTATGGTTGTGAAAAGTGATGAAAGTAGAGTATATACAATTGAAGGTAACACATCTAATATGGTTGCTCAACGTAACTATCCATTAGATTGGCACACAATTACTGGATATGGAACACCTAATTATCCATCAGGTGATGTCGATGATGGCTTTGTATTTGATGTATCTGACTCTACAGATGGCTCTGGTGCTTCAACTCATTAATTAAATAAAGTTTTAAAGACTATTTATAACATTATTTCATATTAGATTGATATAAATAGTCTTTTTTATATTATTTTATATTGTTTATATTATAAAAATTATCTTAAAATTTTAATTTTACATATGAAAATGATTGAAAATATTAATTATATTTGATATAATAATATTATGAATTCTTTTGTACAAATTGAAAAAATTGATATCATTAGTTATAAACATGATGGAGAACTTCATCGTGTTTGGAAAAATGTGGACAAAATATATGAATCAAAAGACATGGTAGTTATTATTAATAATGAAGTTGATGTCATTGATGGTGATGGTAGAAAATGGAAAACAAGAGAACCAGCTGTCTGCTATTTTTTTAAACAGTATTGGTTCAATGTAATCTGTATGTTAAGAAATAATGAAATCTATTATTACTGTAATTTGAGTTCACCTTATGTTGTAGATAATGAAGGTATTAAATATATTGATTATGATCTAGATATTAAAGTATTTCCAGGAGGAGAAATGTTAGAATTAGATCGTGATGAATATGATTTTAATATTCAATATTTACATTATTCAGAAAATATTCGCAAGATTATTGAGAGAAATTTAGATATCTTAATTCATATGATTGAAAATAGAAAAGATCCATTTAATGAAAAATGTGTTTATCAATGGTATGAATTATTTTTAAAAAATAAAGAATAAAGGAGTGTGTTGTATTTTGGTTCCTCTCGCGTACATGCTATTAGAAGATGCAAATGTACCCATATTTAATTTAACAAGTGGTATATTACTTGTCGCATTAGTAATTTTGTTAATCTTATCTTCTCTTTTTTCATCTCTTGAAACGGCATATTCAACTGTGAATATTATACGTTTAAGAAATTACATGGAAGAAAAAAGAAAAGGGGCAAAAAAAGCAGTTTATATTGCGGAAAAATTTGACACAACATTAACAACTTTACTAATTGGTAATAATTTAGTTAATATTGGGGCAACAACAATTGCTACTTATATCATCGGAAAATTAATTTTTAATCCTGCTTTAGTTAATGTTATTACAACATTAGGAATGACTTTAATTGTTTTAATATTTGGGGAAATTATTCCTAAATCATATGCAAATGAAAATGCTGAAAAAGTTGCTCTTCGTTATTCGGGTGTTTTATTTGTTATTATAAAAATATTTACACCATTATCATGGTTTTTCCAAAAATTACGTAAATTATTTTTAAAGAAAAATGTTGATACAACTCCACAAGTAACAGAAGAAGAATTAGAATCAATTATTGAAACAATGGAAGGTCAAGGAGTTATTGAAAATAAAGATGCTGAATTAATGCAAAATGCGTTAGATATTAACGATACAAATGTTTATGAAATAATGACACCACGTGTTGATATTGTAGCTATTGAAGATATTATGTCAATTGATGAAATCAAAAAAACATTTTTTGAATCTCAATATTCTCGTATTCCTGTATACCACAATGATAAAGATAATATTATTGGTATATTACATGAAAGAGATTTCTTTACAGCTTATATTAATCAAAATGGTAAAGATATAAATATTCGTACATTAATGTCTAGACCAAGATATGTATCAGAATCTACTAAAGTTGGCGATTTAATTCAAGACATGCAATCTGGTAAATTCCATTTTGCAATTGTTTCAGATGAATATGGTGGTACAAGTGGTATTGTTACCTTAGAAGATGCATTAGAAGAGTTAGTTGGTGAAATTTATGATGAATATGATGAAGAAACTGAAAATTCAAAATTAATTAAAATCGATGAAACTCGTTATAATGTTAATCCTAATACTGAACTAGATTATTTATTTGAAGAATTAAAATTAGGAAAAGTACCAAATACAAAATATCATAATGTTGGTGGATTTGTTTATGAACTATCAGAAGAAACTCCATATAAAGGTAAAAGTGTGACATATCATACTGTATATGAAGAGGAAAGTGTTGAAAATCCAGTTCATAAAGAATATAATTTAAAATTCACAATCGATAAAGTTTATAAAAGAAGAATTTTATCATTATTGTTAGAAATTGAAGAAATAATAAATGATGAAGAAAAAACTTCTCAAACAAATGAAGAAGTAGTTTAAAATTTAACTCCTTTCCAATGAATCAAACATGACATTGTAAAGGAGTTTTTTATAAAAGAGGTTATAATGAAAGAAAATTATCAAAGATTAAAAAAATCTTTTCATATTTATTTAAGTCTTGGTATTGTTTTAATTGTTCTTGGTATTAGTGGAATTGTTGCTAAACAATATATTTTATCTATCTTTATGATTATTGTTGGTGCTGCTACAACTTTTTATGGTTTTATAATTATTCCTCGTAAAATAAAAATAATTATTTCTTCAATGAAAGAAACATGTCCAATATGTAATAAAAAGATTGTTAGTACTAAAGAAGATATTGAATATTTTATTAATGGTGAGGCAATCAATGAATTGACAATTGATGTTTTGGGTGATAAAACTAAAAGAGAAACTAAATATTATATATGTCAAAATTGTTCATTTTGTCTTGTTGAAATGAAATTATATATTTATAAACCAAAAACTAATTCTTGGAAAGAAATTAAATCAAAAACAAATGTTGATTTTGATTATCATAATCAATATTAATTAAAATAACATTTTCATTTTAAAAACAATCATTTTTCTTGCTTTTTTTTAAAAAAATGATATAATTTTATTGTATAAATATTATACAATTTATATTTATGGGGAGCTACGGCTGAGAGGTTATTAAGTTAACGACCCTTAACCTGATCTAGGTAATGCTAGCGTAGGAAAATGATTTATAATTTTGCATTTTTTTACGTTCTTTGGCATCTCCCAAAGAATTTTTTTCTTTTAAAAAGGAGTGAAAGAATGAAAAAAATTTCAACAGGACTAATTGCGGAAATCGCAATTATGGCAACATTGGCATTTGCTTTAGATTATCTACAAGGTGGATTATTTAGAGGATTATTTGCTAATGGCGGATCTATTGGTTTCGCAATGTTACCAATATTGGTTTTAGCTTATCGAAGAGGATTTGTTCCTGCTTTAATAAGTGGAGTGTTATTAAGTTTTTTACAACTATTTGGTGGAATATATGCAATAGCTGATTCATGGTATATGGTATTATTACAAATATTACTAGATTATATTTTAGCATATCCATTAGTAGCTTTTGCTGGCTTATTTAGAAAACAATTTAAGAATAGTGCAACAAATAAGCAAAAAATCACCTTTTTATCAGTTGGTACTTTAATAGGTGGATTATTAAAGTTTCTTGCTCATTATTTAGCAGGAGTTATTTTCTGGGCATCTAGTTGTCCTGAAGGATTTGTTGGTGGTCCATATTTCTATAGTTTAGTTTATAATGGTGGTTATATGTTACCTAATATTATTATAAATGGAATTGTTTTATGTATAATTGCTATTAAAGCTCCAAAATTATTTGAACCAAATGATACGAAAGGAGAAGAAGCATAATGAATCAAAATGATAAAAAAATTAAAACATTAAGTTTAGGAAAGAATATTTCCATTTTATGTACAGGAATTATTGCTTTTATTATTAGTTTAGTTCTTTTTATTAAAAGTTTTGAAAATTATTTTGATGGATATGGACATGATATTTCATTTGAAGAAAATTATGCCATTGGAATGATAATTGGTATTATTATTATTTCTTGTTTTGGTTATATTTTGTATAAAGAAATTAAAGGAAAAGAAAAAGAAATTCCCGTTATATCTATGCTTTCAGGATTTCTTGTATCAACATTAGTTTCATTTTATTCATTAGGAATTTGCTTTAAAAATATTTTTAAAGATAAACCATGGGCTGATTATTGTAATTATTTATATATTGGTTTATTTGCATTAGGATTTGTTGTTTATTATGTATTTAAATATTTATTATTTAAAGAAGAAGAACAAAAATAAATAAAATTTTATATTATAAAAAGTAGATGTCTAATTTCATCTACTTTTTTTCATTGAAATAATATTCATCAACAGCTTTTAAATAGTCAATTAATGGAGTATAACCTCTATTTACAATTATTCCTCCTAATGATTCAATTTCATTGGCTTTTATACTTTTTTGTGTACCATCTTTTAAATTGTCTAAATATAATTTATAAAATGGTTTTATATCCATTATATATATCTTCTGTAATTTTCGATAATATATTATAACAAAAGCAATTCCCCCCATTTTATCAACATTTACTAAATGTTCAATTTGATGTGGAAAAATATGTTTAAAAGAAAAACTTAAATTATCTGTTTCTTTAGCTTCGTAATCAATATATTTTCCTCGGTATATGCCATTATAGTCAGTAGTAGAAGGTGTTTGATAATATGCTTCAATAATTCTTGCCATACTTCGCTTTGGATAATCGACTTTCACAATCTGTATTGGTGTTGGTTTCTTATAAATTATTGCTTTTTGATGAATACGATAATATTCATTTGAGGTATTTAATTCACTTTCAAAAAGCATTCCTCTTGAATTAATGGCATTATTTTGAATGCTTTTTTCTTTATTATTTAATGAGGGATTTGAATATTTAATTCTCATAATTATTTACTTATCCTTTAAAAATATAATGTTTTCTAAAAATATTATAGCAAATTTTGCCGTTTAAAGCAACTTAATTTTAAAAGACGACCAATTATTAATTTAAATTTTTTTGAGGCGTTTAAAATAGTCAACAAACTTAACTAAATCATATTTTATTAATGAGGTGACCTTTTATGTTAATCATTATTAAGAATGATGAGAAAAATGATCTAATAATTAATGAAAAGAATATTGAATATTTAAATAGTACATGTAGTTTAAAATATATTAAAAATAAAAATAATATTTTAATATTATATGATGTGACTTTAAACGAAGAAGGTTTAATTATAGAGAAGAATTATTTTCTTGATGAAGTATTTATTTCGATTCCTATTGAAACAGTTATTACTAATAATAACACACCAATTATAAAAGAAATGTGTCAATTTTATCATTGTAATTTGATTGTCGTTTAAAAGTTACCTAGGCAAAATTAAGTATATATTTCCTTATCTTATTGTTGTTTTTTATATTATTTGATAGGAAATATATACTTTTGCTATTTATATATGAAATATTAATTATTTTAATTAAATTTATTTAAATATATTCATTTATTAGTAATGAATATAAAAATAAATATATATTATTTAATTAATCAAAATTATTTATATTCACGTTATTAAATAAAAATTAATAATTTAAATATTATTTACCTCAATTTATGTTATTTTATATGCTTTTTCTTATTTTTATTGTTCTTGTTTTTTTAAGGAAATTATGATAAAATATTACAAGATAGTTGAGGTGTTTTCCATGAACAATAATAATAATATTAACAATATTAATAATATTAATAAAATTAATAATATTAATTTAAATAAAGATCAATTATTAGAACGTCAGAAAAGAATCCGTAACTTCTCAATTATTGCTCATATAGATCATGGAAAATCTACTTTAGCTGATCGTATATTAGAAGTTACAAATACTGTTGAGCAAAGAGAAATGAAAGATCAATTACTTGATTCAATGGATTTAGAACGTGAAAGAGGAATTACGATAAAATTAAATGCTGTGGAACTTTCATATAAAAGTAAAGATGGTATTGATTATATATTTCATTTAATAGATACTCCAGGACATGTCGATTTTACTTATGAAGTTTCACGTTCACTTGCTGCATGTGAAGGGGCTATTTTAGTAGTCGATGCAGCTCAAGGAATTGAAGCTCAAACATTAGCAAATGTTTATTTAGCCCTTGATAATAATTTAGAAATTTTACCTTTGATTAATAAAATTGATTTACCAAGTGCTGATATACCAAAAGTAAAAGAAGAAATTGAACGTGTAATAGGTTTAGATACATCACAAGTAGTATTGGCTAGTGCTAAAGAAGGAATTGGAATTGTTGATATATTAGAACAAATTGTTCATAATGTTCCTTCGCCAACTGGAGATCCATTTGCTCCATTACAAGCTTTAATATTTGATTCATATTATGACCAATATCGGGGAATAATTCCTTTAATTAGGATAAAAAATGGCACAATTAAAGTTGGTGATGTCATTCAATTTATGGCAACTGGAGCTAAATATGAAGTTGTTGAATGTGGTGTCCACACGCCAAAAGAAAAGAAACGTTCATATTTAACTGTTGGTGATGTTGGCTTTATTTCCGCTGCTATTAAAGATATTAGTGATGTACATGTTGGTGATACAATAACATTAGCAAATCATCCTGCTATAGAACCATTAGAAGGCTATCGTAAATTAAACCCAATGGTGTATTGTGGAATGTTCCCTATTGATAATTCACAATATGAAGAATTAAAAGAAGCATTAGATAAATTAAAATTAAATGATGCATCTTTAATATACGAACCAGAAACATCTCAAGCATTAGGTTTTGGCTTTCGCGTTGGTTTTTTAGGACTTTTACATATGGATATAGTTCAAGAAAGAATTGAAAGAGAATTTGGAATTGATCTTATCGCAACAGCTCCATCAGTTGATTATCATGTTTATTTAACTGATGGAACAATGATTGAAATTGATAATCCATCATTTATGCCAGATCCAACAAATATTAAAAGAATTGAAGAACCATATGTTAATGCAACAATTATGTTACCAAATGAATATGTTGGTTCAGTAATGGAAATTTGTCAAAGAAAAAGAGGAACATTCATTAATATGGAATATGTCGATTCTTCAAGAGTCACATTAATATATGATATTCCTTTATCTGAAATTGTTTTTGACTTCTTTGATAAATTAAAATCATCAACAAAAGGTTATGCTTCATTTGATTATCAGTTATCATCATATAAACAAAGTCAATTAGTACGTTTAGATATTTTATTAAATGGTGAAAGAGTTGATGCTCTAAGTGTTATTGTTCATAAAGATGTTGCTCATATGAGAGGAAAACAAATAACCGAAAAATTAAAAGACTTAATTCCAAGACAAATGTTTGAAGTACCTGTCCAAGCTGCCATTGGTACGAAAATCGTTGCAAGAAGTGACATAAAAGCGATGCGTAAAGATGTATTAGCAAAATGTTATGGTGGAGATGTAAGTCGTAAAAAGAAATTATTAAATAAACAAAAAGAAGGAAAGAAACGTATGAAAGCAGTAGGATCTGTTGAAATCCCCCAAAATGCCTTTCTTGCAGTTTTAAGTTTAGATGACAAATAATATTAAATCATTATACATTCATATTCCTTTTTGTGAACATATTTGTTCATATTGTGATTTCTTTAAAATTGTAAATTCTAAAGAACATGAAAAATATATCCAATATTTAATAAAAGAAATTGAATTAAAAAAGAATTTTTTAAAAGATATTGAAACTATTTATATAGGTGGAGGTACACCTACATGTTTATCAATAGAATTATTAAAAAAATTAATTGATAATTTAACAAAATATATTTCTATTGATAAAATAAAAGAATGGACAATAGAAATTAATCCTATCCATGTTAATCAAGATTTAATTTCTTTTTTAAAACAAACACCAATTAATAGATTAAGTATTGGTATCCAAAGTTATTATGATGATATACTTTCAATCATGAAAAGAAAACATAATAAGACAAAAGCAATAAATTGTTTAAAAGATTTATATAATAATGGATTTACTAATATATCAATTGATTTAATATATGGATTTCTTAATGATTCAAAAAAAAGAATTAAAAAAGAAATAAAATTATCAAAAAAACTTCATGTTAAACATATTTCTTTATATTCATTACAATTAGAAGAAGGTACATATTTATATAAACTATATCAAAAAAATGAATTTAAAAGATTAGACGAAGATAAAGAAAGCTCATTATATCATTGTCTTCAAAAATATCTAAAATTAAATGGTTACCATCAATATGAAATAAGTAATTTTTCTAAAAAAGGATATGAAAGTAAACACAATTTAACATATTGGCAAAATGAACATTATTTAGGAATTGGTGCTGGAGCAAGTTATTACATAGATAACAAAAGATATACAAATATTACAAATTTACCAAAATATTATCAAGGAATAGATAATAACAATCTTTCATATAATGAAGAAATAACATTAACAATAAAAGATAAAATTGAAGAAGAATTAATGTTAGGATTAAGAAAAACAAATGGTATATCAATTAATACATTTAAAAATAAATATAATAAAGATATTTTTAAAGTTTTTCCTAATCTAGAAGTTCTTATTAAACAAAAATTTATTAAAAGAAAAAATGATTTATTATATATTCCTTTAAAACATTTATATATTCAAAATGCCATATTAATAACATTATTTAAAAATGTTATTTGTTAATATTAATAACAAATTAGAGGTAGGTGTTTATATTGAACGAATACATCCATGAATTTGAATATTATGTAACAGGTGAACTAAATTTAAGCAAAAATACATGGGAAGCTTATCGCCGTGATATAACCCAATATATTAATTTTATCGTTAATGTCAGAAAAAAAGAAGAACCCAAAAGTATTACAGCTGATGATTTAAGAGCATATATTGTATCTTTAAATCGGAAAAAAATTGAACCTAGTTCCCAATCACGTAAATTATCAGCAATTAAATGTTTTCATAAATTTTTAATGTTAGAAAAATATGTTGATGAAAATGTATCAAAAACAATTGAAACACCAAAGAAAATTCGTAAAATTCCTGCCATTTTATCAATGAAAGAAGTTGATTTACTCCTAAATAGCCTTAATCAAGATACTCCAATTGAAGCAAGAAATAAAGCAATGATTGAACTTGCATATGCTTCAGGATTACGTGTTAGTGAACTTGTCAATTTAAAATTGGGAGATTTACATTTAGATAAAGGTTTAGTTCAAATATATGGAAAAGGAAGAAAAGAAAGAATAGTTCCTCTTGGTGGATATGCTAATGAAAGCTTACAATATTATATTAAAAATGCTCGACCTCAATTATTAAAAAAACATAATGATTATTTATTTTTAAATGGTAGAGATGGAGGAAAAATTACAAGACAAGCTTTTTTTCTTATAATAAAAGAAAAAACAAAAGCTGTTGGTATTACTAAAGAAATATCTCCTCATAAATTACGTCATTCATTTGCCTCACATTTATTAGCTAATGGTGTTGATTTAATTTATATCCAAGATTTATTAGGTCATGAAGATATTTCAACAACCGAACGTTACACACATATTCAAAATGAACAAATGAACCAAGTTTATTATAAAGCTCATCCTAGAGCAAATAAGAGGCCTAAAAATGAATAATAAATATAGAAATTATCAAAGAATCTTTCTTATTGTTGCTGATTCTTTAGGAGTTGGAGCAGCAAAAGATAGTAATTTATATAATGATGAAGGATCTAATACTTTATATCATTTAAGTTTATCTAAAAATAATTTTTCCATTACAACATTAGAAAAAATGGGAATTGGTTATATAACGAATATAAATAATACTAAAGCAATACCTAATCCAATATCATGTTATGGTAAAATGGAAGAAATTAGTGTCGGAAAAGATACATTAACAGGTCATTGGGAATTAATGGGATTGAATGTAACAACAGCTTTTCCTTCATTTACAGATACAGGTTTTCCTAAAGATCTTATAAATGAATTAGAAAGAAGAACTAAAAGAAAAGTTGTTGGTAATATTGCATCATCTGGTACAGAAATTATAAAACAATTAGGTGAAGAACATTTAAAAACAGGTAATATAATAGTTTATACTTCAAGTGATTCTGTATTACAAATTGCAGCTAATGAACAAATAATTCCTGTTGAAGAATTATATAAAATATGCGAAATAGCTAGAGAATTAACATTAAGTAAACCAGAATGGATGGTTGGTAGAGTAATTGCTCGTCCATTTATAGGAAATTCAAAAGAAAATTTCATTAGAACACCTAAAAGACATGATTATGCTGTATCACCAACTGGTAAAACAGTATTAGATAATTTAAAAGAAAATAATTATGATGTAATAGGTATTGGTAAAATTAATGATATATTTAATGGCTGTGGAATAACTGAATCAAAAAAAATAACTAGTAATCATGATGGAATGTTAAAAACAATGGAAATGATAAATAAAGATTTTACAGGATTATGTTTTGTTAATTTAGTTGATTTTGATTCATTATATGGACATCGAAGAGATCCAATAGGATATGCTAATTGTCTTGAAGAATTCGATAATGATTTAAAGCAATTATTGAATAAATTAAATGACAATGATTTATTAATGATATGTGCTGACCATGGCAATGATCCAACATTTCATGGAACAGATCATACAAGAGAAAATGTTCCAATTTTAGTTTATAATAAAAATCTAAAAGCTAAATCATTAGGAATCAGAAAAACATTTGCTGATGTTGGTTATACAATAGCTAATAATTTTAATGTTCAATTACCTAAAATTGGTAAGAATTTGTTATAAATATATATTTAATTAAAGGATAAAAATATGATTCAAAAAGAATTTAATACATATCGAAATAATGTTACGTTATTTGGTAAAGTATATGAGCCAAATAATATAGATAATGTTGATAAAGTTATTATAATATGTCATGGAATGGCTGAACATATTGATAGATATGACAACTTTATGGAATTTTTATGCAATAATAATTATATAGTTGTTGGTTATGATCAAAGAGGTCATGGAAAAACAGCAGGTTCACTTGAACTATGTGGCTATATGGATGATGTTGATAACTTTGAATGTTTAGTTTTAGATTTATTTGAAGTAGTAAAGAATGTTAAAAAAGAATATCTTAAAAAAGATATAATTATATTTGGACATTCAATGGGTTCATTTGTCTTACAAAGATTTATGCAACTTTATGGCAACTATATCCAAGGTGCTATGTTATCAGGAAGTAGTTATAATAAAGGTCTATATTATTCCTTTGCCAGAACATTAACATCAATTATTACAAAAATTAAAGGAAGACGATATCAAAGTCAATTTGTTCATAATCAAAGTTTTTCATCTTTTAATAAAAAATTTAAACCTTCCATTACAACTGTCGATTGGTTAAGTAGAGATATTGATAATGACAAAAAATATGAGGAAGATGAATATTGTGGAAAAGTATTCAGTGTATCATATTACAAAGATTTAACAAACGGTTTTAAAACAATTACTAAAGAATTTGAACTTGTACCTAATTCATTACCAATATACATAATGTCTGGTGATAAAGATCCTGTAGGACGTTTTTCTAAAGGAACAAAGAAACTTTATAATAAATATTTAAAAGTTGGAATTAATGATATAGAAATAAAACTATATCCAGATGGAAGACATGAAATGTTAAATGAAATAAACAAAGAAGAAGTATATAATGATATTTTGGCTTGGTTAAATAAACATACAAATAAATTATTAACTGAAAACAATTAAATTATAAAATTTAAAGCTCTATAAACTATTGTAATATTATAATAGATTATAGAGCTTTTTTTATTATATAAAAATTTATTTTTAATAATCAACTATTATTTTGATGTCAAAGAGGCAAAAAACGCTAATATATAGCTAAAAATGCCTCTTTTTTTTGCTTTTT
>CANQVC010000026.1 GCA_947627195.1 uncultured Bacilli bacterium
TCTCGTGGTGTAGTGGTTAACATGCCAGTCTGTCACACTGGAGATCGCGGGTTCAAGTCCCGTCGAGACCGCCAGTTTAATATAATATGGCCCGGTAGCTCAGTCGGTAGAGCAAAGGACTGAAAATCCTTGTGTCGGCGGTTCGATTCCGCCCTGGGCCACCATCTGTTGGAGAAATACCCAAGTCTGGCTGAAGGGATCGGTCTTGAAAACCGACAGGGTGTAACAGCCGCGGGGGTTCGAATCCCTCTTTCTCCGCCATTTGTAATTAATGAGATTGATATTAATTTATCAATCTTTTTTTAATTTATATATTATACATAAATAAAAAGGTGTGAATAAAGTCATTTCTTAGTGACAGCTCTTTCACACCTCTTTTATTAACAATTTGTATAAACAATAAAATTAATATTTTTATGTTTTCTTTTAGCTTTTTTTTCTTCTTCAGGTAAACGTGGATCTACTTCATTTAACCAATCAGAAAAATATAATAATGTATTATATGGTTCACGTGCTAAATGTTCAATTGATGTACATAATATTATAGTATCTGGATTATATTCCATCGCAATTGGAATAGAAAATTTTGCATTTTCATATGTTGATTGCGATTTATCTTCCATTATAATTATATCCTCAGGAATCATGTTTTGCACTAAGTATGCTTTCATTTGACTTGCTTCACTGACACCTGCTTTTTTATTTGCAACTCCTCCACTAACAATAATTTTATCTGGATGATAATCATGATATAGTTTAATTCCCATATCTAATCTTTCTTTTAATCTATTAGCAATATGCCCATCATCATTTAACCAATAACCTAAAATAATTGCAATTTTCATATTTTACTCCTTTTCGATTATATGATATCATATTATTTTATATTTGTCACGCAATATATTTCTAAAAACACTTGAATATTTATTTTGCTTTTTTCTTTATCATAATTTAAAAAAGCTTAAAGTAAGCGTTTTATACGTTAAAAAAACTTTACTTTAAAAATAAAATATGTTATAGTATTTGTACTTTACACAATAAAAGGAGGATTAATATGAAGAAGATAAGTAATTATTTTAAAATATTTTGTATATTTATGTTTTTACTTAGTATAAGTGTATTTGTTTTCGCATGCGATAAACCGAAAAAAACAATGGTGACAATTACATTTGAAACATATGATGGACCAACTGTTAATGAAATAGAAGTTGAAGCTGGTAGTTCAGTAACATTAGTTAATCCAACTGAATGGGAACATCATTTTTTTGAGGGTTGGTATAAAACAGAAAATTTTGCATCAGATGTAGCTTTAGATAATAATTTTGTTGCACCTGAAGAAAATATAACACTTTATGCTAAATGGACATCTGAATATCAAGTAAAATTTGATTTAAATGGAGGAACAATTCCTAATGGTGATGATATATGGCTTAAAGAAGGAGCAGGAGTATTAGATGCTCTTAAAGATATTGTTCCTGAAAAAGATGGTGTTACATTTGATAAATGGTTATTAAATGGAAATGAATTAACATCTAATGATAAAATTAATGGAGAAATAACTTTACAAGCTAGATGGACTGTGGAATACAAAATAGAATTATATATTCAAGATGTTGAAAAAAATGATTCTTATACATTGTATGATACTTTAAATAAAACAGATTATGTTGGTAATACAGTTACATATAATGAAGATAATATTTCTGGTTTTCATCTTGTTAATAAAAATGAAACAGTTGATACATTAGTATTAACAGATAAAAAAGACGATAATGTTTTACGTTTGTATTATGATCGCAATGAATATATATTAACTTATAATGCTAATTTACCTGAAGGTGTTGAATATACAGGTGAAGTTACTAGCGATAATAATATATATCAAAAACAATTAATTGTAAAAGACAGTAATTATACATTACAAACTAAAGGATATTTATTTGCAGGATGGAGTACATCAAGTGATGGTGAAGTAGAATATGCTCCAAATGATACAATAGAACTTACAGATAACATAATACTTTATGCTGTTTGGGATGTTGCTTATAAAGATGCATGGGGTGGAAAAGATTTAATTTATATTTTACAAAATGAAAAAGGTAAAGTATTATTAGATAGATTTGATGAAATATTTGAAGGAACAATTGATGATAATGGTGTATTTACAATTGTCGGTATGACTGGTAAAGTATATGATGATTATTTCGCATATTATCGTCAAGATTTCGCTGAAACTTTTTCATATCTTGATGGCTATTATCATCCAAATGGTAATGATGAAATCATTGATAAAAATACAACATTAAAATTAGATGGATATCTTGAAGGCGTATATACCTATAAACAACAAAATGATACAATAACACAAAAAGGCTTTTATGGTTATGATAGTGAAAATCAAAGCTATTATTTCCAATTTGATGATGGTACAAGAAAAGATTTTCGTATTGGAACATATCAAGAAACTGCTGTATTCGCATTTAAAGGTAATGAAGCAGGCTTATATGATGAATTTGAACCAACTTCAACAACAGGTGGCATTTTAGGCCAATATACTATTTTATTAGATGGATATGGAAGTGTTATGCTTGGTGATACATCTACACAAGATGTTTATGAAGGAACATATTATATCGAACAAAGTGATTTCTATTATGGCGATGATGCTGTTCAATATTATTTTGTTTATACCGAAATTGGTACTTTTCAATTTTATAATTATCCATTAATTGATGATGTTTTAGTTTTAAAAGCTGAAGAAAAAACATATACTGGAACATTAAACAACCTTCCAACAACTTTAACATTAAGTGGTTCAGGTTTGTTGCTTGGAGCTGAAATTGGTGATGAAACATATAATTATTATATAATCGATTCTAATGTTTTCGGTAAATTATTACATTTATATGATGAAACATATAAAGAAGTAATGACTATTCTTTTATCTGATGAAAATAATACATTTGTCTTATTTGATGAAAATTTTGTTGAATACATATATTTAAGAATTGATGAAAATGGTCAACCAAATTTATATTATCCAATTGTTTTAATATATGATGAAACAAGTAAAAATGGTAAAAGAGCAGAAATATATAATATAGATGATACAGGAACATTATATCATGCTGCAACATGTGATTATAGTGATAATGCTACTTTATATGGATATGCTTATTACACATTAACATTAAAAGAAATGCATACAGAAAATAAAGCAATTTTCCCTGTTTCTGAAGATGATTTTAATAGTGCGTCTATTATTTTCACCCAAGGAACTCTTATTGTTGATGTATATTATATATTAGAATATAATGGTGAAGCATTATATAAAACATATAGTGAAAAAAATAATGGTAATGGTAGACTTTGGGTTGGTGTTGATACAGGAATTAGTGGACTTGGTAGTTTCTATATTGCAAATGGTGAATATTTAGAAGGAAGAATTTTAAAAACATATACCAATATTCAAGCATTTGGTATGACTGCTGTTCAATTCATATATCGTGAAAATGGTGCTCTTAATAATATTTATTTTGCTTTATATGATGATGATACATATAGAATTATGGAATATGAACCATATCAAGCTCAATTACTTGATGAATATGGAACACAAAAACAACAAGCTGGTATTTATTTTGATGGTTTAGGAAATGGTTATTATTTTGCTAGTGGTAATGATTTCTATGATAATATTTATTTATCAGGAACTGTTGTGAAAACTGATCAAACAACAATGAACGGAAAAGAAATATGGGAAATTAGATCTTCTGTTGGTAGTTTATTAACATTTGTATTAGAACAATATACATCAGTTACTTATTTATGTTATCCATATTATGAAAGATCTATCGAATTGGTAGGAACAAACGAAAATGAATTATTAGTTCTAGATGGTTATAATTATATGGGACAATATACTGATTCAAATGGTAATGTTTCTATGGGTGAATATCATTTACTTAATCCAAGTGATTGTGCAATTCCTGCCGAATATGAAAAAGCATATGTAATGCAACTTTC
The DNA here is from genome assembly GCA_947627195.1 of uncultured Bacilli bacterium. Taxonomy (GTDB): domain Bacteria; phylum Bacillota_I; class Bacilli_A; order ML615J-28; family CAG-698; genus CAKOMG01. The sequence continues at coordinate 4,027 of CANQVC010000026.1, forward strand.
AGGAGGATTATTTTATCGTTTCTATGTGAAAGAAGATGGAAGTTTTGATACGATATTATCAGTATTAGGCAATATGGATGAAGGCATGATTATGATAATGGATGATTCTTATAATACATTAGGAGCTATTATGGTATCATTCTCAGATATGGAAGTACAAATTATATTTATATCATTCCAAAGTGAATCTTTAATGGGAATGGGTAGTGAATTTACTTTAGTATCTAATGAAGATAGAGCAATTGTTTCTGCACCATTTTTATTCATGGATGAAGCAACAGAAGAAATGTGGGAAGAAACATATATTCTAAGTGATTTTGAAGATTCATCATGTGTTGTATTTAATCAAAGCATTGCAGGGACATATCAAGATAATGCAGGTAAATTAACAATTGATGGTTATGGATATGCCCAATATATTGATCGTTATGGATTTGATAGTGAAGGTGCATATGTCATATTTACAGGTTCCAATTATATTGCATATGAATCACAAAATGGGTCAGGTTCAATTGTTATTCAATTAGACACTGAAACAGAGAAATTTGTTGAAATAAATTTAAAACCATATTATGCAACTTATAAAGCTGATGATGGCAGTGAAATATCATTTGCTGAATATTTCTTTGTTGATGATGAAGCTATTGGATTCTGGTATGTTGCTGACGATATAGTAACATTTATGGTTTATGATGATATGGATAGTGGATGCTATATTCTTCAAACATTTGATTTAAATCAAGATGTTATTACTTATAATGGTAAAGAATATCATTTACAATAAATTTAATAAAGGTTTGATTTCGTAAAGAAATTAGACCTTTTTATATTGTTTAAATATATAGGAAATAATCATTTAAATAAATATTATAATAAAAAGATTAATTTAAAATAAAATTAAAAAAATCCCAAAAAACAAGAAGAAAAGTATTTCATTATTTTTAAAAAAATGGTACAATATATGTATAATAAAAAAGGAGTGAAAAAATTTTATGGGCGCAAAGTTTGTTATGACGGATGATCAGTTAAAAGAACTAAAAGAAAAGATTGCTGAACATAAACAAAAACCAGGGCCATTGATGCCAACATTACATGATGCACAAAGAATTTTTGGATGCATTCCACTAGAAGTGCAAAAAATCATTTCTAAAGAATTAGGAGAAAGCGTTGCAAAGATTAATGGTGTTGTTACATTTTATTCTCATTTTTCAATTGAACCAAAAGGAGAACATGTTATTGGAGTATGTTTAGGAACTGCATGTTATGTTCGTGGTTCTCAATTGATTATTGATGAATTTAGTAATGCATTAAAAATTAAACCAGGAGAAACAAGTGAAGATGGAAAATTTACATTAGAAGCAACAAGATGTATAGGTGCTTGTGGACTTGCTCCTGTATTTACATTTGATGGAAAGGTTTATGGATCGGCAACACCTAATTTAGCAAAGAAAGTTTTACAAGAATATCTTGCTAAATAATATATTGATAAATTAAATACAAAATATAAAATTATTTATATTATGAAAATTAGTACTAAAGAGCTTTTAACGTATTCGTTCATTAAGCCTTTAAACGATGTTTCACCAAAACAAATAATACAATTTTATACATGTGATGTTTTAACATGGATATTAAGCCATGTCAAAGAAAATAATGTTTGTTTACTAACAATGTTAACACAAATGAATGTGATTGCTGTTGCGAAAAAAACAAATATTAATTGTATTATTTTTTGTGAAGTTATGCCATCTAGTGATGTTATAAAAAAAGCAACAGAAGAAAATATAGCTTTATATTTTAGTGAAAAATGTTCATCATATACTTTGCAAAATATTTTAGGAGTAAAAGATGAATGATATATCTCTATATCTTTTAGATTTAGCACAAAATAGTTATGAAGCTCATGCTAGTGAAATAAAAATCATCATTGAAGAAAATGAAATTAAAAAGAAACTTATTATCAAAATAGAAGATAATGGTGATGGTATTTCTAAACAAGATTTAAAAAATGTAATTAATCCTTTTTTCTCCACAAAACATAAAGAAATAGGATTGGGATTAAGTTTATTTTCAGACTTATGTCAATTATGTGATGGCAAAATGGAAATTACATCAACTAGAGGTACATCAATTGAAACTAAGAAAACAATTATTACAGGATATATGAATTTAGATTCAATTAATTTATTAGATTTTGGTAAAATTGAAGATACAATTATTTCTCTAATATTGATGAATCCTAATGTTGATTTATATTATTCTCATACAATTATTAAAAGGCTAATTAAAGATGATAATAAATCATCAAATATGAATCCTAAATATAGTTTTGTTTTGGATTGTAAACAAATTAAACGAATATTAAAAGACATACCTATCCAAGATTATAAAGTCTTGCAATGGTTAAAAAAATATATAAAAAACGGAATAGAAAAAATGAAGGAGGGACTATGAAGTCTTTAGCAGAATTAGAAAAAATTCGCAACGAAGAAAAGAAAAAGATGAATTTACGTGATATCAAACATGGATATCAAATCGTTGTTGGCATGGGTACTTGTGGTATTAATGCAGGTGCCAGAGATGTCTTAATGGCAATTGTAGATGAAGTCGATAAAAAAGATTTACGCGATGTGACTGTTACTATTAGTGGTTGTATCGGTGAATGTGAATATGAACCTGTTGTAAAAGTTATTGATACAAAAGGTAAAGAATTTATATATGGTAAAGTAACTGCCGAAACTGGTAAGAAAATAGTTGATGAACATGTTATGAATAATAAAGTTGTTCAAGATATGTTACTAGAAAAATATAAAGGATAGGAGAGAAGCAATGGCAATTAGAACAGAAATTATTGTCTGTGGTGGTACTGGATGTATGTCTAGCAATAGCCAAGACATTAAAAATGAATTTGAAAAACAATTAAAAGCTTTAAAGTTAGATAAAGAAGTTAATGTTATCATGAGTGGATGTTTTGGTCTATGTGAAAAAGGACCAGTTGTTGTTGTATATCCTGATACTATTTTCTATGCTCATATGACTGTTGGCGATGTTGAAGAAATATGTCGTGAACATATTTTAAAAGGAAGAGTCGTTGAAAGAAAAGCTTATAAAGAAGCTACTGAAGATGATGTCATGAAAATTAAGAAATTTAGAGAAATTAATTTTTATGCTAAACAAAAGAGAATGGCTTTAAGAAATTGTGGTATGATTAATCCATTTGATATCAAAGAAGCTATTGGACATGATGGCTATAAAGCTTTAGGTAAAGTATTAACAGAAATGACTCCGCAAGAAGTAATCGATGTAATTTCTAAATCTGGTTTAAGAGGACGTGGCGGAGCTGGATTCCCTACAGGATTAAAATGGAGCTTAGCTGCTAAAAATGATGTTAAACAAAAATATATGATTTGTAATGCTGATGAAGGTGATCCAGGTGCATTTATGGATCGTGCTGTTTTAGAAGGTGATCCTCATTCTGTCATTGAAGCTATGGCTATTGCTGGATATGCAATTGGTGCTTCTCAAGGTTATGTGTATGTTCGTGCTGAATATCCACTTGCTGTTGAGAGATTAAATTTTGCAATCAAACAAGCGTATGAATATGGACTTCTTGGGAAACATATATTTGGAACTAAATTCTCATTTGATCTAGAAGCAAGATTAGGTGCAGGAGCATTCGTTTGTGGTGAAGAAACTGCTTTAATGGCTTCTATTGAAGGAGAACGTGGAATGCCAAGAAATAAACCACCATTCCCAGCTAATTGTGGATTATGGCAAAAACCAACAATTATTAATAATGTTGAAACATTAGCTAATGTCCCACAAATTATTTTAAATGGTGCTGAATGGTTTGCATCAATTGGAACAGAAAAATCTAAAGGTACAAAAGTATTTGCTTTAGGTGGTAAAATTAATAATACAGGACTACTTGAAATACCAATGGGAACTACTTTAAGAGAAGTTATTTATGAAATTGGTGGTGGTATTCCTAAAGGTAAACAATTCAAAGCTGTTCAAACTGGTGGACCTTCTGGTGGATGTTTAACTGCTAAACATTTAGATACCCCAATTGATTATGACAACTTAACTGCTTTAGGATCAATGATGGGTAGTGGAGGAATGATTGTTATGGATGAAGACAACTGTATGGTTGACGTAGCAAGATTCTTCCTAGAATTTACTGTTGATGAATCATGTGGTAAATGTACTCCATGTCGTGAAGGTACAAGAAGAATGCTTGAAATTTTAGAGAAGATTACAAAAGGTAAAGGGGAAATGGAAGACTTAGAAGAATTAAGAGATCTTGCTAATACAATTAAAGATTCCGCGTTATGTGGTCTAGGTCAAACTGCCCCAAATCCAGTTCTATCAACATTAAACAACTTCTATGATGAATATGTTGCCCATGTAAAAGATAAAGTATGCCCTGCTGGTGTATGTAAAGCATTAATTAAATATTACATTACAGATGCCTGCAAAGGTTGTGGATTATGTAAGAGAAACTGTCCTGCTCAAGCTATTTCTGGCGAATTAAAACAACAACATCATATTGATACAACAAAATGTATTAAATGTGGTGCATGTAAAGCATCATGTAAATTTGGTGCTATTATAACAAAGTAGGAGGAATGATCATGTCTAATGAAAAAATAACTAAAGTTAATGTAACGATCAATGGTAAAACTGTTGAAGTACCTAGCAATTATACAATTCTTGAAGCTGCAAAAGTTGCTGGTGTCGATATTCCTCGTCTTTGTTTCTTAAAAGGAATTAATGCCAACTCTGCATGTCGTTTATGTGTTGTTGAAATAGAAAAAATGAGAGGATTAAAAAACAGCTGTACTGTAACTGTTGCTGATGGTATGGTTGTTAGAACAAATACTGAAAAGGTTAAAAAAGCTGTAAAAAGAAATCTTGAATTATTAGCTGGTAATCATAAATTTGAATGTTGGAAATGTCCACGTGAACATAATTGTGAATTTTTAAGATTATTACGTAAATTTAATATTCCAAATGTTATTGGTGAACATCCTGAAACATTCTCTCGTAAAGATACAATTACTAATATTACCGATGCTATGGTAATTGATAGTAGCAAATGTGTCCTTTGTGGTAGATGTATTTCTGCCTGTGAAAAACTTGCAGGTACAGGAGTATTAAATTTCAACTTCCGTGGATCTCATACATATGTAGCACCCGCTTTAAATCATAATTTAGACGATGCAGGATGTATTTATTGTGGTAAATGTATTCAAGCTTGTCCAGTTGGTGCTATTCGTGAAAAAGATGATATCGATCAAGCTAAAGAACTTGTGGAAAATGAAGATTTCTACACTGTTGTTTGTATAGCACCAGCTGTAAGAGCTGCATTAGGTGAAGAATTTGGCTATAAGATTGGTACAAATGTTGAAGGAAAGATTTATGCTGCTTTAGATAAACTTGGTTTTGATGATATTACTGATGTAAACTTTGGTGCTGATGTAACTATCATGGAAGAAGCAACAGAATTTATGCAACGTTTCACTAAATATTTAAATGGAGAAAAAGTTGTATTACCAATGTTTACTTCATGTTCTCCAGGTTGGATTCGTTATATTGAAACATATTATCCACAATATTTAGAAAATCTTTCTTCATGTAAATCACCACAACAAATGCATGGTGCTTTAGTTAAACATTATTATGCTGATAAAATTGGTGTAGATAAAAACAAAATTAAAGTTATTTCTGTAATGCCTTGTATTGCTAAGAAATATGAAGCAAAACGTGAAGAAATGGAAGTAGATGGCATTCGTGATGTTGATCTAGTATTAACAACACGTGAACTTGCTCGTTGGATTAAACGTGAAGAAATTCCATTTACCGAATTAAATGATTTAAAACCAACTTCTCCACTTGCTAAATACACTGGTGCTGGTGCTATCTTTGGTGCTACAGGTGGTGTTATGGAAGCAGCTTTAAGAACTGTTCGTGATACATTAGAAAAACAAGATTATAAAGATGTTGATATTAAAGCTGTTCGTGGTGTTGATAAAGACATTAAAGAAGCTAAATTAAATGTTGCTGGTCATGAAGTATATGTTGCTGTTGTTCATGGCGCTGCTAATTTCCCAGAAATGTTCCGTCGTATTGAAGAAGGAAAGAAACAATATGCATTTGTTGAATTCATGGGATGTACAGGTGGATGTATCAATGGTGGTGGTCAACCAATCGTACCATCATATATTGCTGATGATGTAAATGTTAAAGACTTACGTGCTAAAGTATTATATAATGTTGATAAGAAATGTGAATTACGTAAATCTCATGAAAACCCTGCAGTTAAGGAAGTTTATAAAGAATTCTTAAAAGAACCATGTGGAAAATTATCTCATAAACTTCTTCATACACATTATCATCAAAAAGATAAATATAGTAAATAATTAGAGGATAATAATTATGATATGTAAAAATTGTGGTCATGAAAATAGTGACAATTCAAAGTTTTGTTCTGTTTGTGGAGCACAATTAGATCCCAATAATAATGTTATTAAATGTAGTAATTGTGGCCAAGAAAATGATGCAAATAATAATGTTTGTATAAATTGTGGTACACCACTTCCTAAAAATATAGTTCAATCTAATAATATTGTCTCTAGTACAAAACAATCTAGTACATTAGCAATAGTTTCATTAATTTTAGGTATTGTTAGTTTAGTGTTAGGAATTGTTTGTTGTTGTGTACCTTACCTTGCTACTGTTTTAGGGCCAGTTGCCATTGTTGTGTCAATTATTAGTATCAGAAAAGGTGGCGGAAGTAAAGCAATTGCTGGTTTAGTTTGTGGTATTATTGGCTTTATTTTAGGATTGTCTATGTTGATTTTTTCTAGTGTTATTGGTAATAACCTTGATGAATTTTGTCAAGACTATCCTGAAATTTGTGAAGAAATGTGTAATCAAAATCCTGAATTATGTCAAGACCTTTGTGATGAAGGAAATCAAGAGTTTTGTGATAAAAATAATTAATCAAATTATAAAAGCCCTAGTCAAGACTAGGACTTTTTTTAAATATAATTATATGTCGATTATATTCGATTAAACCATCTCTTTTCAAATTGATTAATTCTCTAGATAATGATGGACGAGGAATATTTAAATATTTGGCTAATGATTCTTTAGATGAAATATTTATTTTGTTTGTCTTTCTTTTTTTTGATTCACTTATTAAATAGAACATAATTTTATCTTTAATTGTTTTTTGATTTAATGTTTTCATTCGATTTTGTAAATAAATATGTTGCATCGATAAATAATTTAAAAAGAATAATAAAAATTCTTTTTTTATTGACAATAACTTCATTAAATTGTCTTTTCTAATAAATGCTATATCACATTCTTTTTTGGTACTTATATATCCTGGATAAAAAGGATTATTTGAAAATATTAAATATCCACCAAAGATATCATTTTCTTTTAATGATTGAATAGTAAATAAATGATCATCATAAGTAATTGTTGATATCTCGATTTCTCCATTTAAAATAATTCCAATCTCTTCACATAAGTCTTTTTCATTTTTTATTATTTCATTTTTTTTATAATGATGAATTGTAAAAAAAGTAGGAAACTCTTTCACTACATCATTTATATTTATTGTTTCGTTTAATAAAATTTGATTGTTCGTTTTCATTTATATCACCTATATTTATAATTATTATAATCTAATGTTATTATAATACATAAAATAAAAAAAATCAATATTTGTAACATATGTTACAACATTTTGATAAAATATATTATATAATGTATGAAGAAAAATTAAATGTTTAAAATATAGAAAGAGGTATAATCATGAAAAAATTATTTATGTTATTTAGTTTGTTATTAGTTCTTTTTATGTTTGGATGCAGTAAAGATAACATTCAAAATGAAGTTAAAATTATTGTTCCAAATGGCACACCATTTGTTTGTGTTGGGGGTTTATTAGAAGAAGAAAATATTACAATTGAAAATGTTGATGGACCAACAGGATTAAAGACAGCTTTAGTTGGCGCTACTCATGATATTGTTATAGCGCCTCTTAATTTAGGTGCTCAATTATATACAAAAGGTAATTCAAAATATGTGTTAGATTCAGTTATTGCTTTTGGTAATACATATATTGTTAGTAAAGAAACTACTTCATTAACAAGTATTTCTGATTTAGATGGTAAAAAAATTTTAGCATATAGTCAAGGTGGGGTTCCTGATATATTATTACAATATGCCTTAAAGAAAGCCAATGTGAATGCTGAAATAGAATATCAAAATAGTTTAGCTGATATAGTTCCATTCTTTGTATCAGATCAATATGAATATATCTTAGCAGCTGAACCTGTAATATCTACTTTACAATTAAAAAAGAATCAAAAAATTAATGTTTTAGATTTACAAACAGTTTTTGGTGAAACTGAAATTATGCAAGCAGCAATATTTGTAAATCCTGAAGCAAAAAATCAAGATGATATTAATAAAGTAATTAATAAAATTGAAAAAAACATGAATGATATGAATAAAAACACAAGTGACTATGTAAAAAAAATAGTTCCACTTAATACATATTTTTCTGATCAAGGTGAAGATGTTTTAATTACAAGTATTCCTAAGAGTAATTTAAAATTTATGAAAGCGAAAGAAAATCAAACAAAAGTAGAAGAATACCTAAACGTATTACAATATGAAATTCCTAATAATGAATTTTATCGCTCATGAAAAATAAAAAATATTTATTTTTCATATTGGGTATTATATTTCTATTTTTAATATGGTTTATATTAAGTCTTATATTTCATAATTCTCTTATTATTCCTAGTATTTTAGATGTTAGTAAGGCATTAATTAAAATATTTCAAGAAAAGATAGTATATGGCATAATATTTAAAACTATTTTACATATTTTATTAACTGTTTTATTATCTTTTATAATTGCTATTTTTCTAGCAACATTAAGTTATCGATTTAGTAATTTCAAATCATTTATTCATCCAATCATTATTTTAATGAAAACTATTCCCATTGTTGCTATAATTATTTTATTTTTTATGATGATTGGTATTAAAGCAACACCATATATTGTAACATCATTTGTAATTATTCCCATTTTATATGAAGGTATTTTATCAGGATATCAATCACTTGATAAAAATATGCTTGAAGAAATTAAAACAATTAGTTCATTTAATTTTTTAGTTTTATCTAAAGTATATATCCCTTTATGTATTCCATATATTATTACAAGTATGATTCAATCATTTGGTCTGGGCATGAAAGTAATGATTATGGCTGAATATATGTCACCTACTAATGATACATTAGGAAGTCAAATCAGAAGACATTATAATAATAATGATATGGATAAAGTATTTGCCTGGGTTATTATTTTAATTGTTTTTGTAAGTGCTGTGGAAATAATGATATATATTTGTAAAAAAAGAATTGAGCCAAGCATCAAATAATATCAATTAATTGTTGCTTGACTTTTTTTTAATTACTTTATATAATTAAGATATCATGAGGTGGAATATGAAAATATCTAAAACAATATTTAAAGCTTATACAAGATGTCCAATATGTCCAGCATTAGATGATATATATCGTAAAAAAGGTTTAAGTACCTTTTCTGATGATGATGAAAAAGAAGAGATTTTAAGATATATGTTTGATACTGAAACAGGTGATGATTTAATAGAAGAAGATCAATCACAAGTTGAAACAATGTTACCATATTATACAATGGTTGAACAACATGCCATGGAAATTGCCCAAAAAATATTTGGCGATAATATTATTCATAATGTGGAAACTAAAAAACAAAAGAAATTTTCTTTTGTTGATAAAGATAATGAATTTTATTGTTATCTTGATGGTTATCAAGAAGATAATAATAAAATTAGAGTTTTTGAAGTAAAAGCAACTACTACTTCAGCGCTTGCTGATTTTACAAATATATTTAGTAAAAATAATTCCATATATCATTTAAATCCTATGCCTAAAGATGAAAAAGAACAAGTAGCATATCAAAAAAACTTAGAAAAATTATTTGATAGATATCATTCATTTGGTTGTTATGTTTTTGATTTAGCTGTTGAAAGGTTTATTATTGAAAAAAGCTTAGATAAATTAGATAAAGATATGGAATATTATTTATGTGTTTTAAATAATAATTATCAATTACAAGAATTATATCATAATTATTGTGATCCATATTTACCATCTAATAATGAAGAACTAATTTCTTTTATTGATTTAACTTCTATTACTAAATTATATATGGATAAGATAGATATCTTGTATCAACAACTTCTTAAAAATTTAGATAGATTCCATGTTGGTAAACAAAATCTTGGAAAATATTGTGAAGTTAAAGCGAAATCTAAATGTTGCTTTTTAAATTACTGTTGGAAAGATATTTTGGTTGATGGATCTATTCTTGAATATTATCGTTTAAAAAAATTAAGTGAAACAAAAAAAATTAAACATACTCTTTATGAATGTGTCAATCAAGGAATGTATCGCATTGATTCAATTCCAACAAATTGGCTTTTAAACCCTAATCAAAAAATTCAATACAATTGTTTGATTAATGATAATGAATACATCAATAAAAATAAAATAAAAAAAGGTATATCACAAATTGTTTATCCAATATATCATTTAGATTTTGAATCGTTTAGTTCCCCTTTACCAAGATTTAAAGGTGAAAAACCTTATTCTCAATCTTTATTTCAATTTTCTATTCATATTGAAAAGAAAATGAAAGATTGTGATATTGAAAAAAATCATGTTCAATTTCTTGCTCAAAGAAATGATTTGGATTGCCGAAAAGAATTGGCCAAGAAATTAATTGAAACTATCGATTTAACAAACGGTGGAACAGTCTTAGTTTATAATAAAAATTTTGAATGTACCAGAATTGCTGAATTAGCAAATTTTTTTCCTGAATATAAAAATGAACTTTTAAATATTAAAAATCGTATTTTTGATTTAAAAGATTTAGTTGAAAATAACCAAAAATTATATTCTTCATTAGGCTTTACAAAAGATGAACTCAACACAATAAATTATTATAATAATAATTTGCATGGTTCATTTTCCATAAAAAAGGTATTACCATTATTTAGTAAATTATCATATAAAGATTTATCAATTGCCAATGGTCTTGAAGCACAAGCTGCATATGCTAAATTTTCTTCGTTACCAGAAGATGAACTTCAAGAATTAAGACAAAATTTATCTATTTATTGTAGGCAAGACACATGGGCTATGGTGGTTATTTTATGGGGATTAATTGATAAAATTAATAAATAAAAAAATAGGGAGCAATCCCTATTTTTTATTAATTATTCAATTACATATGCAACATTACGCCAAACATTTTTGAAGTTTTGCAAAGTCATACGAATTGCTACCCCTCTAACATTTGGATCATTAATGTAAATGTATGTTTGATTATCAGTAATTTCATATCCCGTTACCACAATCAAATGTCCATTCGAAGTATATTGTCCATCTTGGTTTGTTTTCATTGAAGTATAAATAACAGGGTTACCTTGTGGTCCTTTAATTGATGCTGAGAATGGTCCAACATTTGCTAAATGATAAAATACTTCATTATCAGAATAAAATCTTTTTACATAAGCAATTTCTCCAAACGCACTCATTCCAACAGTATTATACACCCAATTCCCATATATATTATTACCATAATCTTTCACAAGACCAGCAATATATTCATGTTCTAATGGATCATTTTTTGTAAAGTCATGTCCTTTAAATTTTAAAAGCATTGTTGATGATGTCGCACTACAAATACTATTGCCAATAGTAGGAACATCATGTTGATATAATTCAGGAACTTGCCAATTGGCTTTCTTTGGCAAATTTGTATTATCAACATTAAATGTATAATTAGGAATATCTAATGTAATTGCTAATAAACTAACTATTGGTGATTCATCAGTTAAAGCTTTTCTTTTTAAAACAATTTTCATTTGAAAAGCATTAGCTGTAGCATTATTTTTTATCATAATTTCATCTGTACTTAGTTCCATGATATTTTTATTTTGATCATGTGCTGCATTTTTTAATCCTAATCCCCATTCACCGTATGTAATATAATCGCTCCATTGATTATTTACACGCACTGAAACGAACAATTCACATGTTGCTTTTGTACTAGTAACAGCTGCCCATGAAGCAACTGCTTCTTTAAAGTTTTGTGATTCAATTATACCAGTTTCATAAGTTCCTGTTAAAGCATTATCTTGTAAGACTAATTTTCCTTCATTATTTATTATAACATTTTCTTTTTCCCCATTAAATGTTCGATCTAAAAACATATGAGGTTCATGAATAACATTACAACTAAATTCTTTTGTCAATGTTGTACCCTCCAATTGTAATTCTAAAATTAATTTTATTTCTTTTTCGCCAGTAAATGTTTGTATTTTCCCCTCATTTGTTATTATTGTTTCATCTGATGATGTCCAACTTCCTTTAATATTGTAAGGAAAATCAGTTGGAAGAAATATATCACTAGTTATTTTATTAGGAACAATATTTCCTTTATCTATCATATCATCTAAAACATTTTGCATTAATTGTTCTTGTTCAATTGCTTTTATAACGATATTAAAATTCTTTGATTCACTAAATTTTCCATGTGTAATTGTAGCTGTTAAAGTAATATTAGTATCTTCTAATACATAATGTAAATTATTAGGTAAATAAATATCTGGTTTATCTGATTTCCATTCCACATTAAATACATGATTATCAAAATTAACACTATTTACTAATGTTTGGTTATCTGTTGTCATTACATTTGGTACTTGAATAGTATCCAATGCATTTTTTAAAATATTTGTATCAAATTTAGGAACATCAATTTGAATTGTTTTGTTTACAGTAGTATTTAAATATGTAATGGAAGCTTCAAATGTAACTGAACGGTCTTTATCATCAGGAATAATATCACCATTATCATTCGCTATATCTTTATTTTGAGATTTCCATTGAACGTTATAATTCCTTGATAACATATTTATTTGTTTAGGTAGTTCAATTTTATAAGGTGTTTGTTCAATATTAGGCATAAGGGATAAAATTTTCATTACAAAATCTTCTTGGCTTATTCCTAAAATAAATAATTCAAATTTTTTTGTTAATGTTTTGTCATTTAATGTTAATTCAACTGTAAGATTTATAAATCTATCTTCTGTTGCAAATCTTTCTCCTTGATTAGACAAATAATTTTCATTTTCACTTGTCCATTTTGCGTTTATTACTTTATCTTCATAATCATATGTACTAGGTAAATCTAAATCATGATTAATTTCTTCTTCAAAAGTAATATTATTGGCAATATAATCAAGAATTTCTTCATCAGTTTTTACTTTTTCATGGGTACATCCCGAAAGTAAAACAAAAAATAGAAATAGAATAAGAAAATATCTTTTTTTCACGTTTTGTTTCCTCCTTAAATAAATTGTATCATAATAATAAAAAAAAGAAAAGATTTAAATAAAAAAATAAAATTAAAAATAATAATTTAATATTAATTTTTTAATTTATTTTTAATTTTTAAAATCAATTATTAAATTATATATATAAAAATAATTATCAATATTTATATTTATTTAATCGTTATAATTATAAAAATATCACTATGTTTTCTCACCTGATTTATTTTTCTAATTTTTTAGTCAAAATTTAATCAGTGTTTTATTTAAATTTTTTTCACATAAAAGAATTCATTTGCCCTTGAAATTCAGTGTAGAAGAAATTTCGGGGTCACTTTTTATTTTATTGAAAAAATCATTATGAAATTTTTCTTAACAATTTTATTAAATCATGATATAATAAAAATATCAAAAATCATGTAAGGAGAATGATGAAAATGGATATTAAAGAAATTGATAAAAATATGGCTGATGCAAAGAACACAATTAAAACCAAAGTTAAGTGGTATAATCTTCATAATTCTTATTTAAGAGGAATGGGCTTTTTTGATGATAAAATCTTAGATTATGATCGTTTAAAAAGGGGTGTTAGTATTAGTCAAGGTGTTGATAATTTAAAAAAATGCCCTAGTGGAGTTAATATTACTTTTAAAACTAATTCATCATTCATTAAAATTAAAGCTAAATTACGTAGTGGAGCATATATGACTCATATGACAGCTGTAGGTACTATTGGTTTTGATTTATATTATTATGATCAAGGTCGCTGGGTATTTATTTATACAACTAAAATTAATAGTGCAGCATATGAATTAGATCTTTTAAAAGATGTTTCGAATGAAGAAAGAACATATCGTTTATATTTTCCTTTATATGCAGGATTAGATGAGGCATATATTGGTTTAGAAGATAATTCTTCATTAACATTTATTAAAGAAAAACAAGAACAAATAGTTGTATATGGGACAAGTATTTCTCAAGGTGGATGCGCTACTAGACCTGGAATGGTATATAGTGCTATTATGGATCGTAATATGCCTTATGAATTTATTAATTTAGGTTTTTCAGGAAGTTGTAAATTAGAAGAAGATATTGCTTTAATGATTCAAGAAATCCACCCTAAATATTTAATATTAGAAGTTGAAGCTAATAGCCCAAGTCCTGATGTATTAGAAGAAAAATTGCCTAAATTTATTGATTATATTCAAGATGATGTAAGAATTATTTTAATTAGTCATTTTCCTGAAGGAATGGCTTGTTTAAAACCTGAAATAAAAGAAGTTCAAAGACGTTTTTATGAAATTCAAAAAAACCAATCAAGAGTTTTATTTTTAGACGGAGAAAAAATGTTAGAAGAATTTGGTTTTGAAGAAACTGTTGATGGTGTTCATCTTACTGATTTAGGTTTTTATGCTGTTGCTAAGAAATTAATGAATGTAATCAATGATTGGGATCAAAAATAATGGTTGATAACACTAACATAGATTTTTATGCTATCGACTTTGAAATAGCTAATAGTAATCCAACTAGTCCATGTAGTATTGGTATTGTTGGATTTTATAATAATAAAATAGTTTATGAAAAATCTTATTTAATTAATCCTGAGGAACCATTTGAGGAATTCACAATTAAGATTCATCATATAACTAAAGATATGGTAAAAAATAGTCCTAATTTCAAAGATTTATGGCCTAAAATATCTTTTGTTTTTGATAATACTATTTTATTTGCTCATAACGCCAAATTTGATTTTCTTGTATTAAAAAAGACATTACAAAAATATTCAATTCCTTTGCCAAATATTAAATATGGTTGTAGTTTAAAAATATCGAGAATTTTATGGCCAAAAGAAGTTGTTGGAAATCATAAACTTTCTTCAATTGCCTTATATTTAAATGAAGAGCTTAATCATCATGATGCTTTAAGTGATGCTAGAGTTTGTGGAAAAATAATAGTTAAAGCAATGAAAATATATGATGTTTGTACAACTATGGAATTATTAAAGGCAATGAATTTAAGTTTTAGTTCATATAATTATATTTCTCAAGCTAAAAAACATCCCTATTTAAACAATAAAAAAATTGCTATGTCAGGTAAAAGTTTTAAAATGAAGAGGAAAGATATTATATTATTACTTGCTCAATATGGCTGTTTTTATGAAAAGAACATTAATAGCTTATGTGATTATTTTGTTTTTTTTCCTAACGGTAAAGAAGAAAAATTAATAATAGCCAAAGAAATGAAAAAACAAGGACATTCTATACAAATCTTAGATGAAAATTCTTTTTGGGAATTAGTTGGGGATAGTAGATATGATGAATAAATATATCATGGAAAGAATTGTATTAGATTGTCAAAATAATATATCAGTTCGTGATTATTTTTTGTTTTATCATGTTAGTAAAACAACTATTTATCATTTAGAAAATGATCATAAAATATATGTTAATGATAAATTAGTAATGTTAAATGAAATATTACATAAAAATGATAAGATATCTATTTTATTAGATGATATTGATAACAATCATTTTAAACCATTTAAAAAAGATATCGATATTTTATATGAAGATGATGATATATTAATAGTAAATAAACCTCCATTTGTTTTAATTCATCCTGATGGTAATAGTAATGAAACTATCGCCAATATGGTTAGTTATTATTATCAAAAGACTAAACAAAATAATGGTGTATATGTCGTTCATCGTCTAGATTATGAAACTAGTGGAATAGTGGTGTTTGCGAAAAACTTTTTAACGCAAACATATTTATCATATCAATTAGAAAATCGTCTTATTGATAAAAAATATATATGTCTTTGTCATGGCTTAATAAATAAAGATGGTATTATTGATAAACCAATTGGTAAAGATCGCCATCAAAATAAACAAAGAATATCTAAAACAGGAAAAGCTTCAAAAACAAGTTATACTGTATTAAATAAAAATAATAATCAAACAAAACTTCTTGTTACAATTAGTTCTGGAAGAAAACATCAAATTCGCGTTCATTTATCATCGATTAATCATCCCATTTTTGGGGATCAAATATATGGTATTAAAGATAATGCTAATCGTTTGATGTTGCATTGTTATCAAATGACTTTTATTCATCCAATGAATTTATTACCATTTACTATAACATGTGATGAACCATGGCAAAATATATAAAGGTAGTGTTAAAAATATGGAAAAAAGAATATTAGGTAAAACAGGGATTATTACTTCATCAATTGGTTGTGGTGGTATTCCCATTCAAAGAGCAACAATTAATGATGCTAAAGAAATTGTTTTAACATTAAAATCATTAGGAATTAATTTTATTGATACAGCTAGAGGATATACAAATAGTGAATCATTGTTTGGTTGTGCTTTAAAAAACTTGCGAAATGATTTTATTATTGCTTCAAAATCAATGGCAAGAGATTATGAAAATATGAAAAAAGATATTGATATTAGTTTATCATCTTTACAAACTAATTATATTGATTTATATCAATGTCATAATGTTAGTAATTATAACGATATTAAAGGAGCGTTACTTGCTTTAAATGAAGCTAAAAGAGAAGGAAAAATTCATCACATTGGCATTACATCTCATAATTTAGAAATAATAAAACGAGCAGTAGATGATGATATATTTTCAACGATTCAATTTCCTTATAATGTATTAGAAACTCAAGCTGAAGAAGTTTTTAAAAAAGCTAAAGAAAAGAATATTGGGGTCATTGTCATGAAGCCTTTTGCAGGTGGAGCAATTAATGATCATGAACTTGCTTTACGTTTTATTTTAAACAATCCCAATATTAGTGTGGTTATTCCTGGAATGGAATCTAAAAAACAAGTATTGGAAAATGGAACTGTTGAAAAGAAAGAATTGTCTATTCGAGATATAACAAGAATTAAGGAAATAAGACAAGATTTAAATAGTGAATTT
This sequence comes from uncultured Bacilli bacterium, assembly GCA_947627195.1. Classification (GTDB taxonomy): domain Bacteria; phylum Bacillota_I; class Bacilli_A; order ML615J-28; family CAG-698; genus CAKOMG01. The sequence continues at coordinate 21,444 of CANQVC010000026.1, forward strand.
TGCCGAAGATGTGGGTATTGTATGCCATGTACTGTTGGTATTGATATTCCGAGTTGTTTTTTATTTGCTGCATATGATAAAAGATATAATTTAAAAGATTGGGCAAGAAATAGATATGAAAAAATGAATGTGTTTCCATCTGAATGTATTGAATGTCATCAATGTGAAACCAGGTGTCCTTATCAATTAAAAATTGTTGATAAATTAAAAGATGTTGTAAAGTTATTTAATCATTAAAAGATAATATATTATCTTTATTTAATAGATTAAAAATTGTAATTTTTAGTAAAAAGTGATACAATATTATTAATTCTTAAAAAGGTTGAATATGATTGGAAGTTTATTTGTTACATTTCTAAAAATTGGTTTATTTACTTTTGGTGGTGGGTATGCAATGATTGCCCAAATAAAAGAATATGTTGTGGAAAAGAAGAAATGGCTAACCGATGAAGAATTATTAGAAATTATAGCTATTGCAGAATCTACTCCAGGACCAATTGCAATTAACCTTGCTAGTTTTGTTGGCTATAAGAAAAAAGGAATATTAGGAAGTATAGTTGCAACTCTTGGTGTTATTATTCCTTCCTTAATTATTATATATTGTATTTCTATATTTCTTTCTTCTTTAATGGAAAATAAAATTGTTCAATATGCTTTTATTGGTATTAAATGTAGTGTGTGTTTTTTAATATTAAAAGCTGGACTAACAATGTTAATTAAATTAGTAAAGCAAGTTGAATTGAATGATAAAATATTAAAACTTTTTTCTCTTTTTATATTTATATTTTCTTTTATTACCTTAATCATATTAGAAATTTTCTCAATTAATTTTAGTTCGATTTTTTTGATTTTAATTGGTGGTTTTTTAAGTATTTCATTTTATAGTTTAATCAACCATTTTAAAAGAGGTATAAAATGATTTATTTAAAATTGTTTTTAAATTTTTTTAAAATTGGTTTATTTTCGTTTGGTGGTGCCTTTGGCATGCTACCATTAATTGAAGAAACTGTTGTCACTAATAATTGGTTATCTGCATCTGATTTTTATTCATTTGTTGGGGTATGTGAATCTACACCAGGTCCAATTGCTGTTAATATTGCAACATATGTTGGTTCTATCCAAGGAGGAATATTAGGAAGTATCATAGCTACTCTTGGAGTCGTTTTACCTTCTTTTATTATTATTTTACTTATCGCTTCGATTTTAAAAAATATTATAAAAAATAAATATGTACAATATTTTCTAAATGGCGTAAATCCTGTTGTTATTGCGTTAATTTTGTCAACCGGTATATTTTTGTTGTTTAATAACATTGGCATATCTATTAGTGATCTATCTTTAAATATAGCACCAATTATTATTTTTCTTTGTTTAGTTTTTATATATTGTTTATTTTATGTTGTTAAAAAGAAAAAAATATCATCGATAACTATGATAATTTTATCAGCTATTTTAGGTATTGTTATTTGTTCTATATTAAAAATATAAGGGAGTAAATAAAAATGAAGCCTGTTTTAAAACATTTATCATCTTTTCAAATTATTATTTTAGGTTTTATAGTAGTTATTTTTATTGGAGCATTATTATTAATGTTACCATTTTCTAGTAAAAATAATGAAGTAACGCCATTTTTAGATGCTTTATTTACTTCCACATCAGCAACATGTGTTACAGGTTTAGTTGTTTATGATACAGCTACTCATTGGTCGATTTTTGGACAAGTTATTATTTTAATTTTAATTCAAATTGGTGGAATGGGTGTTGTTACATTTTTAGCGGTACTTGCTACTTTTGCGGGAAGAAAAATTGGTTTAATGCAACGTAGTGTTATGCAAGAAGCAGTTGCTGCGCAAAATGTTGGTGGCATTGTTAGATTAACTAAATTTATTGTGAAAACAACAATTATAATTGAATCGGTTGGGGCAATTATAATGATGCCAGTATTTTGTGATGAATTTGGTTGGAAAGGAATTTGGTATTCAATATTTCATTCTATTTCAGCTTTTTGTAATGCTGGTTTTGATATAATGGGAACTAAAGAAGCTTTTTCATCATTAACGAGTTATGCTTCTCAACCAATAATTAATATTGTAATTATGCTTTTAATTATTATTGGGGGAATTGGCTTTTTAACATGGGAAGATATTTGTGTTCATAGATGGCATGTTAGAAGATATCGTGTGCAAACAAAAATCATTTTAATTGTTACTTCTTTATTAATATTTATTCCAGCAATATATTTCTTCTTTTTTGAATTTAATGATTATAAATTAAGTGAAAGAATTTGGAGTTCATTATTTCAAGCTGTTTCTCCTAGAACGGCTGGGTTTAACACTGTTGATATAACTAAAATTAGTCAAACAGGAATCGTAATATCAATTGTTTTAATGTTTATAGGTGGTTCACCTGGGTCTACAGCTGGGGGAATTAAAACAACAACAATTGCTGTATTGTTAGCATCTACTTTTTCCGTATTTAAAAGAAAAGATGATACTAATATATTAGGAAGAAGAATTTCTAATGAAACAGTAAAAAATGCTTCAGCAATATTTTTATTATATGGTGTGCTTGCTGTTTTTGTTGCGGCATTAATGTGTCGAATGGAAAATCTTCCTTTATTAAGTTGTTTGTATGAATCAATTTCTGCGATTGCAACAGTTGGATTAAGTTTAGGAATTACTCCTCATCTTAATGCTATTTCACATATTCTTTTGATGGTTCTAATGTTTATTGGTCGTATTGGTGGTTTAACAATCATTTATGCGACTTTAGGTATTACAAAAAAAGCTACATTTAAATATCCAGTAGGGAAAATTACTGTTGGTTAAAAGTGAGGTATAAATAATGAAAAAGAAATCTGTATTATTAATTGGTTCTGGTAAATTTGGTAAGCATGTGGCAATGAAACTAAATGAATTAGGACATCAAGTTATGGTTGTTGATAAAAACGAAGATTACATTAATGAAGTACTTCCTTATGTTACAAATGCGCAAATAGGGGATAGTACTAATGAAGCATTTTTAAAATCACTAGGTATCAGCAATTTTGATGTATGTATTGTGACGATTGGTAATGATTTTCAAGCATCTTTAGAAACTACTTGTTTATTAAAAGAATTAGGTGCTAAAAAAGTTGTATCTCGTGCTGAACAAGATCGTCAAGAAAAATTTTTGTTACGTAATGGAGCTGATGAAATTGTTTATCCTGAAAAACAATTGGCTACTTGGATGGCTATTCGTTATAGCGCTGATCATATTTTAGATTACATTGAATTAGATGATGATTATTCAATTTTTGAAGTGCCAGTACCAAAATCATGGGAAGGAAGAAGTATTTTAGAAATAGATGTTCGTAAGAAATATGATATCAATATTGTTGCTATTAAAGAAGGCGACAAAATAAATGTGAAAGTAAATGCATCTGATGTATTAGATAACAAAAAGACTTTACTTGTTTTAGGCGAATATAAAGATTTACAAAAATGTTTTAAAATTTAAGGAGCAAAAAAAATGAAATATTGTCAAAAATGTGGAAATGAATTGAATGATGATGCTATGTTTTGCCCTAAATGTGGAACAGCATGTTCACAAACTAATATTAATAATTTAAGTCAAAACAATGCAGATGAAAAACCAATTAAAGGAGCATTATTTGGTGTATTATTAGCCTTATTTACTGGTCCAATTGGGTTAATTATATGTATATTCTTAGGAGATGAACAAGCAAAAAAAGGGGCAATCATTACTTTTGTAGCAGCTTTAATTGTATCTATTTTCATTTTCTTCATCTTTATTCTTTTCAATTTTCTTCTTATTCCTAAATTTATATAAAATTATAATAAATTAAAGTTGATTTTATTAATTGATGAAATCAACTTTTTTTAATTTGCATTATTTCTTTTCTTAATTGATATATTTTTGCATCAAATTCTTTTTCCATCTTTTCTAAATTACATAAAGATGGACTAATATAATTAGGATTTACACATGAAGCTTGGGCATTAGAAGTTAATAATATTTGCCCAATTAATTCTAAAAAGTTACCGATAACATTTTGTTCATTAACTGTTAATGCTTCACTTCCGATTAAACCAATTATACAACCAATTGTGGAGATTTCTATAGGAGATAAAGTGTATAACCATTTAGCTAAACTTTTTAGTTTTTCTGTTTCGAACATCGAATAAATGTCGGACATATTATTCCTCCTATAGATATTGTTTCAATCTATTATATGTCTAAATATAAAAAAAGTTCTTTTCAATATTTCTCTTAATAAACAAATGATATATAATTAATAACACTTTTTTTACTTTTGCATAATATAAAGTGAAAGGAGGAAAGGCTATGACAAATATTGGTGGAAATGCTTGTTGTAATCCATGTGGATCTTATTGTGAATCAAATAATAAAAATGGATATGGAAGTTATGCTTTCATTTTAGTATTATTCATTTTATTAGTCATTTGTGGAGCAGCATTTTTGTTCTAAATAACATAACTCCTTGTAATGAGGAGTTTTTATTTTTAAATAGCATGATTATGGATTTTGATAAATTTCTAGATTTTATTAATGATGTGATTGATAATTATCAAGCTAAAATTAATGGGGTTAGTAGACCAGCAAAACAAATTAAACAAAAGAAGAAAAAGAATACTAAAAGTAAATTTGAAGAATTTAAAGACTTTCTATTTAGGAAGATATAATATTTATGACACATTTATTATTAATAGATGTGTCATATTATTATTCATATTTATATAGGAAATATTCGTATAGAAATAAAAATACAATAAATTTATTTATGATGTTTATATTATGTAATCATTTTATTCTTTTTACATTCTACTAAAAAAAATTAAAAAAAGTGTGTTAATCATTAATCAAAATGATACCATTTTATGATATATATTCACACCTAAATATAAACAAATTTAGGTGTGAATA
>CANQVC010000027.1 GCA_947627195.1 uncultured Bacilli bacterium
AGTTTCAATTCCTGTAAAGGTAATATTGTTATAAGAATTTTTTAATAAATTTTCAATTAAAAACACAATTTATACTATATAAACTTAATAATTCATAAAATATTAAGATATAAGCAATTTTTTTATCGACCAATAATAATTATAACGAAAATAAAATTCAAAAAACTATATAAAAATGAAAGATGGTCGAACAATTAAATAATATATTTAGTAGACGTTTCAACTTTTCCAATGTATTCTTTTTTTAACACTTTATTCGATGGCAAAAAATAGCAAATAATACTACCATCATCTCCATTCTTTACTACATTCATTAATTCGTATTTCATTTGAAAATAAATACTTTCTGTCATTTCTCCTTCAAATAGTGATTCATGAATATGAAAAAGATATTTTCTTAAAATTTTTAAAACTTTTTGACAATTTGATGCTTTTATATCATAACTTACAATAACATACATATTACCATTCCATTTTATATCCTGTGTATTGCTTTTTCCCGGTCAAAGATTTTTCTATCGCATATATTTCTCTTTTAATTATACTTTTATATGACAATTTTCTTTTATTAATTTCAATTGTTTTACTTAATTCTTCTTCGAATGAATTTATAAACGTAATACATCCCTCTTTCGAAAGATATATTCCTTCTTTTTGTTTAGTAAAGTTTTTCTTTAATATTTGCTTTTTATTAATTAATCTAAATATAAGACGATCAATTAAAACAGGCTTAAAAATATCTGCAATATCATACTTTAATCCATTTTCGTTTTTACTTTGACCATGTATAATACCTAGTTGTGGTAACAAATGAGAACAATATAACATACTTTCAACAACACCATATAAAAGTGCATATCCATAGCTCATCATTGCATTCAATTCATCCATTGGTGGATAATTAGTTCTTTTTAAAAAGTAAAAATCTTTATTAAGAATAATTTTATTAAATGAAGTGTAGTAAATTTGTTTTGACCTAGCTTCTAAAATCATTAACAATTCATGATTTTCAAAATTTAGATTTTTTACTTTTTCTTTTATAATTTCTAAATCTTTTATTTGACTAAATACATTTTTTCTTTTTTTCTGATAATACTTAATTACAGAAATCATATTATGTATTGAAGAATGAATAATTTCTTTTTGATATAAGAATAATTTATTTAAATTATTAAACAAATCAAATTGCAATCTTGTTATTACTCCTATATATTGTTGTCTAGGAATATAACTTCCAATATAATTTCCGTAATATGAAAAAAATAATATTGATATTGAATATTCATTTAAAATTTGAATTACTGTTTTATTCAAATTAATTGATCCAAAGATATATATTGTTTCAACTTGATAAATAGGAATATATTCAACATTGTTTTTAGAAACAAAAACTAAACTATTGTCTCTTCTTTGCAATGTTCCACTAGTAAATATATAAAATCCTTTTTTCATATTTTACGTGAAACCATACCAAAACCTAGTGCATTTTTAGGACATATTCCGCATGTCATAATAACTTTTTGAACTTTTTCTGTTAATCCTGAAAAAGTTATATTGCAATGATATGATTCATATAATGTTCGACGAAAATAAACCTTTTTTAAACTTATATTGTCAATAGATTCAATTATAATATTAGGTAGATTTTCGTTAAAACACAAAAAATATTTTTGCGATATATTGCGAATTATTCCATTTTTAAATTCTTCGTCTGATGGAGAAATAAATTTCATAACTTTATTATCACTTTTATATATTGTAATTGGAGAAACAGTATAATATGTAACTATTTTTGTACTATCACAATAATCATTTAATATATCATATTTTACTATAGAAATTACTTGATTACCAAATAAAACATCTTTATTTTCTTCAATACATTTTACAATACTAATTATAATATTTTCGTCAAAACTTGTAATATCAAAACATCCAGTACTTATAAATAATAATGATTTTGTCTCATTATCATAGATTGTTGAACCATATATTTCTGAAAATGTAAATAACTTAAACTTTCTTTTTTCTAATTTAAGTCCATAATCATGAAGTTGAGTTGTTGAAGAATCAAGAGGTAACATAGCATAAATAATTCCTGATATTATACTTCTATAATTTACAGGTATTTTTTTGTTTTCAAGATCTAAAACTATTCTAATTCTCATATGCTTTGCCACCTCCTAAAAATGCAAGTTTACCTATTCCAATTTCTAAAAATATTTTAGGATATTGTTCAACATATAAATTCATTTTGTATCCTGCAATATTTATTTTCTTACCGTTAATTTGATAATGATTAAAATCTCTAATTGACATTCCAATATCAGCATCTTTAATAAAAACATTAGGATAATTGCAATTATATTTTCTATTATAATAATTTAAACATTCACTTATTTCTTCAATAGAATTTATAAAACTTATAAACCTTAGTTTTCCATTATATAATGTTTTATCATCAATGTATTCTTCTTTTTCTATATGTTTCTGAAAATAGAAACCCCCAAGTTTATTAGATGAATCAAAAAATTCACGAATAAATCCAACATATTCACACGCTACACCAATTAAATACAATTCTATTTTTAGATTTTCATTTTTATTTATATTTTTCTTTTCTACAAATTCTCTATTAATTAATATTGATGGGTACTGCATAAAATTTTCGCCAGAAAGAAAATAATATAAGCAATTATCTTTTTTTTCACATCCATTACAAGTATGATTTTTGTTTATACATATAACATTTTTCATACCTTTATAAATATTTTTTATAAATAAATATTTAGGGTCGCTTTGAAAATTTGCACCTAAAGGAAAACGTATATTATAAGATAATTTTAAAATCATTAAAACTCCAATGAAATATAACCTAATGATTTAATACCTTTTTTATTTACTGTAATTAAATTCATAGTATCAATTGTCGGTGTATTCTTCTTTTTATTAGGTGAAAATAAGCTATTAAAACGATTATAATAAAATTCCCCAAAAGAACAACAAAAAGATTTATCAAAATAATTTGTGAATTTTCCTATTTGAACTATTATTTCATTTTTATTTATGCGTTCTTGAATGTTATGATACAGATTAAGTAATTCTGTTTTATTAACATCAGGATATGTTGTTTTTTGGACATATTCGAGCTCTTTTTGTATAACAACTTGCATAAAATTATAATTATATTTTTGAAATAAATCTTTAAAATGAACTATAAAATCAAATAAAGCCTCAACATATTGACGTTCAACAGCATTGCATTCATCTACTAATCTATTTTTTGAATCTGTTAATTCTTTCATTTCGACGTCTGTTAGTTTTTTCACAATTTCACAATCAATTTCAGAATTCATATCAATAGTTTCGATATTTCCACATGGAAGCACTCTCTTTTTTTGATAATTTTTATTGTATTGGCTATTAGGATATCTATTTACTTCATATAGAACAAAATCGTCAATAAAATTGATATCACGAACAACAAAAAATCTTCTCAATGATTTACCTTTGTTATCTAAATTAGATATTTGCCGTTTTATGTTGGATGAATTTTTTAAATAGTTAGCTATATCTTGATTTGTTTTAATTAAATTAAACCAAAAAACATTAAAAATAAGACCTTTCAAAGTTGATCCAGGGATATAAGGCTTACCCATAACATTTTCAGCACAAGCAATTTTGTAAGATGAATTAGCATAATTACCATATGAAATGTTTTTACTAATAGCATTATCACTTATAAAGTATTTGTCATCTATATTTAACATTCTAACGTATTCTTCGTTAGATATATTTTCTTGACTAATTTTTTTTGTGATATTTCTTAAAAAATCATAATTTGCATTTGTAATAACTTTGTTCATTAAATAATCAACAGAATACATATATCCATTTTTTTTAATTGCTGGAATTAACTCTCCGTTAAATATATGTACAGGTGTAATTATTTTTATTTTGCCCATAATAACCTCCTAAACCAAAAGACCTAAAACATTTTGGTAAGTTATTTCATCTCCATTTTTTTCTTCTATTAGTGATCCAATGTAATTCTTTGTTGTTGAAATAATACTACCTTCTAAAAAAACAATTGTTCTTTTTCGATTTACTTGTTTAACTGATTGATTAAATTTAAGTGTTTGTTCTTTTAATTGATAATATGAGTTTTGATAATCAATAGATGAATCTCCAATTGCTCTAGACAATAATAATTTAGGATGTTTTAACCTAATATTATCAGCATTAACAATATCAAATACACTAAACAAATTATAGCCAATTGATTTATGACCACCAATGTTAATATATTTCATTTTTTTTATCACATTCACTAAGTCATTTTCATAAGATTTATCAAAAATATCAATATAAAATTCAAAATTAGAATTTTTATCAAAATATAAAATTTTATCTTGATAATATTCTTTATTATCTACACTAACTCTTGTTTTAGCTACTTCTATTGATTTAGAATGAATTATGTTTAATTCATTTGAAAACATTAATATATGATTTTGAATAATATATTGTCCACTAAATAATCTTGAATAATATGAATTATTAAAATTATTTAGATCTTTCGCATATTCCTTAAATATTTCTTTTGAAATATATTTAATTTTTTTCGTTTCTTTCATATGAGAAATCATATTTTTATCTTTAATATCAACACTTTCAATCTGTGGAATGAAATCTTGAGGAATTGGAAGTGTATATTCTAAAAATAGCGAAGAATTTAAAAAAATTGGATTATATTCAAAACTACATAATAATTTTTCTAGAGAATTTTTGCCGTATTCATTTTCGTAAAAATGACAAATTGTTCCAAATATAGATTGAGATGTAGGAAGAGATGTGATTGGCGACATTAATTCCAATTTTACACAAAATAAAGACATATATTATAAATCCTTCAATTCTATAATTTCTATTTCTACTTTGCCATATCCTCTACTACCACTACCACCTAAAAAATTATTTTCCAATAATTCAAAGCCTTCTTTTAATAATTCAACATAATCGGTATTTTCATCTTCTTCAAGTTTATTAATAATACATTCACCAATAAAAATTGCACCTGCTGGAACGCGCTCAATAAATCTAGGATTAGCTTTTACTTGAACAGGATCAATTTTATTTTCAGCTTTAATTTCTGTATAAAATCCTTTACCTAATTTGCTTTCTAATTTTTCTTTAGATTCTTCTTCTAAAAATAAATCGCGAAAAATTATTCTTGTCATACCAGTTGTTTGCGTTCCAAAAGCACTATTAACGATTTCTTTATCTATGTCGTTATTTTTAACACGAGTAAGTAACATTCTAATTTTGCCTTTTATTGAACTACCAGGAATAATTGGTTGATTAGTTATAGGATCTTTAATAACAGGAGAATCAATTCCTCCAATTCCATATGTTTCCTTATTTCCACCAATATGTAATCCTGTTTTTACAGTAACTTTATAACATACTTTTTTTCTTTCTGTAATAATCATTTTTGTCCTCCTGATAAATATTTATAATAAGCAACAACAGCAGTTAAAAAATCTACAAAAGCTTGAATATCATCATCATCTACAAGTGCTTCCTTAGTAATACATGTTTCCATTAATTTATAAAATTCTTTTGGACATACATTTCTACCAGCTGCATATGCAATGTTAGGTAAAATTTTAAATAGTTGATTTCTCTTTTCATTAAAATCACTCAAATCAACAACATTAGATATTTGTTGAAAATATTTACGTAATTGATTTGTGTTAAGTTTTTTAGATTGATCTCTTTCTTCACTATATTCTTTAGCAATACAGTATGAATAATGCTGAGGTAAATTAATTTCTTCAATTGTTAAAGTTTTTGAAAGTTTTCCATTTCTTTTAATTGCATCGATAAGTGAATTATGTTTGCTATATTTATCTTCATAATAAGTATTTCCTTTATTTTTATTGAATTTATCATTCATCGTTTGATTTCTCCTCTCTTGTATTCATTAATACATAACTCAATATTATTTTATATTTTTTTAATTCTTCAACATTCAACTCTTTCACAAAAATTTCTTTTAATTTATTGCTCCAAAATTCATTGGTAATATTTCGTGCAATACTATAAGCAATATGCGGAATATATCGCATGTATTTTTTTATTGACATTTCATCATCTAAAGAATTAGAAATAGCACTATATATATCATAAATACCACCACGAGACAAATAATTTAATAAAATAGCTTTTTCAAATGTATTTATTTCAGATATAACATCTTTTAACAAATTATTTTTTAGACTGCAATTTAACACAGTAAAAGAATTTTTGTCTAAAACACTTTTGGATTTAGTTAAATTTTCTTCTGCTTTTTCAACAGCATAACGAATAGGAGTTATCGAATCGAATAATTCTATTCCTGCACTAATATGAAATGTATCATTATGATTTGTAAATTCTTTAAATGCGTTATTAATGTCATTAACAAGACTAAGAGATTGCCATCCTGGACAAACAATAACTAAATCATCTCCACCTGCATAATTAATATAAACATTTTCACCACAAATTTGAACTAATTTTTTTGAGAAAAAATAGTCAAGAGTTCTAGACAACGTCAATAGTTTTGATAATGTTTCTTTATCTAGATTTCTTTCATCTTTATTTTTTAAACCTTTCATAAAGATATAACCTAAATTATCAACATCCATTTTAATTACAGCTATCTTGTCATCTCCCAAATTGTTCTTTTTAATATTTTCAATATCTTTAAAAGAAATGCGTGGATTAATAGAACGAGCATAATATTTTTGTTCACCAATTACAAAATCATTGATTGATAAATAGAATGAGTCTTCATTGATTTGTTTCGGTATATTTAAATAAATTATAATATTACCAAGTTCACCTACTTTATGAGAAAAATCTCCTCGCACTTTGTTATCGTCAAAGTTATATTCAATAACAAATGAATTAGATTTTGCTATAATTTCATCATTTAATTCAATCATTTTTTCACAGAAATTACATAAATCATTATCTGTTTCATATATTCCACACATTGGACAAACTTTTTCTGGTGCTGATTCAATAAATTTAAAGTTTGGATTAGAAATAATATTAACAAATTTTTGTTTTTTATTATTTAATTGAAATGAATTCTTATAAGATACTAAATCAGATAAATTAGAAGTTCTTAATTCACTTTCTGAAGCTTTAGCATATGAAAAAGTAACTGATAAATTACCATGATATAATTTAAATATTTCTTCATCAATTTTTGAACAAACTTGTTGTATCAATAGATCAAAATCTTTAATGTTTGGTAATAAGATTCTTCCTCTACCAGAAGATGAATATAAAACATTCTCATATGAAACATTAAATTTTGCAGCAATATAATACGCAATAAAATCAGCAAAAATATTTAAATAAAACGACCTAGTACGCAAAGATTTGGAAATTTTTTCTTTTGACTTATCACCTTCAGTAATTTGATAAATAAAATTTTGAATTCCTGATAAATCATAATCAAATAAAACAAAAGGAATTTCTTCAACATCTTTTTCTAATACATTTGCAATAGCAGCTGTAAGTTTTAAATGATCAAATAAACTTACTGTTGGGAAAGGAGACATTGTATTTGCTGGTATTGAAACAGTATATTTTTTAATAATCGAATATATTAAATGATGTAGAATTTTATAAGAATCATATCCTTTTTGATTCATCTTATCAATATCATCAATGAAATGAGAAAACAATTGTTTATATTCTTTTTCACCAATTTCTATAGAAATATTAGATATATCTGACACTGTTTCAAATTCATCATATGATTTCATTGAAACATAAGATGGTTTACCAAATTGATTATCTTCTAATTTTATTTCATTAAAAATTGAATTCATACGAACATTTTTATAATGTCCATTTTGTTCAGATTGTTTTTCGGTATCATCTACAAAATATTCGTCAGCATCAGCTGGTCTTCGATCGTGTCCTGATGCAATAAAATCTGCTTTTTTAACAATTCCATCATAATCTTTATGATGCCCAGCACTTAAATTTATAAATTCAAACATCTTTTTATCAAAAAGATTAATATTTAATTTTTCTTCAATAAATTTGGCTGTATAGCAAGCATGAATATATCCATCATTTTTACTAAAATTATCTTTATATCTTGATTCTAAATATAGCCCTGTTCTTTGGTAAAACTTACCAATATCATGTAGTAATGCAGCTAAAGTAACTTTCACTTTATTTCATCTCCTTTTTGATATAAAAATTAGCATTCGAATACAAATCAAAATAATTTGCACTAATATTTGAATAAATAAATTGTAATATTTGTTTAATATTTTTTAATAAATCTTTTATATGACAAATTTTATTAATATCATCTAATGTAACAATTTTTAACTGATGGGCTGAATCATTTCTAAGTTTTTTTAAACTAATTATTTTATTAAATGTTTCTTTGAACAGAGAATTTTTTTCAATTTTATTTTCTTCTATTTTAAAGTCAATAATTATATTTAGTAATTCCATATTAGCATAAAATGGAAAATTATCATAAATCTTTATTAACTCATCATATAATTTTGAATCCAATGTTTTAATTTGTTGATAATTCATTTCATTTTTTGATTGTGATAAAATATTATTTAAAAATTCATAGCCAAAAAAATATTTAATTACCTCTTTTTGCAATTCTAATCCATATGAACAAAGACGAATAATAAAATCATTTATTTTATTTGATAAAAGTAAATTATTTAATAATAAAAAATATTCTAACATTACATATTCTCTTTTAGTTGATGTTAAAAAATTTAAATACAATTTAGAGGCATATGAATTATTTTTTATGCATTTATATGCATTGTCAATATCTAAATTTTGTCTGAATTTTAAATGTTTTATAATTTCACCAATTTCTTTACAATATAATGGACTATTCTTATAAACATCATATGCATTTTCATAATCATATGAATCTATTAATCTTTTAACTCGTTCTTTTATATTATTATTGATAATCATAATGGGGCGTATTTCTTTACATCGATTAATTTGGTTATCATTATCTTCATTAAGTAATAATTCTAATTCAAAGTCATAATCTTTTTCTATCGAACTCGCACTTCTTTTATCTTTTTCTGATGCCCTTGAAACTTGTAGTGCATGTAAATTATTAATATCACTACTACATGAAATTAGTGCAAGTGTTGCGCTCATCTGAGGCGTTCCAGAAGATAAATTTAAATAAATAATCTCATCGGGATATTCATTTCGAATCTTTTTTAACGCTGCAATAAACTTCTCATAAAATATATCATAATCATTAGCAATAATAATTCCTGATTTTTCAGCATTACATTTTATATTTCGATTCAATGTTGATATTGCTTTTTGATATATTTGATTATCATAATTTGATTCCATTGACTTTGTTAAAAAGAGAAAACAATAATCAATATCAGTATAATGACGCAATATATGTAACATTGGCCCGTCATGTAAATTACGTATTGGATCTGATTCACCTATTGGAGAAAATAAAATACTCATAAAATTCACCATCTTTTTACATTATTTTATCATAATTTATTTTTATTTACAATGAATAATTACTTATTTTTTGTATGATTGTTATTCACATATTTATATTTTATATCTCATAGTAATCTCAACAAACAACTTTATCATAAAAAGTAAAATGTTTTTAAAAATAAATTTATTTTTTAAAAAACTTGTCAAAATGAACGAAATATATATAATAAAATGTTATAATGATAATAATATAAAAAAATTTTCATTATATATAAAAATTAATCAAATAATGTGATATAATGAATGTAAGGAGGAAATGTATGAACCAAAACAAAGAAAATTTTATTAACTACACACCATCTTTTGTTGATTTACCATTAGATTTGAATGATTTGAATGAAGAAAATAATGATGTTCATTATGACAATGTTGCAGATGCATTAGTTTATTGCTTGTCCACATACGGAAAAGTAGATATTAAATACATTTCCCAAATAACAAAATGTAATTATAAAACAGTTATTATGGAATTAAAAGGCGCTATTTATCAAAACCCTGAAACATGGAACGAATTTTATGATCAAGGCTGGGAAACAAGTGATGAATATTTATCGGGAAATATCATGAGAAAATATCGAGCTGCTATTGCTGCTAATAAAAAATATAAAGGATATTTTAATGATAATATAATTGCCTTACAAAAATTACTTCCTAAATCTATTTCAAATGAAGACATTTATGTAACATTAGGATCTCCATGGGTACCAACACATGTTATTGATGATTTCATTTATTATTTATTTGGTGATCCATTTAGAGGTAGAAAGCATTGGTATACTGATTATTTAAAAAATAGTAGTATTGAACATTGGAAAACACTTCATGATGAAATAATTGGCACTTGGGAAATACCTGATAAAGGAAGATATGAACATAGTGTTGCTGTGTCCAAAACATATGGAACACAAAGAATAGAAGGGCTTTACATTTTAGAAAAAACTTTAAATTTGAAAAGCATTACTATTTATGATGAAATTACTTCACCTAATGATTCTTCAAAAACAATAAGAATAGTAAATCAAGAAGAAACATTAGCTGCGATTGAAAAACAAAAGAAAATGTTGAATATTTTTCAAAAATGGATTTGGGCTGATGAAAAACGTAAAGATGAATTATTAACTATTTTTGAAAACAAATTTGGATGTATAAAAAAGAGAATATTTGATGGCTCATTCCTTAAATTTCCTGGAATGTCTCCTTCTATTAAATTATATCCATATCAAAAAAATGCAATTGCAAGAATCATCTTAACACCAAACACATTATTAGCTCATGATGTTGGCGCAGGAAAAACATATATTATGATTGCTGCAGGTATGGAACTTAAAAGAATGGGACTTTCAAGTAAAAATATGTATGTTGTTCCTAATAATATTGTTGGACAATGGGAAAGTATTTTCTTATCAATGTATCCAAATGCGAAAATATTATCAATTAATCCTAAAACATTTAAAACTGATAAAAGACAAAATGTTTTAAAAGATATTATGGATAATTATTATGATGCAATTATTATAGCTTATAGTTGCTTTAATTTAATTCCTATATCTAAAGAATATCATATTGAACAATTAAAAGAAAAAATTGCGAAAATAGATAAAATACAGGAAGAAAAAAAGAAAGTAACAAGTTCTTTAATTCAAAGTAAAAGATGGGCAGAAAAAAGTTTAGAGGAATTAACAAACAAAAATAGTAAAGAAAAATACATTACATTTGATGATTTAAATATAACAAGATTATTTGTTGATGAAGCACATAATTTTAAAAACGTACCTCTTAATACAGGTATAATAAATGTTTTAGGTATTAATTCCGCAGGTTCAAAAAAATGTAAAGAAATGATGGATAAAGTTCATATGATCCAACAAAAAAATAATGGTGCCGGAGCAATATTTGCTACAGGAACTCCGATTACAAATTCCATTACTGATGCATATATAATGCAACAATATTTACAAAATGGTGAACTTACTTTACTTGGTTTACAAAATTTTGATAGTTGGTTAGGAATGTTTGCGGAACAAAGAACAGAATTTGAAATTGATGTTGATACTAATAGCTATCGACTTGCTTCACGTTTCTCACAATTTCATAATTTACCTGAATTAACATCATTATTTGCTTCTGTTGCTGATTTTCATAGTATTGACAATTCTATTGATTTACCAGATTTTAATAGCTATACTGATGTTTTAATTCCAAAAACAAATGAGTTTAATGTATATCTTGGTAATATATCAAAAAGAGCTGATGATATTCGTCATCGTCGTGTTAAACCAACTGAAGATAATTTATTAAAAATAACTACTGATGGTAGAAAAGCTGCTTTAGATTTAAGATTAGTTGTAAACAACTCTAATTTCACAATTAATTCTAAAGTAGCAAAATGTGCAGAAAACATTGCGAAAATATATCATGAAACGGAAAAAGATAAAAGTACCCAATTAGTTTTCTGTGATTCTTCTACTCCTAAAAATGGTTTTAATTTATATGATGAATTAAAATATCGTTTGGAATTATTAAATGTGAAAAAAGAAGAAATTGATTATATTCACAATGCCACAACTGAAAAGAAAAAAGCCAAATTATTTGCTAAAATGCAAAAAGGGGAAATTCGTATTTTAATTGGTTCTACTTTTAAATTAGGTCTTGGTGTTAATATTCAAAATAAATTAATTGCTTTACATCATTTAGATATTCCATGGCGTCCAGCTGATATGGTTCAAAGAGAAGGTAGAATAATTCGTCAAGGTAATGAAAATAAAGAAATACAAATTTTTCGTTATATAACTGAAGGAAGTTTTGATGCTTATTCATGGCAACTTTTAGAAACAAAGCAAAGATTTATTGTTGATTTATTATCAGGATCTGTCACAGAAAGAGATGGATCTGATATTGATAATACTGTTTTAGATTATGCTGAAGTTAAAGCATTAGCAATTGGTAATCCTTTAATTAAAGAACGTGTTGAATTAGTTAATGAATTAAACAAACTAAAATTGTTACAAAAGAAACAAAATGAAACAAAAATTAAATTGCGTAATGAATTACTAGAATTACCAAAATTACAAGCAATACAAAATGATTTAATTGAGAAATGTAAAAAAGATATCAATTCTTATGAACAATATAATCAAGATCACCCAATGCCAATACACAATAAAGAAAAAAAGGAAAGGGAAGAAAAGAGAAAAGAAATTAGAGCAATTATCAATCAAGCAATTAAAAATTATATTCCACAAAATCATGAAGTAACTATTTTAAATTATAAGGGTTTTGATATCGTTCTTCCAACTGATTTATCAATAAGAAAGCCATATATTTATCTTAAGCAAAATGGATGTTATTCATTAGAAATTGGTGATGATGAAACAGGAAATTTAGTTCGTATTGATAATTTCTTAAAAAATTTAGAACTTTATTGTAATAAATTAGAATCAACATTATTAGAACTTAATAATAGAGAAAAAGCTATTAATAATGAACTTTTAAAAGATGATAATTATAATGATCAAATGAATGAACTTAGTCAACAAATTAAACAAATTAATAAGAAATTAGGAGTTGGTGAATAATGAGTGAAATACAATTATCAAGTGTTCCTTCAATGTCAATAGATAAAGTTATTGATAGTCTGTCTAATGCTTACACACAAATAATTTCTAATAATTTACCAATTAAAACAATGCCCTCAGTTATGTTATGGGGAGCACCTGGTATTGGTAAATCACAAGCTATTAGACAAATTGCATCTAAAATTGAAAAAAACACAAACAAAAAAGTTTGTGTCACTGATGTTAGATTATTATTATTTAATCCAATTGATTTAAGAGGTATTCCTACATCAAATGTTGAAAAAACATTTGCTGTTTGGTTAAAACCAAAAATATTTGATATGGATGATAATAATAATATAATTAATATTTTATTTCTAGATGAAATTTCTGCTGCTCCTCCTTCTGTTCAAGCTGCCGCTTATCAAATTACTTTAGATAGAGTAATTGGTGAACATAAATTGCCAGATAATTGTATTGTTTTTGCAGCAGGTAATAGAACTACAGATAAATCAGTAGCATATAAAATGCCTAAAGCATTAGCTAATCGTTTGCTTCATATAGAAATTGAAGAAAATTTCCTTTCATGGAAAAAATGGGCAATACAACATAATATCAATAATAAAGTAATTGGTTTTCTTTCTTTTCAAGAAAAGCATTTAATGGGATTTGATCCAACAAACGAAGATTTAGCCTTTCCTACTCCTCGTTCATGGGAAATGGTAAGTAATATATTAAATACAGTTAATGATGATGTTGATAAAATGTATTCATTAATTGCTGGTTTAATTGGTACAGGTGTTGCAATAGAATTTAAAACATGGACAAAAGTTTACAAAAACCTGCCATCAATTGAAGCAATATTTGATGGTAAAATGCCACCAATTCCTAAAAATACTGATACACTTTATGCTTTAACTTCTTCTATGGTTGTATATGCAAAAAAACATAAAGACAATTTGGAAAAAATAGGTAATTCTATTGCATATGCTAATAAAATGCCTGCAGATTTTTCTGTTGTTTTATTAAGAGATTATATGTACATAGAAGATAATTATAAACAAAAATTAATGAAAATTCCTGAATTTCTTAAATGGTTACAAACTAAAGGAAGTATGTTAAATGGAATTGACAATTGAAAAACAAAAATATTATGTTAATCGATTACTTCTATCCAGAATGAGAATACTTGCGGAAGACGGATTTTATGGATTGCTTTTAATGCATGTTACATTTTCTCTTGATGATAGCTTAGATACAGCCGCAACAAATGGTCAAAGAATATATTTCAGTCCTAAATTTTTAGATGAATTGAGTAATAGTGAATTAGATTTTGTATTAATGCATGAAGTTCTGCATATTGTCTTAAAACATTGTTTCCGTAAAGAAAAAAGAGATTTACAACTATTTAATATTGCTTGTGATATTGTTGTTAATTCCAATATTTTATTATCAAAAAATATGAATGTAAAAGCAATTACTTTAAACAAATATGGTGAATCAATGCATCTTACACCAAATCGTGAAGAAGGATATAAATATATTGTTGAAGAAGTATATGATATGTTAATTTCAAATATTAATTCTCAAAATCAAAAAGGATGGGATGATCATTCACATTGGAATGATAATTCTTTAAATGAACCATTAAATGATATGTGGACAAATTATTTTGAAGAAGCATGTACAACAATTGAAAATCAAAATGGTGGTAAAACATTTGGGAAAATTCCTCTTTGTGCTGAAAGATTATTAAAAAAATTAAAGAAATCACAAATTGATTGGCGAACTACTTTAAATCAATTTGTACAAGAAGAAATTGTTGATTATTCATTTTTACCACCAGATACTCGATTTAGTGAATCACCATTTTTCTTACCAGCATTTAATGATACAGATGTGAATGTACAAAACATTTTATTTATGATTGATACTAGTGGTTCTATGGATGATGATATGATTACTGCAGCATATTCCGAAGTAAAAGGAGCATTAGATCAATTTAACGGCAAATTAAAAGGATGGCTAGGTTATTTTGATGCTAAAGTTGTTCCCCCAAAACCTTTTGATAGTTATGAAACATTAAGAAAAATTAATCCAATTGGCGGTGGTGGAACAAGTTTTTCAATTATATTTGATTATGTAAATAAAAAAATGCAAGATAATCCCCCAATAAGTATTATTATATTAACTGATGGATATGCTAATTTTCCTGATATTAGTATGACTAATAATATACCAGTTTTATGGTTAATAAATAATGATGAAATTACACCTCCATGGGGAAAAGTTGCCAGAATAAATTAATAAGTGTGAATAGATGAAATAATTCTATTCACACTTTTATTATTAAAGATATATTCTTTTAAAGGTATATCCTTTTATTTACTTCAATCATAATTGATGTAACATTTCCTTTTATCTTCTTTCCATAAATTATATTAGGTACAAAGCTTCCAGAATATGGATAATTGATTTTATATGAATAACCTCTTTTTTCTATTTCAGATGTAATTTTATTTAAAATTTTCTCATTATAATATTCTTCTTCAACACCTATACAAATATCAGGAAAAGGAGGATTAAAGAAATATGATGCCATTTCATCAGAAAAACTATGACAATCAAGTATTAATAAATCTTTATCTTTCATTAATAACTTTTCAACTTCATTATCAATTTTTTTATGATATTCATCATAATATTGTAATACCAAATTTTTATATTCATCATTATGATTGTGAAAATTAGTCCCATCAAATAATTTAGTATAAACAACTCCTTCTCCATATTTTGCCATTACTTCTTTTTCATCATCACGAAATCTTTCAACATCACAAAAAAGCCTTGAATATTTAGCTTTTATTCTTTTCCCTTTCACATCTTTAAATAATTCATCAACACCTACATCAGTCATTTTTAAATTATATTTGTGAAATAATTCTTTAGGTATAGTTAAACCATCATAAAAAATTTTAGGAACATTTAACGAAGTATGAGGAATGTGTAAAAGTGTATTCATTTTATCCAATATCTCCTAATTAAAAAGTATTATTCTTAATTTCTATTATATATAATATATATATAACATGTATAATATTATACATTATATATATTAAGCCTCCAAAATGAGTATACATAAAGAGAAATCAAAATAATACTAATATACAAAATATATACCATCATTCAGACTTTGACACCTTTTATTGTAGGTTGTCGTATGGTCATAGGGTCTGTCCCTCACATCTCTCTTTATGGCAATAATATAATAACATATTTACAATTTATGGTCAATTGTTTTCATCACAAAATGAAGTAATTTGATCATCTTGCAATTTATTTTGGTAAAATTGAAGATCATTATTCCATTTATGCATAGTTTCTTTAAATTCATCATTACGAAAATCATGTAAAATATTATATTCTTTAAGATCTTTTGCAATAGCATTTGTTACTTTTCTTGAACCATATATATTTAAATGATTTCCATTATCCATAAAATCTTGACTAAAATCAAAATTAATTTCCTCATAATCAATATTAAAATCTTTAAAATATATTTGATTTTGTTTTGCATATTCTGCAACACCATTGTGTTTACTATAACTCCATGAATAAGGAGAGGGTAAAGCAAAAAAAACAATTTTAATATCATTATCTAAACAATATGTACGAATTTTTTCTAAATAATAATATGAATCAGAAGGTATTTGCTCTATTATTTCATTCTCTTTCATATATTCCTCATATATATATGGATATTTAACATTTGAATAACGATACCCTTTTAAAGAATCATGATTATGACTTGGACGAGGCAATCTAGTAAAATCATCTTTTTTTAAATCTTTCCATCTAGAATGAAAAAGAAATGGAGAAGCTAAAAATTGTATTTTATGCAACAATTGTGATGATCCAGCTTTTTTAAAATCTTGAAATAAAAAATCAACTTCAACAATCACAACTTTAATTTTTTGTTTCTTACAAATATCTATTAAAAATTCATATGATGTTTTGGTGCAACACCTAGCAATTCCACTGGCGAAAGATGTATAACCATAATTTTTATACATTTCCATAGGATTAAAACCACTATATAAATCACTATTTCCAATTCCAAAAACTTCAATAGTATTTTTTTCTTCAGCTTCAAACCCTCTTCCACCATAAAATGTTTTACCACCCATATCATCAGGTGTTTTAGGAGTTAAAATCAAACAAGATAAAATATATGTAAGAATAAATATACAAAGAAATAAAACAACATGTTTAAACATCTTCATACTAAAAACCTCCATATATAGGATCAGGTGGTATATATCCCATACCATATGCTCCAAAAATAATGATTATAAAGATTAAACCAATGTAACAACAATATTGAATTATAATTGGTAAAGATTCTAATTTTTTATATATATCAATTTTTTTAAATAACAATAATTCAAATACAAATAAAATTATAATACTTAAAATGGCAACAATTAATTCTTTAATTTCAAACACTTCGATAAAAGAAACATTTGGTGAAGCAAAAATATTTTTAATATATAAGCCAAAATCTTTTATCGTATCACATTTAAATAAAAGCATACCAATATTTACTAAAATAAGGGTTATAAATATTCTTATTCCTTTCACAACCTTTTTCGAAGAAACAGATTGTGGCATTACTTTATCTATAATCATTTCTATTAATATTAGTACATAATAATATAAACCATAAAGTAAATATTTAAAGCTAGCTCCATGCCATAAACCAGTTAAAGTCCATACAACAAACAAAACAATCATACTAGGAATGAATGTCTCTAAAAATATTGATACTTTACCTCGTATTTTTTTATGAAGAAACATAATTGGTTTAGACATTGATAAAGGATAAAATACATATTCACGAAACCATGTTCCTAATGAAATATGCCATCTACGCCAAAATTCACCAACTGATGAAGAAAAAAATGGATAATCAAAATTCTTTTCTAATTCAATAGAATACATAAGGGAAATACCTCTAACAATATCAATAATACCAGAAAATTCCACATATAATTCTATTGTGAAAAATATAATACCTAATAATAAAATTGGACCCGTTTTTCCATCAAATATCGAAGAAACAAATATTGCTAAACGATCAGCTATGACAATTTTTTTAAAAACACCTATTAAGACAATTAATATACCTCTTTTGAAATTAACAAAAGAAAAAGTATGAGATTCTTTTAATTGTGGCAAAAGACGATCATAATGAGAAATTGGTCCTTCTAATAAACATGGAAAGTAACAAGTAAATAATAAAACATCTAAATAATTTTTAGTTGCTTTATATTTCCCGCGATACACATCAATTAAATAACCAGTATTTGATAAAGTATAATAACTCACACCTAAAGGTAAAATAATATTAAAATAAGGGATTTTTAAATTAAAATTACAAATATTGAATATTTTATTAAATATTGAATCAAAAAAATTTAAATATTTCAATCCAACTAATAATCCTATATTTAATATTATTCCAATAACAACTAAATTTTTATTGTGTTTTTGTACTTTGTTTTTAAGACTTTTATATTCATCCCTAGATAAATTTTCTTTTTTTAATTTCATTTCTTCAGTTCTTTTACTGATTAGATATGCAAATATATAGACAATACCAGCACTCAAAGCCATTAAAATACTTAAAAATTTGCTTACAAAAATAACAAGTATAATACTAGCAAACAAAAGAACTAAATAACGATATTTTTTAAAAAAAAGCATATAAAGAATATAAACAACTGTCATAAAAATTAATAAGTACAACAATTGTTCATAAGAATTCATATTATTCATCCATTGCAATTAGAATTAAATTCAATATTGCATCAACTGACTCAAAATTTTCAGGAACAATTTGTAAGGGTGAAATAGACACCTCAAATTCTTCTTGAATTAGCATAACCAAGCGAACAATTTCTAAACTTGTGAAAAAACCTCCACTTACTAAATCATCATGATTCTCATATTCAACTCCCAACTTAATTTCATTCAATAAATTAATTAATTTTTCTTTCATTATTAATTTATCATTCATTATAAATCTCCCTCCTTATATAATATAAATTGTTCATAATTATTTAAATTAGTAATGAACTAATACCAACTTTTTAAAGTTTATGAAAAATATTTTTTATAACATTGCAACTACTTTTCTATATATAATTTTTTATAATAATTTCGATCTATTTTTCCATTTTGATTTAAATTAATATATGGTAATTTTATATATTTATTTGGCATCATATATTTAGGAAGCTTTAAAGAAAGATATTGAACTATCTCTTCTTCGTTTCCTCCTTCATATAGACAAATTATTTCATCATTATCTTTATCATACAAACAAAATGATGATTTGATTATTAACATTGAATTTAAAATTGTTTCAATTTCACCTAATTCAATACGATAACCCATATGTTTAATTTGCAAATCCTTTCTTGAAACGTACATTAATTCATGAAACTCATTATAACAACATAAATCACCTGTTTTATATACAATATCTATATAATTATTATGTAAAGGATTTTGGACAAAACATTCTTGTGTTTTTTCAAGATTATTATAATATCCTTGAGCGACAAAATCTCCTTTAACATATAATTCACCAATATTTTCCCCTTCAACAATACAATTATTTTCATTAATTAAAAATACTTCAATTGATTCACATGGTTTACCAATTGGTAATGATTCTTCTAATTTAAAAGAGCGATTAACTTTATAATATGTACATATGTCTGTTGTTTCAGTAGGACCAAATAAATTAGCATACATTACATTTGGTAAATGTTTTAACCAATCATTTAAAATCTTAACAGGCATTACTTCTCCAGCAAATAAAGCAGTTGTTAGTGAAGTAGGCTTTATATAATCCAATATTTTAACATCAGACATTATACGATAGGCTGATGGTACCCAATATATTGTATTAACATTATACATATTCATCATTTCTATCACTTTCACAGGAAAAGAAAAATATTGTTTTGGTATGATAACCATTGTTGCAAAATTAAATATAGTACTATAAAAATCAGAAACAGACATACTGAAATAAAAAGGAGTTTGACTAGCAAAAATGGTATTTTCATTTATATTAAAACATTTTGTGAACCATTTTATATAACAAATGACATTTTTATGAGTGATAACTGTTCCTTTAGGATTACCTGTTGATCCTGATGTAAATAATATATAAAGAGGATCTGATGCTACAATATTATGATTTATATAATTTAAAGATGATTTCTCTTCATTATGAAGATTATCAATATTATATATATCTTTAAAATATGTTTTAATTGAATTGCTACTTTCATAATTGTCTGTATCATAAATTAAAAATGTTGGATTAACTATTTCAATTATTTTTTCTATTCTTGATATTGGCTGCTCACAATCTAACACAACATATGGTGTTCCAGCATATATTGCTGCTAAAAGAGCAATACACATATCAACTCCTCTTCTTTCTAATATACAAACAACATCATCTCTCTTTGTTTTTTCTAGTATTATCGAAGCAAGAAATCTAGATTTTGTGAATAAATCAAAATATGTTAATTTCTTCTTTTGATCGATGAAAGCATATTTAAACAATTGATTATTTTCTTTTAAATGATTAAATGTATTTTCAAGACAATCTATTACTGTATTCATTGTATCACCATAACATTATTATATCACATATGATATTATAAAGTAAACATATATGTCATTATAAACTATAAAATGATTTTATGTTTAATAAATATAAAAAAGGATCAAAAATAAAAGACCCTTTTAATCAAATATTATTTATTTTGTAATTAACATTATCAAATGATGCAATACTTAAAATATAATCATCTAAATCTATTGTTTGATAATTACTAGATTGATATGAATGAGTAGAAACATTTGATGAAACATTTATTTGTTTTGGAAAAATACTAAATCCAGTTCCTAATAATTTCACATAACTTTCCTTAATTGTCCATAATTTAATAAAAGAATTATTATCTAATTTAAATCTTTTCATTTCATCTTCTGTTAGACATTTATTAGATAATCTCAACAATTCATCGTTACTAAAATTACGCTTCTTTTCAATATCAATACCAATATTAATTGATGCTAAGGCAAAAGCATATTTATCAACAGAATGTGAAATACTAATATAAAGCGGTGATTTATTACCAATTATATTGGGTTTACCTAATTCATCAAATTTAAGTTTAAGTGATGGATCAATTTTTTTAATACAATCTAATATAGAAATATATGTACTTATTTTTAAATATCTTTCTTGTTCATCATGGATATGTTCTATTTTATTTTTTATGTTATTATCATCTATTAAATTAATATCTTGTTTTTTTAAATTTCCTAAATAAATATTAATCAAGCACATTATTAGTTATCTCCAATATTATATTAAAATATAATAATTTTTTTAGATTATCTTTTTATATCTTCCTCTTTGAGAAAATTCTAAAAACCCTTTATCTCTTAAATACTGCAATTGTTGTCTTATTTTAGCCTTAATATTATTATTTCTAGGATGTTTTCTTTTAAGTATTAATTCATATTGATAAATTTCATCAAGTGTGAATTCCTCTTTTGTAATTGAGTTGATGCATTGAAGGACATCAAATAGCCAACCGCGACAATCAATATTTAAAATTTTTAAATTAGAAATTTTTAACATTTGTGATATAACTTTATCTTTAGCAATTACTTCCCCATTATCAATAATTTTTATAAATCCTTGTTTAGGAATTGTATTTAACAAAATATTACATCCTATCCATCCAGCTCTTTGAGCAGTATCAGAAAGTGGCTTACGTTTTTCAATCATTGACGGTACAAAAAAATATTTAGGCACAACAACAAGATTTTCAACAATCATTAATTCTTTTTGATAATTCATAAATAAAAAGTTAGGATTTTGAATGCTTGTTATTCTTGAAATCATAGTTTCATAAGCACCATCATTTACTTTACCATTAAATTGTCCATTTTTACTTTTTAATTCATATTCATTGTGACAACATTCACAATAAAAATCAGCTACTGGCGAATTATTTTTTAAATGAACAAGATTATTGTTTCCACAATTAGGACAATAAAGATTTTTTCAACCCAACTTTCAGTAAGAATTCGTGCTTTTTGTGTAGGACTATGGTAAATATTAATTCCATTATAGTGCATTTGTAAGTCCATATACTTTTGTACCCCATTAATAATAAATAATTTTAATAATATGCATATGCATTACGAATAACTGTAAATTCTCTCATTAATTTTTTATTACATTTTTCTACATCGAATTGATTAAAATCTAATTCAGTTGGTCTTTTATTTTTAATAAATAATAATGGATATTTAAGTTTTTTATTATTCAAATAATTTTCAAGTGAAGTTTTATCATCTTCAACGATTCCATAGCCAACACCTTCAATAACTCTAGGAACTTTATAAAGTTCTTTTAATTCAATTTCTTCTAATATTTCAATAACAAATTCATAATTTGCCCCAAAATCGTAAATCATTAAAAATTTATTATTTTTCATAATTAATTGATCAAGTGTGACAGAATAAATTTGTAAACCAATATCTGTATAATTATATTGTTTAGCTTCTTGATAACTTATTTCACATTCATAAACATTTTTATCATCTTTAAATGAATACATATGATAATATAAAGTATTAAATGTTGATAAAACTGTAAATGTTAAATCATCTAAAGTACTATTCTTTTTAAACAATAAAATTCGGTTAAGCCTATCTTCTTATTCATTAAGAGAAACTTTTAGTTTATAATATTTCATATGATTTCTCCTTCTTAATTTACAATATAAGTATATCATATTTATAAATTCTTTTCTATAAATATATTTAATAAATTTTATATTTTATTATTAACAATAACATATTCCTTTATATATTCTATAATATCTTATATACATTTAAAAATTTTTTAGAGTTTTTATTTTTTTAAAATAATAATTAATATTCTTGTATTAAAAAAACAAGATAATAAGGAAGATAAAGGACATTACCAATTTGTTTAATATTTCCATCACGAATTTTAATTCCTCTTTCAACATGATAATGTTCTTTGTCATCTAAAATTGTATTAAGTGATTTTGATTTACTATTTGTTGCTTTAACTTCAATTAATGTGCATTTTCCTCTAAATCTAGTTACAAAATCAATCTCTAATCCACTATTGCGATGAAAGTAATATAATTTGCGATTCATTTTTGAAAATGCATCAGCAATTATATTTTCGTAAATAGCACCTTTATAAATTAATAAATTACCATTTAAAATGTCTGCTTGAGTTCCATCTTCTAGCATAGCAACAAATAAACCACTATCTTGCATATACACTTTGAAAGTGTCATTGATTTTATTTCCTTCCAACGGTAATTCAGGAATAGAAAGATTGTAAGAGCGACTTATAATTCCCGAATCTTCAAGCCATTCTAAAGCACGTTTAAAATTGTCACTTTTTTCTTTTTCTTTAATCTTAGAAAATTGAAATTTTTTATTTTCTTTGGCAAGTTGACTTGGAATAGATCGAAATACAGCTAAAATAGAAGCTAATTCTTTTTGATCAACATATAGACTATTATCGTCTTTCAAATGACGTCCAAAATCATCTTGATATGATTCTAATATGTTACGTTGTAATTTTAATGTTCTATTTAAGTCACCTGTTTCAATAAATGAATTAACAACTTCAGGCATTCCACCTACACAAATATATTTACGAAATAAATCTGTTAATCTTAAATGTATTGCAGGTAACACTTCTTTACATTCTCTAAAACAAATTTTTAATTCCTCAATGATATTATCTTCAATACCATTTGCCCACATAAATTCTTCAAAATCTAGTGGTTTCATATAAACAACTTCTTCATACCCAACTGGAATAGCATTATCATGTTTTTTACTATAGCCTTTAATACCAAGTAAAGAGCCTGTACAAATAACGTCATATCTTCCATCTTCATAAAAATATTTTAAAGAGGAGCGAGCATTTGGACAATCTTGTATCTCATCAAGTATAATAAGTGTATGATATGGAATTGCATGAGCATCTCTAATATTTGCAGTTATTTGACTAATCAAATCATTTATAATAAATGAGTGATTAAATATAAAACGTAACTCTTGATTTTTTCTAAAATCAAGATAAATTACGTTCGCATAATTTTCTTCAGCAAACTTTTTAACAATATATGTTTTACCTACTTGTCTTAATCCTTTAATTACAAGTGGTTTTTTATTTTTTGTGTTTTTCCATTTTAATAAATCATCATATATTTTCCTTTTCAACATTCTTTATCACCATTTATAATTATTATATCAAAAAATTAAAAAAATCAAGGGAATGTGAATATGTTTTTATATTTTTTTAAGGGAATATAGTTGTATTTTATGTGCTTTTTTGATGGAATATGATGATTTAATTAAAATTTCTAATGAAATAAAACAAGTGTGAATAAGGTTTTTAACTCTATCACACTTTCTTTATTAATATTCATTATTTATAACAATTAAGATTATAATAAGTATGCACAGCATATATTCTTTAATATTTTGCATTAATAAAATATTAAAAATATTTTAATCATCTATTTGCCATTTTATGTCTTTAACATAACATTTATTTTGTCTCGCAATTTATAAAGAACTCTTTCTAATTTTTTGCCAAGATTTTCCATTTTTTATCTCACACTAAAATTATAACAATTATAAAAATGTTTGTAAATAACTTATTATTACAATTAAATTCACTTTAAATGCAAAGTAAAGCAGTATATGAATTTTAGTATTAATTATAAAAACGATTTAAGAAGTTGTATCAAATGTAATAAAATCATTGATTGAACATTATGACTTCTTTACTATTTCTACTATTTTTTACGAGAAGTTGAAAATTTTTCTTTGATTTCAGCCAGTTGATCTTTGAAAGATGAAAGAAGCTTTAATGGAAAAAAGAAACCAGGATGTTTATTATACAGTTCCGACGTTTTGTCATAAATGGTTTCTTTTAACTTTTCTAGATGAATGACAACATTGTGTTCATCAGCAAAGCACTTAATACGTCTACCAAGTCCTATTGAATGGCATAAATCTACGATAAAAATTCCTGAAATCACACCAACAACATAAGCGAATTGAATATTGTTAACAAACCAAACCACAGCATTAATGACTTTTGCATCGATAACAAAGTAATAAATCGCAGCAACGATTAACCAAAAGAAAGAATATAGTGGGCAAATTATGCCTTGAATATTGCCCCATTGTTTTGAATAATCCCATAATCTTATTCGAAGTCCCTTAATGAAAATTAGCCCTGTTATGTACTCGATTACAGTCATGGCAATACCCATAATAAGAATTATTATAAGTGCATCAAGCCACTGTTTACTAGTATGAATAGGGAGCAAAGAGACAAGAAAAAGTCCCACAACGCCAAATCCATAAAGGGGAAGATATGGTCCTGTCAAAAAGCCAGGGTTAATCCATTTTTTTGCGGAAACAAATCTACGCCAAAACACTTCCAGTAAATAACCACAACAACTACCTATGAAGAATAAGAATATTCCCACCAAAAATGCATCACTTATGCTCATATATACCACCTTATTTTTATTCTATACAAATTAATATATGAATTATTCATATTTTGTAATTTTCTTCTACTCTTATATTATAATCTAAATGATTGTTTGCTCACAATTATAAGCCACGAGTACGCCTGAATTATTACTCGCTCAAATATATTTATCCACTAAATTGAAGTTTAATAATCTAACAGTCTGCCATAGTCATTCCATTCGCCGAACATTTTATCTTGTTTGGTCTTCTCAATTAAGTGTGCTAACATTTTGTCGTACACCTCTGGGTTTCGTTTCTTATAGAAGGCGATATTTCCCGCTCGCACCCTTTGGTATAAAGGAGGAAATGATTTGAACT